>JBGUHV010000063.1:0-21068 GCA_045112425.1 Oscillospiraceae bacterium
GCGCCGACCAAGGCGGGCAACGCCTGCCGCGATGGAGCGCGAGTATCTCTTCGACTGTCAAAGAACATGGTTCTTTGACAGTCTCAAACCCGGCCTCACCCAATCAGGGTGAGGCCGATGTTTTTTGCGTCTTAGCCGCCGGAGGCCATGTATGCCAGCGCCAGCGAATTGGTGAAGATGTGGAAGAAGATCGGCGTCCAGATCGTTTCGGTGCGGTCGTAGCAGTAGGTGATCGCGGCGGAGAGCGGGATGTATTCAATCGCGTCGATCAGCACTGTCCAGTCCTGCGCCACGACGGCAAACTGCCAGACGTGGTACAGGCAGAACACCGCAATCGACACGACCCAGCCGAGCCAGCGGTGACGCCGCGCGAGCGAGCCGAAGAGCACGCCGCGAAACAGCACCTCCTCCACAATCGGCGCCATGAGCACCGCCACGGCGAACATCTTGTTGTATTCGAGGTTGGCGAGCTCGCCGATGGCGTCGTTGTTCGGCGTTTCGAGCTCGCCGAGCATGCCCGTCACGAGCTGCAGCACGAGCGAGAGCCCGAGCTGCAGAACGTAGGCGATGGCCATCACGAGGATGACGCGGCGGAGATTGCCCACGAAGCGGTCGAAGCTCTCGCGCAGGAAGTTCCAGAACGCGGCGAGCACGAACACGAAGCTGATCAGGTAATAGATCACGTTCGTGCCGGCCTCGGTGAGCTTGTCCGGGCCGACGAGCAGATAGACCACCGGCACGAAAAACAGCGGCAGCAGAATCACGTGGATCGGCAGCCAGATCCAGCCGCAGATGCGCTCGCGCCGCAGCATCAGATCGTCAAAGGGTTTCATAAGCGTTGCTCCATTCGGGAAGGTGTATGTAGGGGCGATTCACGAATCGCCCGCGTACGGATTGGAGACTTCCTCCGGAAACGACAGGCGGATGCTGTGTCCGTCCGGCGGGCATTCCGCTGCGGGGAAGATTGCCCTTGCCGCGTCGAGCGCGGCGCTCTCGTCCTCAATCGCCTGCGACAGATGCGTGAGCCAGAGGCGCTTTGCCCCGGCCTTCGCGGCGGCGTTCGCCGCATCGGAAAACGTGGAGTGCCCCCAGAGGTTTGCCTCCGCGCGGTCGGCCTCCGAGGCGTAGGTCGCCTCGTGGATCAGAAGATCCGCGCCCTTTGCCGCACGGCGGAAGGCGCGGCAGGGCTTCGTGTCGCCCGAGAAGGCGACGGTGAGCCCCGGGCGCTCCGGCCCCATGACCTGCTCGGGGCGCACGCCGTTTACGCGCTCGCCGCGCTGCAGGCGCGACCAGTCTCTCTTTTGGACGCCGAGCTTTTCCGCTTGTTCCGGCAAAAACCGCCCGGCGCGCTTTAAGTGAAACACATAGCCCTGGCTGGGCACGCGGTGCGCCGTCTCCACGGCGGAGAGCACGCTCCCGCGCGGCCAGCCGGAGAGAAACTCCGAGAGCTCCGCGCCCTTTTGATCGAGCGTGACGCCGCGAATTTCAAACGGCATCGGCCCCGCGAGGGCGAAGATCGGCGCCATGGCGCGCTCGAGCCCCTCGGGCCCGGCGAAGTAGAGCGGCTCCGTCCGGCCGAGGCAGGCAATCGTCTGCAGCAGCCCCGGCAGACCGAAGATGTGGTCGCCGTGGTAGTGCGTGAGGGCGATGAGGTCGATGCGCGCGGCGCTCACATGGCGCCGCCGCATCTGCAGCTGGGTGCCCTCGCCGCAGTCGAAGAGGATCGTCCGCCCCTGGCAGGAGAGCGACATCGCCGTGAGCGCGCGCTCCGGCGTCGGCATTGTGGCGCCGGTGCCGAGCAGGGTGATGCGGAGCATCTTATTTCAGGATGGCCTTGTGGAAGACCTTCTTGCCCTTGCGGAGCTTTACGCCCGCGGCGAGGGCTTCCTTCGCGACCTTGAAGTCAATGTCCGTGACCTTCTCGCCGTCGGCCTGCACGCCGCCCTGCTGAATCAGGCGCCGCGCTTCGCCGCGCGAGGCGGCAAGGCCGCAGGCGAGCATGAGGTCAATGATGCCCATGCCGTCTTCCGGCACGTCGGAGAGCTCCGTGGTGGGCATGGTGCTGTCGTCTCCGCCGCCGGCAAAGAGCGCGCGGGCGGCGCTGCGGGCCTTCTCGGCCTCCTCGGCGCCGTGTACGAGCGTCGTGAGCTCCATGGCGAGGATCTCCTTCTTCTCGTTGATGCGCGAGTCATCCCACTTGTCCATCTCGTCGATCTGCTCGAGCGGGAGGAAGGTGAGCATGCGAATGCACTTCATCACGTCCGCGTCGTCGACGTTGCGCCAGTACTGGTAGAAGTCGAAGGGGCTGGTCTTGTTCGGGTCGAGCCAGACGGCGTTGCCGGCGGTCTTGCCCATCTTCTTGCCCTGCGAGTCGGTGAGGAGCGTGATCGTCATGGCGTGGGCGTCCTTGCCCAGCTTCTTGCGGATCAGCTCCGTGCCGCCGAGCATATTCGACCACTGGTCGTCGCCGCCGAACTGCATGTTGCAGTCGTAGTGCTGGAAGAGGTAGTAGAAGTCGTAGCTCTGCATGATCATGTAGTTGAACTCAAAAAAGCTCAGGCCCTTTTCCATGCGCTGCTTGTAGCACTCGGCGCGCAGCATGTTGTTCACCGAGAAGCACGCGCCGACCTCGCGCAGCACGTCGACGTAGTTGAGATCCAAGAGCCAGTCGGCGTTGTTGACCATGATGGCCTTGCCCTCGCCGAACTCGATGAACTTCTCCATCTGGCGGCGGAAGCACTCGGCGTTGTGGTTGATGTCCTCGCGCGTGAGCATCTTGCGCATGTCGGTGCGGCCCGAGGGGTCGCCGATCATGGTCGTGCCGCCGCCGATGAGGGCGATGGGCTGGTTGCCCGCCTGCTGCAGGCGCTTCATGAGCGTGAGCGCCATGAAGTGGCCGGCGGTCAGGCTGTCGGCCGTGCAGTCAAAGCCAATGTAGAACCGGGCCTTGCCGGTGTTGACCATCTCGCGGATCTCTTCCTCGTTCGTGACCTGCGCAATCAGACCGCGGGCCTGAAGCTCTTCATAGATTCCCATTTTGTATGTCCTCCAATAAAATAGATTTCAAAATAAAAACCCTCTGTTCCCGTTACGGGAACAGAGGGCGTGTAAACGCGGTACCACCTCTGGCTTCCGTGCTCCTCACAGAGCGCGGCTCACGATGTGCCTTGCACATCCGCGCGATAACGGGCGCACCCGACTGACCCTAATGGCAATGGCAATTGCGTTCAGGCAGCGGCTCCGGAGGGTACTTCAAAGCAGAGGCCGCACGCCCTCGCACCAGCCGGGCGCTCTCTGAAGCGGAAACGCTGCTTTTACTCAAACTCCATCACAGCCGTGATGATATATGCAGGGATTATAACATTGCTGTTGAAAAATTGCAAGCACGCACTTGGCTCCCCCTCCGGGGGAGCTGTCCGCGAAGCGGACTGAGGGGGCCCCCTCCGACCTCGCTTCGCTCGGCCACCTCCCCCAGAGGGGAGGCAAGTTAGATGTGCAGCCCCATCGGGGCATCGCGGAAAATCCTCCCGTCCATCTCCCTCAGCTTCGGGCTGATGATCGGGCGGAAACCCATGTGTGCGAGGATATCGCGCTCAAGATCCATGCCGGGGGCGATCTCGATGAGCTCCACGCCCTCGGGCGCGAGACGGAAGACGGCGCGCTCGGTCACATAGAGCACGCGCTGGCCCTGCCGGCGCGCGGTCTGGCCGGAAAAGGTGATCTGCTCGACCTGAGAGACGAGCTTCTGCGCCCGCCCCTCCCGCTCGATGCGGAGGCGCCCGCCCTCGCAGACGGTTTCGAGCCCGCCCGCCGTGAAGGTGCCGGTGAAGATCACGTTTCGCGTGTTCTGCGAGATGTCGATAAACCCGCCGGGGCCGATGACGCGGCCGCCGAACTTCGAGACGTTCACATTGCCCTCAGCGTCCATCTCGGCCATGCCGAGCACGGCGAGATCGAGGCCGCCGCCGTCATAGATGTTCAGCATGTCCGGCATTTTATAGATGGCCTCCGGATTCGTCGTGCCGCCGAGGCCGAGACCGGAGAGCGGCACGCCGCCGAGCACGCCCGACTCAATCGAGAGCGTGATCCGATCCGAGACGCCCTCCTCCGCCGCCACGGCGGCGACGGCCTCAGGCACGCCGATGCCGAGATTCACGAGCGTGTCCGCGTGCAGCTCGAGCGCCGCACGGCGGCCGCAGAGCTTGCGCGCATGGAGCGGCATGGCGGGCAGACTCCCGAGCGGCACACGCGCCTCGCCCGAGACCTCGGGGCGGTATTCGTCGCAGTCGAAGCCCTGCGGATGCAGAGCCGGCGGCGCGGTGACGACGTAATCGACCATGAAGTGATGGAGCTTCACGTCGCGCGGATCAAACTCCCCGTCCACGACCTGCTCCACCTGCACGACGACCTTGCCGCCGTGGCTCCGCGCCGCGGCGGCGGCCTCCAGCTGCTCGCCGTGCATCGCCTCTTTGGAAAAGACGATGTTGCCCCGCCGGTCGGCACAGGTGCCGCGCAGGAAGCAGACGTCCACGGGCATAGCGGGATAGAACAGCCACTCCTGCTCCTGCAGGCGCAGCAGCTGCACGAGGTCTGTCTGCGTGCGCTCGTTGGCGCGGCCGCCCTCCAGCCGGGGATCGACGAAGGTGCCGAGGCCGCACTGCGTGAGCACGCCCGGACGGTGCGAGGCGGCGGCGCGGTAGAGCTCCGTGATCGTGCCGAGCGGGAACAGATACGCCGCGATCTTATTTTCCTGCACGAGCCGCGCCATGGCGGGCTCGAGCCCCACGTGCGAGGTAACGACCTTCTGAATGAGCCCCTCGAGCGCGATGCGGCTCACGCCGCGCTCACCCCGGTCGCCGACGCTGACGGACTTCAGCAGCGAGAGCTGCACCGGGCTGCCGGTGGCGAGAAAGCGCTCGCGCAGGGCGAGCAGCAGCGCGTCCGGCGCGCCGAAGCCGTTGAACCCGCCCACGGCGAGCGCGCCGAAATCGGGCACGAGCGCCGCAGCTTCTGCGGCGGTGATGAACTTGGTCATGGAAAATCACCTGCAATTTCCGGTTTTTTCTTCATTGTAGCCCAGAGCGGGCGCGGTTGCAAGTGCTTTCCGGCGTGAAGGCGCCGGGAGCCGGACGCCGGTGACGAGAATGCCGAGCAGAATGAGACCCATGCCGGCGAGGCTCTGCAGCGAGAGCGTCTCCTGCGGGAACACGGCGCCGAGCGCGGCGGCGACCATGGGATTCACGGCGCAGAAGAGCCCCGCGCGCTCGGCGGTGGTGCCGCGCTGCGCCACGGGCTGCAGCGTGAAGCCGAAGCCTGTGCACACGACGGCGAGCGCGAGGATGCCGAGCCACTCCGTGCCGCCCTGCGGCAGGCGCGGCGTCTCGAAGAGGAGGGCGGAGACGAGGCCGAGCGCGCCGATGGTGCCGACCTGCACGACGCCCGCGGCGAGGGCGTCCATCTTCCCGTGCGTGAGCCGGTCGGTGACGAGGATGGCCGAGGCGTACAGCAGCGCCGCCGCGAGGCAGAACGCCTCCCCCGCGCCGAAGCCGAACGCGCTCGAGAGCGTCAGGAGCCCCACGCCCGCGAGACAGAGCGCCGCCGAGAGCACGGTCTTTCGCTCCGGCGCGCGGCGGGCGAGCGCGGCGGAGAGCAGCGGCACCCAGACGATGGCCGTGTTCTCCAGAAAGGAGACGGTGCTCGAGGGCACGCGCTTTAAGCCGCTGAGCTCCGCCGTCATGGTGAGAAAATAGAGCGCGCCCATGACCATGCCGCCAAAGAGCGTGCGCCGGTCCATGCGCCTCAGGCGCCGAAAAAACAGCGCCGAGAGCAGCGCAAAGGCGATCAGAAAGCGGACGGCCATGAGATTGAACAGGCCCATCCCCTCCAGAATCAGCTTGGAAAACAGATAGCTCGTCGCCCGCGCCGCAATGACGGACGCGAGCAGCATTTCGGAAACGCGGCGATTCATACCATTCCCTCCCGGTTTGGATTCTTGACGATATCGTACTCCCGTGTTATCCTTGCGTAAAGCGATTGTTCTTCAATGTTTCTTTGACATTTCCGCAAAGGAGGAACGTGGATGGACACGGCGAAATGCGCGGCGCTGCTGCAGGTGCTGGAATCGGGCAGCCTGTCCGCGGCGGCCCAGGCGCTGGGCTACACGCCCTCGGGCGTGAGCCGGATGATGGCGGCGATGGAGGCCGAGACGGGGCTGCCGCTGCTGCGGCGCGGCCGGCACGGCGTGGAGGCGACGGAGGAATGCCGCGCGCTGCTGCCGACCCTCCGCGCGCTCGCGCGGCTCGACGAGCAGCTCCGGCAGGAGACCGCCGCCCTGCGCGGGCTCGAGACCGGCACGGTGCGCATCGGGTGCATCTACGGCATTTATTACGACTGGCTGGCGCAGGTGATCGCGGCGTTTTCAGCGCGGCATCCGGGCATCGAGGTGCGCATTCTGCAGGACAGCAGCACGCCGCTTTGCGCCGCGCTCGAGCGGCACGAGGCGGATCTGTGCGTCGTGAGCCGGCGCGAGGGCGAGTTTGATTTCATCCCGCTGAGAGACGACCCGCTGATGGCGTGGGTGCCGGCGGCGCACCCGCGCGTAAAGGACGGCGTGTACCCGATGGCGGACTTTGAGACGGACGCCTACATCGACACCTACCCCGGGCAGGAGACGGACAACGCCCGCGCCTTCGCCGCGCTCGGCGTCCGCCCGAACACGCGGTATACGACGATTGACACGCGCGCGACGGCGTCGCTCGTGGCGGCGGGGCTCGGCGTGGCGCTCAACAACGGCGTGCTCGCCTACGGGCACGATCTCACGGGCGTGGCGGTGCTCCCGACCGAGCCGCGCATGGAGGTGCCCATCGGCATCGCGGCGGTCAGGCCGGAGCACCGCTCCCCGGCGGCAAAGCGGTTTCTGGCGTTTGCACTCGCGCGGCTGCCGGAAAAGTGAAAGCAGACGCTCAGCAGAGCGTCTGCTTTTTCATTGGATCGTTCCTTACTTCGTCGTCGCCTTGATCAGGCCGCCGAAGATGTGGCCGACAACGCGGTGGATGTTGCCAAGCACGGTGCTGACGGCGTTCGTGACCGTATAGGACGGCACGGTGTAGGTCGCGTCGGGCGTGACGACCTTGCCCCAGTGGAGCACCTCGCCGCAGTCGAGGCAGTACTCGGTGCTGACGACCTCAACGCCGCAGGCGAGCTTCTTCGTCTCGCAGACGTTCTTCGTGTGCTCGTGGCGGCAGCCGGTGTTGATCTCCTTAAGCGCATCGAGCACGCGGTCGGCGATGTAGGCATGGCCCTCGTGGTCCGGATGGACGCCGTAGAGGAAGCCCTTGATGTCCTTCGCGATGTCGATCAGATGCGTGCCCTCGGGATAGAAGACGGAGGCGTTCGGCGCATCGACATAGTAGACGTTGGCGTACCCGTCCGCGAGGGAGGCATAGTAGTCGTTGAGGGAGACGAGCGCGGCGTTTGCGATATCGAAGATCACGGAGAAGTCCGTGCCGCCGATGATGCGCAGCTCCTGCACCGCCTTGTGATAGCCGACGACGACAATATCCGCCTTGGGCGCGAGCGCGACGACGTCCTTCAGAACCTCACGGGCGTTGGCGCGGATCTCCATGACCTCGCTGTTGAAGGTGCGGATAACATTGCCGAGCACGTCCGGGCTCTGGCAGACGTTGGTCAGCGCGGTCTTGAGGTAGTCCGCGAGCGTAGAGGGATCGGAGAGCGAGAGCTGCTGGATCTTGTCCAGATCCACCAGACCCGTGGCATAGAGCGCGTTCACGAGCGCGGCGGTGAGGTCGTTGATGCCGACCTGCAGGGTGATGAGATCGGCCTCACGCACCCAGGCAACAATCTGGTCGCCCGATTCGCGGAGCACCGCGGTGCGCTCGGGATGGCGGTTGCCGTACCAGTCGTTCACGCGGTCATAGGGGTTCTCCACGCCCATGCCGCGCTCGAGCAGGATGCGGTAGTCGCACAGGCGGCTGCCGGACGAGGCGGCGGGATTCACCACGACGGCGTCGCTGTTCGCCTCCAGAACGCTGCCGATGATGTCCGTAAACGAACCGGGCACGCGCTTGCCGAGGCTGAACTTGTCGTGATTGTCCATGGTGGGATCGAGGCCGTAGCCCCAGGAGATGCTGTCGCCCAGATAGCAGTAGTTTTTATACGGAAGGTCGGCATAGTCCTCCGCGTTCACGGCGAAGGCCGGCACACCGAGCGCTGTGAGCAGCAGCACGGCGCAGAGCAAAACAGACAGAATCTTCTTCATCATTTATTCCCTCTCTCAAGCTTATCGGTTTTCGACAGTCGTGAGGAAGCCGGCCGGCAGACCGGCGCCGGTGGTCGTGGCAAGCGCGCCCTTCTCGACGGTCAGCTGCACGTCAATGAGGTAGCCGAGCGAGATGAGCTTGAACAGGCTCGTTCTCGCGGCGGTGGTCGTGGCGGTGAAGACGCCGTCCTTCAGCTGCCAGACGAGCGGTGTGCGCGACCAGTTGACGCCCCAGATGCTCGCGTTCAGATACTTTCCGGAGGCGTTGCGGATCGTCCAGCCGTCGCCCGAGCGGGCGAAGGTATAGTCGCCGACGTCCTTGCCGCCGAGCGTGAGCGTGAGGGTGCCCTCGCGCAGCTCGGTGGCCGTCATGCGGATGGGATCGCTCTCGGGATCGGGCGTGAGCGCCGTCTCGGCGGGGATGGTGACGCTGCCGCCGTGCACCTGCGTGACGACGGTGCTCTCATTGTTCACGACGCAGCGATAGGTCGCGTCCTCCACCTCGGCGGCGTCGAGCTTGAGCTTCTGCTCGGTGGCGTCGGGCAGGTCGACCCATTCCTCGTCCTCGAGCTTCTGCCACTGATAGGTGTTCTTGCCGTCGCCGGCGGTGAGCTGCACCTCGAGCTGGACGCTGCCGTCATCGAGCACCTTCTGCACGACGGTGCCCTCGGGCGCCTCGGTGAGCAGATGATCCGACAGCCACATGACGCGCTTGGTGCAGAATTCCTTGACGTTGTTGACGTAGTTATCCCAGGTGAAGGTGACGTCATAGTGCAGGGCGTACTTGCCCGTGCCGAGCAGGCTCATCGTGTTCGGCGCGATGAGATAATCGGCGCTGAGGCTGTGCGTGCCCCAGAGGACGTTGTTCATCAGCGCGGAGGCGCGGATGGCCTCGCGCTGGCGGTCGACGTTCGCGGCGAGATCCTCAAAGAGCGCAACGTTCTCGTGATAGACCCGCGCGACCTCGCGCACGAAGGAAGCGTGCTTGCCGAGCTCCTGCAGGAGGCTCACGGGCTCATCGACGAGGATGGCGCCGACGCTGTCGTTGAACCAGCCCTCGGCGTTGAGCTGCGTGGGCTCGGTCTGCCAGACGAGGAACTTGTGGAGCGTGCGGCCAAAGGCGATGTCATAATCCCAGGCAGGGCCGGCGATGAGCTTATCCTCGGGAGTGATGCCGTCGCGGCGCATGAGGAAGTTGCCGGCGTAGCAGTCATAGGTCTTGGAGACCTCGACCATGAGGAACATCTTCGCCCAGGATTCGAGATCGAAATAGTTCTGATAGTTCTCGGAGTCGTAGTCGGTGAGGGCGGCGAAGGCCTCGTCGATATAGGGCTTGATGTCGTCAATGCCGTAGCCGATCTCCTCGAGATCGTCGCCGAGATCCTCGATGTTGATGCGGTTGTGCTTGAAGAGCATGTCGTGCATGCCGTCGATCTGGAACTGGTCGACGTCCTCGGGGATGTGGTCATTGTCGAGCAGGTAGCCGCTGTCCTTGACGTTGAGATCCTTCTTCGGCGTCATGAGATAGTTGCCGAGATACTCGCCGTTCATCCAGAGATCGACGTAGCGGGTGCCGAGGCCGATGCCGAGACCGTTGGCGAGATCCATGGCGACCTTGTTGCGGACGAGGGAGTTGTCAAGGTAATTGGCGAGCAGGCAGTACTTGTTGCACTTCTTGACGCCGGGGATATAGACGACCTTCTCCTTCTTCTCGTAGGTCGCGTCCTTATAGAGCGTGATGTTATAGGGCTTCTTGGGGAAGACCCAGGTGGAGTTGCCGCGGCCCTTGATGGAGACGAAGTTGTCGTTTCCGTCGAAGAGCACCTTGCCGAAGCACTTCGTCTCGTGCTCATCATCGGCGTTCATGGCGTCGATGGTGCCGAGGCTCTCATCGAGCTCGAGGAACATGGGCTCGACGGCCGCGGAGCCCTGCACGGTTTTGATCGTGACGAGGGAGACGGCCTTGCCCTTGAGGATCTGATAGGTCCTGCTCTCGCCGGCAGCGGGCACGGGGGCCGTGCCGCTCTCATAGACCGTGCCGTCCGCCTTCACGGTGACGGCGGGGTCATCCCAGCTGAAGCAGAGGCGGGAGACGTCCGCCTTGCCGGGGAGATAGAGCGTGCCGAGGTGCTTGAGCAGATCGAGCTTCACGACGACCTTGCCGGTGAGTCCGGCCTCGGCATTCGGCGCGACATAGAGGGGCTTTTGCCAGACCGTCTCGAGCGAATCGCGCAGGGAGGGCTCTTCCGCCGCCTCCGGCGCTTCGGTCTCGGCGGCGTCCGCTTCCGCGGCTTCGGCCTCGACGGCTTCGGCGGCCTCCGTTTCTGCGGCCTCGGCGGCCTCTTCGGCGGTCTCGGATGCGATTTCCGCGACCTGTGCGCTTTCATCCGGCTGCGCCGGATCCTCCACTGCAAAGGTCATGCCGGAAAACAGCGTGACGAGCATGCACAGCAGCAGGACGATGGAGATTGGTTTTTTCATAGTGCTCCTTTCCCGTTCGTTCCCTTTTCATCTCTCGATGGAAGCGCTGATGAAATCGAAGGATGCGGATTGCTTCAGCGCTTCCCCATAAAAGGCAGAGCGCCGATAAAACCTTATGCTGATTTTATCGGCGCTGCCGCTGATTGCTTTATTCTGCGACCGTCTTGAGGAAGGTCGCCGCTGCGCCGGAGCCGGTGGTAACGGCAAGGCTGCCGCCGCTCACGGTGAGCGCCACGTCGCGCTGATAGCCGAGCGTGATGAGCCAGCCGAGCGCGGTGCGCGCAAGGGCAGCCGTGGTGACAAAGGCGCCGTTTTCATAGCGCCAGACCATAGCGTCACCCGTCCAGGTGATCGTCTTGCCGCTCACGGAGAGACACTTGCCGGCGGCATTGCGAATCGTCCAGCCGCCCTTGACCTGGGTGAAGGTATATTCGCCGACCTCCTGTCCGTTCAGGGCAAGGGTGAGCTCGCCGTTGGAGAGCTGCATCTCCTCCACGCCGACGGTGACCTCGGCGGGATCAAAGGCCGTCTCGGTCCGGGTGGTGACGCGGCCGCCGTGCTGTGTCGTGATCACGGCGCCGGCATTGCTGACCACGCAGCGGTATTCGGCCTCCTCCGCCTCGGGCACGAAGCGGTCGGCCGTGGCGCCGGGGATGTCGGTCCAAGCATCGCCCTCGAGCACCTGCCACTGGAAGGTGTTGTTCTCATTGCCGGAGGTGACCTGCGCCTGCAGCACCACGCCGCTCGCAGAGGCCTTCTTCACGATGGAGCCGGCGGGCGCCGCCGCCTGCCAGAGGTGATCGGAGAGCCACATGACGCGCTTGGAGCAGAACTCGCGCAGGTTGTTCACATAGTTCTCCCAGGTGAGGGTCACTTCGTAGTTCAGGGCATACTTGCCGGTGCCGAGCAGGTTCATCGTGTTTGGCGCGACGAGATAGTCCGCGCAGATGCTGTTCGTGCCCCAGAGGACGTTGTTCATCAGGGCGGAGTCGCGGATGACCTCGCGCTGGCGGTCGACGTTCGGCGCGAGATCGTCAAAGATCGCCTGATTGGCGGTATAGACCTTCGCCACGGCGCGCATGAAGCTCGCGTGCTTGCCGAGCTCCTGCAGGAGGCTCACGGGCTTGTCGACGGCGATGAGGCCGATGCTGTCGTTGTACCAGCCCTCGGCGTTGAGCTGCACGTTTTCCGCCACGCCGACGAGGAACTTATGGAGCGTGCGGCCGAAGGCGACGTCATAGTCCCAGGCGGGGCCGGCGATGAGCTTGTCGTTCTCGGTGAGGCCGTCGCGGTGCATGAGCAGGCTGCCCGCGAAGCAGTCGTAGGTCTTGGAGACCTCGTACATGAGGAACATCTTCGCCCAGGATTCGAGGTCGAAGTAGTTCTGATAGTTCTCGGAGTCAAAGTCCTCAAGAGCGTTCCACGCCTCGGTGAAATACGCCTCGATCTCGGCGGGGCCGACGCCGGCGTCCGCCGCGTCGTCGCCGATGTCCTTGACGGTCATGAGGTTATAGTAGCCGTCGTCGCTCAGCGTATCACCGATGGCGTACATGCCGGGGATCTTGAACTGCGGATCCTCGGAATCGAGATAGTTGTCGTTCTCGAGGTGGTAGCCGCCGTCGGGCGCGGCATAGTCGCTCTTCGGCGTCATGAGATAGTTGCCGAGATACTCGCCGTTCATCCAGAGATCGACAAAGCGGCTCTTGAGGCCGATGCTGAGCTGGCTCGCGAGATCCATGGCGATCTTGTTGCGGATGAGAGAATTGTCAAAGAAGTTCGCGAGCAGCGACCACTTCTTGGCCTCAACGCCCTCGATGAACGAAACCGCTTTTTTCTTCTCGAAGTCATACTTCTTGTAGAGCGTGATGTTATAGGGCTTCTTCGGCAGACCCCAGGTGGAGTTGCCGCGGCCCTTGATGCTCACGGCGTTGTCCGCGCCGTCGAAGTGCACGTTGCCGTAGCAGGGGGTCTCGTGCGTCTCGTCGGAATTCATGGCGTCGATGGTGCCGAGGCTCTCATCGAGCTCGAGGAACATGGGCTCGACGGCCGCGGAGCCCTTCACGGTCTTGACCGTCAGATAGGCAAAGGCATAGCCCTTGGTGATCTTGTAGGTCACGCTCTCGCCCGCGGGGGCGACGGGAGCGGTGCCGCTCTCGAACACCACGCCGTCCTTCGAGACGGTGATGCCCGTGTCCTCCCAGGAGAAGGCGAGCTGCGCCGCGTCGGCCTTGCCGGGGAGATAGAGCGTGCCTGTCGCGCCGATCAGATCGAGCTGGACGACGACCTTGCCCTCGAGACCGGCGGCCTCGTTCTTCTCCACATAGAGCCTGGAGTTGAAAATCGCCTTCAGATTGCTTTCCTTCGCGGCAGCGAGCAGCTTCGGCGCCGCCTCCGCCTCGGTCTCGGTGACAGCCTGCGCATCCACTTTCGTCTCCTCCACGGCAAACGCCATGCCGGAGAACAGCGAAACGAACATGCAGATCAGCAGCAAAACTGAGAGTGTTCTTTTCATAACAATTCCTTTCCCTCGAATAATTCTTCCCGTTCCCGCTCGTTTTTTCGCATCTCCGTCCGCGTTCGTCAACACCTCTCTCCCATGCGTGTTGAAGACCGGACATGCGGGCGAAAAAACGGCTCCAAAATGATAGTAAGACGTTACTATAATACATGAAAACAAGGCAAAAAGCAAGAAAATTTGGAGTTTTCTACGACCTGATGTATGAAAATAGACGAAGCGTCTTTATATTTGTTAAAGATTCCCAAAAGAAGCAGAGACCGCCGTTTGGCGGTCTCTGTTCGCTTTTTGGATGGTTCATGATTTGGCCAGATCGCGGTAGAGGAAGGTGACGATCTGTCCGCGCGTGCAGGGTTTGCCGGGTGAGAAGGTCGTCGCGCTCGTGCCGTTCGTGATGTTCTTCGACACCGCCCAGAGCACCGCGTCGGTGTAGTACTGTCCGGCGGGCACGTCGGTGAAGGGATTCGTCTTGCCCGCGGCGGGCTCCTGATGCGCGCGCCAGAGGAATGTGACCACATGCGCTCTCGTGCAGGGGCTGTTCGGCGAGAAGGCCGTTGCGCTCGTGCCGTTCGTGATGTTGTTCTCCACCGCCCAGAGGACGGGCTTGTAGTAGTAATCGCCCGACTTCACGTCCGTGAAGGGGTTTTTCGTGCTCTTCGGCTCGGGGCAGCCCATGGCGCGCCACAGGAACGTGACGACCTGGCCGCGCATACACGTGGCGTTCGGGGAGAAGGTGGTCGGGCTCGTGCCGTTTGTGATCTGCGGAACGTGATTCACCGCCCAGAGAACGGGGTCATAGTAGTACTCCCCCTTTGCCACGTCGGTGAAGGGATTTGCCGGCGTCACAGGCGTCTGGTCGGGCGTGAGTCGGGCGACGATGTGATGCTCACTCTCGCCGCAGCGCGTGCAGCTGCGCGTCTCCTCGCCGTCAGAATCCAGTGTGGCGGGCTTCGTCGCCCTCCACGCGCCCCAGTCGTGCCCGAGCGTGGGCGTGTTGTAGTCTCCGTAAATGCTGTCACCGCAGCGATCGCAGGAGCGGATGACCTGACCGTATTCCGTGCAGGTCGCCGGCGTGACGATATCGACATAGTGATGCGCAAGCGGAGGAATGACGGCGTCGTCGATCCGGTGCTGCCCCTCGGGATCCGAAAAGAACTGCCCGCACCCACCGCAGAAATAGCCTTCCATCAGGCCGTTTTCCCTGCAGGTGGGCGCTCTTCCTTCCGACCAGACCAAATCATGCGTGTGCCCGATCATCGGGATGCGGCGCGTCTCAGTCTCTCCGCAGCGCGCGCAGGCACGCGTTTCCCAGCCGTCGGAGTTCTCCGTAGCAGCGGTCTCGGTCTCCCACGCGCTCCAGTCGTGACCGAGGGCCGGGAGGTGCTGATACGTCCACGCGCCGCAGACGGTGCACTTCAGCAGCCGGTCGCCGCTGCCGGTACAGGTCGGCTCCTGCTCCACCTCGCCCGCATCCCAGGCGTGACCGCGTGCGGGGATCACAGAGCCCTTTTCCAACAGTTCGCCGCAGGCGATGCAGACCGTGTCGCCGGTATAGCCTTCATAGAGGCAGTCGGGGTCTTTCGCTCCCTGCACGCAGGGCTCATGCTTCGTGTGTGCCTGCCCGTTCGGGTCGATGGCGTAAAACACCGGGGCGCCTCCATCGGTGACATACCACTGCACGAGGCCGCGGATGACCGTCGGCGCGCAGTCGGAGAGCGCGCCCACCCGGGTCTTTACCTCGCCGACCGGCGCGCCGTTCGCGCCGAGGAGCTGATAAAAGAGGGTGTTGTCCAGCGTCCAGAGCACCATGGCTCGCCCGTCGGGCAGGAGGACGAGGTGCGGCGTGGAGACGCGCACGGCGTCCTCCGCCGACACGACGGAGGGATAGCGCGTGAGCCAGTAAGTCTGCACGCTGCTCTCCCTGAGCGAGTTCTTCGGCACAGCGCAGACGAAGATGTTGCGCTGGGAAGCGTCCAGGCTCAGGTTCTCCTCGCTCGGATCCACGCCGGAGCCGGCGACGAGGTAATGCGTGGCCGTGGCGACGAGACCGCCGAAGCTCGCGCCCGTGGCGTTATAGTGTTCCTCTGTGCTCGGGAAAGTCATCAGGCCGACGCCCTCGCCATCCTTGCCGTTGGAAAACGACGGGAGGCACTTTCCGTCGCTGTCGGCAGCGCCGCAGCGGTAGAGATACGCAGAGCGCGGATACGCGTCGCCGTGATCGAGCGTGACGATCTTCCCCTCATCGAGCACGATGAACTGGTTGAACGAGTGGCTGACATAGCCGTAGTCGAAGCTCACGATGCCGCTGCGGATATCGGTGACGGTGAGATCGCTCTTGCGCACGACGAAGGTCAGGTTTGCCTGATGGTTCACGCCGTCCTCCTTCTGATACATCTCGTGCGAGGTGTGCACATAGAGATACGCGCCGTCCTCGACCATGCGCAGGGAGCCCGCGTTGAAGGGCACGGTCGTGTTGTTGCCCCGGATGCTCACGCTGCCGAGGCGCTTGAAGTCCTTCGAGTATTTCACGACGCGGATCACTTCCTCGGCGTCGTTGCCGGTCTTGGTGGACTGCTCCCTACCGAAGACGAAGTAGTTCGCGTCCTTCCCGGCGAAGAAGCCGCCGAAGAGCGGCAGCTCCAGCTCGAGCGTCTTCTGCGAGCGGATGGTTCGGTCCGCGCCGTAGGTCTCGATGACGAGCTGCGCCGGATCGCCCGGAACGTATTCCACGCGGCAGAAGCCGTCACCCTGCTCGATCAGATAGGAATTCACCGGGCTGGCATAGCGCGTATAGCGCATATTGCCCTCCCAGCCGCCCTGATGATAGCTCTGCGCATTGTCGTTTGCAGAGCTGACGGGCGTGAGCTCCTCCGCCAGCGCCCACGGCGCGAGCGAGCAGAGCATCAGCACCGCCAGCAGGACGGAAAGCAGTCGTTTTTTCATGGGAACACCCCTTTGCTATCAATGATATTCAGATGCGGCGCGTCAGTCTCCCAGATCACGGTAGAGGAAGGTGACGATCTGCCCGCGCGTGCACGGCCTCGCGGGCGAGAAGGTGGTCTCGCTCGTGCCGTTGGTAATATTCTTCGACACGGCCCAGAGCACCGCGTCGGTGTAATACTGCCCGCCCGGCACATCGGTAAACGGGTTGCGGCTGCCGGCCTCCGGCTCTCCGTGCGCGCGCCAGAGGAACGTAACGACGTGAGCGCGTGTGCACGGGCTGTTCGGCGAGAAGGCCGTTGCGCTCGTGCCGTTCGTGATCCCCTTTTCCACCGCCCAGAGGACGGGCTTATAGTAATAGTCGCTCGCCTTCACGTCCTTGAAGGGATTGCGCGTGCTCTTCGGCTCGGGGCAGCCCATGGCGCGCCAAAGGAAGGAAACGACCTGGCCGCGCGTGCACGTGGCGTTCGGGGAGAAGGTGGTCGGGCTCGTGCCGTTTGTGATCTGCGGAACGTGGTTCACCGCCCAGAGAACGGGGTCATAGTAATACTCCCCCTTTGCCACGTCGGTGAAGGGATTCGTCGGCGTGAGCTTGGCGACGGTGCGCTTCTCGGCCTCGCCGCAGCGCGCGCAGGTGCGCGTCTCCTCGCCCTCGGCGTCCAGCGTGGCAGGCTTTGTCACCTTCCAGTCGCCCCAGTCGTGACCGAGGGCGTCCGTCTGCTCGGGCGCGTCGATCTCCCACCAGCCGCTCGCATCCTCGAAGAGCCTGCCGCAGCCGCTGCAGCGCCAGAATTCCTCATAGCCGGGCTCGGTGCAGGAGGCGTCTCTGCCCGGCACATAGACCAGCTCGTGCGTGTGGCCGAGGGGTTCCACTTCGCGCGTCTCGGTCTCGCCGCAGCGCGCGCAGGTGCTGCGCTCGAGCCCGCTCGCGTCCTCCGTGGCGGGCGTCACGGTCTCCCAGTCGCCCCAGTCATGGCCGAGGGCGGGAAGGTTCTGATACGTCCACGCGCCGCAGACGGTGCAGGTGATCTTCGTATAGCCGCTTTTGGTGCAGGTCGGCTCCTGCTCCACCTCGGCCGGCCCCCAGGTGTGGCCGAGGGCGGGAACGACGGAGCCTTTTTCCAGCAGCTCTCCGCAGACGACGCAGACCGTGTCGCCGGTGTAGCCCTCAAAGAGGCAGTCGGGATTCACGGCGCCCTGCAGGCCGGGCACATGCTCGGTGTGCGGCTGCTCGCTCGGGTCAATGGCATAGAACGACGGCGTGCCGCGCTCGGTGACGTACCACTGCACGAGACCGTCGATGACCGTCGGCGCGCAGTCGGAGAGTCTGCCCGTGCGGCTTTTGACCTCACCGGTCGGCTCGCCGTTCGCGGCGAGGAACTGATAATACAGCGTGTCGTCCAGCGTCCAGAGCGCCATGGCGCGCCCGTCGGGCAGCGCCACGAGGTGCGGCGTGGAGACGCGCTGGAGATCCTCCTCCGCCACGCCGGCGGGATAGCGCGTGAGCCAGTAAGTCTGCACGCTGTCCGCGGTGAGCGAGTCCTTCGGCACGGCGCAGATGAAGACGTTGCGCTGCTCAAAGTCCAGATCAATATCCTCCAGCGATTGATCCACGCTGCTTCCCGCGACGAGATAATGCGTGGCGGTGGCGACGAGGCCGCCCAGATTCGCGCCGGTGTCGTTTTGACCGCTGACGCCCTGGAAGGTCATCAGGTTGACGCTCTCGAGGTTTTTGGGATAGGAGACCGCCTTGCCGTCGCTGTCGGCGGCGTCGCAGCGGCAGAGAAACGGCGCGCGCGGATGTGCGTCACCGTGGTCGAGCGTGACGAGCTTGCCCTCATCGAGCAGGATGAACTGGTTGAACGAATGGCTGACATAGCCATAGCCGTTGTTGCTGACTCGGCTGCGGATATCCGTGACGGTGAGATCACTCTTGCGCACGATGAAGGTCAGGTTCGCCTGATGGTTCAAGCCGTCGTTTTTCGATTGGTACATTTCATGGCCGGTGTGCACATAGAGATACGCGTCGTCCTCGACCATGCGCAGAGAGCTCGCGTCGAAGGGCACGGTCGTGTTGTTGCCGTAAATGCTCACGCTGTCGAGCCGGCGGAAGTCCTTGGAGTATTTCACGACGCGGATGACTTCCTCGGAGTCGTCGCCGGTCTTCGTGGTCTGCGCCTGACCGAAGACGAAGTAGTTTGCGTCCGCCCCGGCGAAGAAGCCGCCGAAGAGCGGCAGTTCCATCTCGAGCGTCTTCTGCGAGAGGATCGTCCGATCGGCAGAATAGGTCTCGACAATCAGCTGCGGCGGCTGCTCCCACCAGTTGTATTCCACGCGGCAGAAGCCGTCGCCCTGCTGGAACAGGTAGGAATAGACCGGGTTGGCGTGGCGCAGCAGCGTGTAATACTCATGGGTCCAGTCATAGGTCCAGCCGCCCTGATGGTAGCTCTGCGCGTTGTCGTTCCAGGAGCTGACGGGCGTGAGATCCTCCGCCAGCGCCCCCGGTGCGAGCGAGCAGAGCATCAGCACCGCCAGAAGAACGGAAAGCAGACGTTTTTTCATGCGAACACCCCTTTTTGTTACAGTTTGTGGGTTCAGTATAACACAAGGCGCGGGAGAAAGGAAAGAGTGGAGTTTGGAGAGTGGAGAGTGGAGTTTAAAAGTGCGCTTCGCGCGATTGGATAACCCCCTCAGACAGCCCTGCGGGCTGCCAGCTCCCCCAGAGGGGGGCGCCGAGTGGGTGCGCCGGAGCACTTGCCTCCCCCTCTTGGGGAGGTGTCACGGCAAAGCCGTGACGGTGGGGGTCTTTCAATCCGTCGGCGTTAGCCGACACCACAGCTCCACACTCCACACTCCACCTTCCACTCTCCGATTTACTTTTCCCCCGCCGTATGGTAAAATATGATGATTGTCTATTGTAAGGAGCCTTACCATGAATCCATCCAGTTTTTTTGCGCTGGTCAGCCGCATGAAGTATATCTCCCGCTGGGGGCTGATGCGAAACGCGATCTCGGAGAACGTGCAGGAGCACAGCCATGAGGTGGCGGTATTCGCCCACGCGCTGGGCGTGATCCGGCGCGACGTGCTCGGCGTCGACTGCGACGCGAACGCCCTCGCCGTGCAGGCGCTCTACCACGACGCGAGCGAGATCTTCACCGGAGACCTCCCCACGCCGATCAAATATCACAACCGCGAGATCACGAACGCCTACCACGAGGTGGAGCATCTGGCGGTGGAGAAGCTCATCGCCCTCCTGCCGGATCAGCTGCAGGGCGCCTACCGCGAGGCCATGCAGGAGGATCCGCTCGTGAAGGCGGCGGACAAGCTCTCGGCCTACGTCAAGTGCATTGCCGAGCGCCGCGCGGGAAACGACGAATTTCTCGCCGCCGAGAAGCAGACGCGCGCCGCGCTCGAGCGCATGGCGCTGCCGGAGGTCGATTATTTTCTGGAGCATTTCGTTCCGGCGTTTGAACAGTCGCTGGACGAATTCGACACGATGTAAGGAGGAAGCAAATGCGCGCCATTGTCACCGTCATCGGAAAAGACCGCGTGGGCATCATCGCCTCGGTCACGAACCTTTTGAGCCAGTACGGCGTGAACGTGCTGGACATCAGCCAGACCGTGCTGCAGGAATACTTCACCATGATCATGCTGGTGGACGCCGCTGCGTGCACCGTGCCGTTCGCGAAGCTGGCAAACCTCCTGAAGGACGCGGGCGAGGAGATGGGCATGCAGATCCGCGCCCAGAGAGAAGACGTTTTCAACGCCATGCACAGAATCTGAGGGCCTGCCATGATTCAGAGACATGAAATTCTGCAGACCATCCAGATGATCGACCAGCAGCATCTGGACATCCGCACGATCACGATGGGCATCTCCCTGCTCGACTGCGCGGACACGGACATCGAGCGCAGCTGCACGAAGGTGTATGACAAGATCTGCCGCCTCGCGGGAAACCTCGTGAAGACGGGCGAGGAGCTCGAGGCCGAGCTCGGCATCCCGATTGTGAATAAGCGCGTGTCCGTGACGCCCATCGCCCTCGTCGGCGCGGGCACCGGCGCAGGCTCTTATGTGCCCTACGCGAAAGCCCTCGACCGGGCGGCGAAGGAGATCGGCGTGAACTTCCTCGGCGGCTTCTCCGCGCTCGTGCAAAAGGGCATGACGGAAGCCGACCGCGTGCTCATCGCCTCGATCCCCGAGGCGCTCGCCGAGACCGAGCTCGTCTGCTCGAGCGTGAGCGTCGGCTCCACGCGCGCGGGGATCAATATGGACGCCGTGCGCGAGATGGGCATCACCATCAAGCGCGCAGCGGAGCTGACCGCCGACCGCGGCGGCATGGCGTGCGCCAAGCTCGTCGTGTTCTGCAACGCGGTGGAGGACAACCCCTTCATGGCGGGCGCGTTCCACGGCGTGGGCGAGCCGGAGTGCGAGGTGCACGTCGGCGTCTCGGGCCCGGGCGTGGTGGAGCACGCGCTGCGCGCCGTGCGGGGCGAGCCCTTCGACGTGGTGGCCGAGACGGTGAAGAAGACCGCCTTTCGCATCACGCGCATGGGCCAGCTTGCGGCGCAGGAGGCGTCCAGCCGCCTCGGCGTGCCGTTCGGCATCGTGGATCTCTCCCTCGCGCCGACGCCCGCCGTGGGCGACAGCGTGGCCGCCATTCTGGAGGAAATGGGGCTCGAGAGCGTCGGCGCGCCGGGCACGACGGCAGCGCTCGCGCTCTTGAACGACGCGGTGAAAAAGGGCGGCGTGATGGCGTCCAGCCACGTCGGCGGGCTCTCGGGCGCGTTCATCCCCGTGAGCGAGGACGCCGGCATGATCGCCGCGGCGAGAGCCGGGAAGCTCACAATCGAGAAG
>JBGUHV010000064.1:0-8242 GCA_045112425.1 Oscillospiraceae bacterium
CGGCGGGCGGCAGCCTTGCTGCGGAAGGCTCCGGCGCGCTCGTGAGAGGCGGCGCTCGCCTTGCGGGGAGAGAAGCCGCGGCGCAGACGCAGAACGTCATTCGCCGCGTCGCGGGAGAAATGTATCGCAATCCGCAGTACTGGACGAGCTTTTCCAGAGTGGCGGGGCCGAGCTACGAGCAGGCAAAGGCAGACGGCGCGAATGAGTGGACCGCGAATATGTACGCGCTCACAAACGGCCTGCTGAATGCTGCGGTAGAGGTCGGCGGCGGTATTGAGGTGCTGCCGAAGGCGCTGCGGAAAAGCGAAAACGCGCTGCTCTCGTGGATCAAGAGCAACGCAGAGGAAGGAACCGAAGAAGTGGTGCAGGGCGTGATCGAACGCGGCCTGCAAAATCTCATTTATGGGAAAAACAATCCGCTTGTGTCCAAAGAGGACGAGAACGCGGTTTTCAATCCGCTGACGGCTGCAAAGGAATTCGGCGGCGGCTTCGTCGTGGGCGGTCTTCTCAGCGGCGGGCCCGCATTGGTAAACCTGCCGGCGAGCATCGAGCGCGGAAGACAGGCTCAGGCGCTGCGGGAGGAGCTGGCAAAAGCGCCGCCCGTTCAGACTGCGCCGAGGCAGACGCTGAAAACGGACGCCGGTACAAGCACCGACGCCGTGCGCATCATGCAGAAGCTGACTGCGGGCGAGGAAGTGACGCCGGCAGAGCTCGAGACAGCTGCAAAGGACCGGAACCTTGTCCGAAACTGGCTGCAGGTGATGGGCGAGCAGACCGCGGAGGACATTTCGGACGCGGATCTCGTGAAGGCACTGAACCGGAAGGCGGCGCAGCTGCAGGGCAGCAGCGAGGCGCAGGCGCGCAGCCGGCTTTCCGAGGCAGATCAGGCGCGCTATGACGCGGCCAAGACGGACACGGCCAGAACCGGCATCCTCGCGGGCGCGAGTGATGAAAACATCGGTATTGCGGAGCGGCTGGGTCAGGTGCTCGGCCGCAGGATTGTGTTCGCATCCGGTGCATCGACGTGGAACGGCAGCTATGACAGCGGAACGGGCGTCATTACGCTGAATGCCAACAGCGGAAACCCGGTCGCGCAGATCATCGGCCATGAGCTGACACACGCCATTGAAGAGGCGGGGGAGAGCTACACGAAGCTCGCGCAGCTCGTCAGCAAGCGGCTCGGGAGCGATCTGGAGGCTTACCGCGATCAGATCCGGGAGACCTATCTGCAGAACGGGCAGGAGCTGGACGAGACCGGCCTTGACCATGAAATGGTCGCAAAGTACATCGAAGAGAACCTGCTGACAAACGAGGAGGCGATCTCCTCGCTCGTGCAGGAGGACCGGACGCTCGCGCAGCGGATCCGGGATCTCCTCGACCGCATCCTTGCCAAGCTCGGAAGCAAGAACGCGCAGGAGCGCGCCTTCATCCAGAAGGCCCGTGACCTTTATGCGCAGGCGCTGGAGGCGGCGCCGGTCACGAGCCGGCAGCAGATCCGGGAGCTGAACGACCGTTACCGCCGCGGGGAGATCTCCGAGGCGGAGTATGACGAGGCGTTCGACCGCGTGTATGACGCCGAGGACGCGCTGCGGGCGGACGTGCAGAATTCCTACGGCGGGAAAAATGCGCTCGAAGCGAAGCACGGCCTTTTGAGAAAGGCCGAGAATATGCTCAAGAGCGGCGAGAGCATGGAGAATATCCGGAAGGAAACAGGATGGTTCCAGGGAGCAGACGGCCAGTGGCGGTTTGAGATCGACGACAGCGGCATGGAGATCCGGGACGACTTCCGGGACTTCCTGGACAACCAGAACACGCAGCGCGGAATGACGCTGAATCAGCTGATCTATCATGACAAGCTGTTCAGAAATTACCCGTGGCTTGCGAGCGTCGATGTCAAATTCGATATTGAGAATTCCGGCAAGCTCGGCACATGGTCGAACAGCGGCATTTACGGCCGCATTTCTCTGAACAAAAGCCTGCTGGAACCCGGCATGGAAGAAGAGCTGAAAGACACGCTCGTTCACGAGATGCAGCACGCGATTCAGGAAGAAGAGGGGTTTGCGTCCGGGGCGAGCCCTGAATACTGGGGAAAGCAGATTGAGAGCGGCTATGACAACCGAACGGTGGACTCCAAGAAGGATTCCGTCAGCGCGGAAAGTCAGCTGCTGGAGATCCGTCGGAAAAACCCGGAGCTTTATTCGGCGGTTGCGGAGCTGATGCAGGACGTGCCGACGGTTCCGCGCGGGAAGATCGACTGGGACACGCTTGAGCCGATCGAGGATGACCCGCAGGAATGGCAGGATTTCGACGCCAGGCGGGACGCGCTCGAGGAAAAATACGGCGATCTCGTATGGCAGACTATGACCCTCTTCGACAAAATGAACGGCGTCGGCGCCGGCAGAAGGTCAAAACACGAGCTTTATCTCAACACCGCCGGCGAGATCGAGGCGCGGGACGTGACAAGGCGCCGGAAGATGACCGAAGAAGAGCGTAAAAATACGCCGCCGGACGTCGGCGACGAGAACACGGTTTTTGCAGATGGCACGGTAATTCAGCACAGCGAACGGGAAAACTCTAAGTTTAATTCGCAGGATGTGACCGACGAGCTAGGGCTGCTGTCCCTGATGAGGAATCACATTGATGATATCAATTCGATGGATCCAATTTCCAGCGTGAACGGGAACGAGCTTCCGGACGCCAAGAGAACAACGGATCGAATTGCGGCTTTCATCAAAGGAAAGAAAACAATCAGAGAAGGCTTTGGAGAAGTCCTTTTCAGCAGATCCAAGATTAAATCAAGCTTTGTTGGCCACGGATACGGCGAAGCGAAAGTGGAACTTTTTGCAGCCGTGCCGGACATCATTGAAAAAGGCGCACAGATCGCCTTTACACCGAACTGGAAGGGAAGAGGATATGACTCTTTTGTATTTGCCGGGCCGGTGGATTATAAGGGGAAAACTGTCAATGTCAGCGTGATCGTCATTCGTGACAACGCAAACAGGTATTATTTGCATGAAGCTATGGATCAGGACGGGAACGTGCTTTTCAAACAAAACGAAAGCCCGATTCCCGCATCCGACAGGCCGACAAAAACGCCGGGCACTGTAGCTGAGAATGAGCTTTCTAAGGATATTGTACAGGATACAAAGCAGACTGTCAAGGGCATTCCTGCTCCGCCGAAGTCTTCGACGACGCAGAATTCCTATTCCGCCAAGCCTGCCGAGGGCGTGGAGCTGCCGAAGGCCGAGGCGAAAACGCAGGAGGAGCGGCTGCCGAAGAAGGCGCAGACCTATCTCCAGAGGGCGCGCCGGCGCACGATGGAGAAGATCGCCTATGCGCTGCACATTCAGAACGCGGAAAGCCGGGAGTTCCTGAAAGGGCCTCTCACCGACGCCACGGAGGATTATCTGAGATCCGGGAAGATCTCCGAGGAGACACGCCGGAAGCTCTTTGACGCCGCGTGGGACGAGGGCAGAGTCATCCTGGATGATTTCTACAACGACCATAAGCACATCAGGGATATGATCCGCACGACGCCTCTGAACGCGGAGAGCGTGAAGGGCGACATTGCGGACTATGGCGCATTCCGAAAGGAACACATGGGCACGCTGCGGCTTGTCAGCAACGGCGGCTCCAACATTGATACATTCTATGACGAGCTGCACGAGATCGAGCCGGGCCTGTTCCCGCAGAGCGAGAACAACACGCACGACCGGCTGATGAAGATCCTCGAAGTGGCGCAGAGCATCCGGAAGGTGGAGCAGTCCCTCGACCAGCATTACGGCGAGGAGGCCGACACCATGCGGATGTACGCTGAAAATGACTTTGAAGCGTACATGGACGAGCTTTCGAGCGAGCTGCGGCAGGTCAAGCGGTATGAGGAGGACAAGGCCGAGGCGGAGCAGCCGGAGCCGATCACTGCGGAGACCGTGACGCAGGCCTACCGGGATCTCAAGGAGCAGCGCCGAACCTATGAAAAGGCGGCGGCAAAGAACCTGCTCACCGAGGCGGACGAGGTGGCCGTCGGCCGCATTCTCCGCGGGGAAGATTCTCTGGACGGTCTGAACCCGAGAACGTACAACGTCAAGGGGATCCGCGCCGTCGTGGAGGCAAAGCGGGAATACGAGAAGACCGCGCGCCGCATCCGGGAATACAAGGCGCAGCAGCGCAAGGCCCGCCGGGATCTGGCTGACACCTATCTCGGGACGGTCATGGGCTGGCAGGACAAGAAGATCGGCGCGGCCTATTCCCGTGAGACCATGGAGCGCAATATCCGCGACATCGTGAAGGACAAGGCAAAGGCACAGGAGATCATTGACGCCTATTTCACGCCGGTACACACGCACGAGGCGGCGGCGACGCGCATGAAAAACGAGTTCCGCGAGCGCGTGAAGGGTCTGAACCTTTCCCGGAAGATCGCGGACGGCAACACCGTATCCGAGGCGCACGCCGTGCAGCTGCTGGGCGAGGCCATGGATAACATGCGCTATCTGGAGCAGCACAAGCGCGTGAAGGAGCGCGACGGCAAGCCCTATGAGGAATGGCAGCGCGTGGTCAATGCGCTGTGGGAGACGAGTCCAAAGCTGAACAGAGCGAAGATCGAGGGCGCCGTGGAGGAGTTCCGGAAGATCTACGACGAATTGTTCCAGCAGATGAACGAGGTCAGAATCCGCAACGGCTATGAGCCGATCAATTACAGACAGGGCTATTTCCCGCACTTCCAGCCGGGAGATTCGAGCGGCTTGCTGGAGCAGTTCAGCCGCGCGCTCGGGATCTCCGCGGACGTGACGAGCCTGCCGACGACCATCAACGGCCTGACGCATCAGTTCCGGCCGGGCATCCGGTGGTTCGGAAACGCGCAGGAGCGTCTCGGTTTCAATACCACGTATGACGCGGTGGAGGGCTTCGACAAGTACATCGAGGGCGCAGCGGACGTCATCAACCACACCGACGACATCCAGAATCTGCGCGCGCTGTCGGATCAGATCCGCTACAGGGCGAGCGACAAGGGCGTCCGGGAGCAGGTCGACCGCATTCGGAGGATGGACAATCTGACGGAGGCGGAAAAGAATACGCTCATCAACGAGACTTACGAGAAGGGCAAGCACCATCTCGGAAACTTCGTCGTGGAGCTGGAGGAGTACACAAACCTGCTGGCCAACAAGCGCAGCCGGCGAGACCGAGACATGGAGCAGCTGCTCGGCCGCAATATGTACAATCTCGCAAAGCGCTTTGAATCCCGCGTTGCAGCAAACATGGTGGCGATCAATCCGGGCTCGTGGCTGACAAACTTCATTCCGCTGACGCAGGGGTGGACGACGACCGGCTCCAGGCACATCCTGCAGGGCGCGTTCGAGACGCTCAAGAGCTTCAAGGAGAGCGACGGGATGCTCGAGCGCTCCTCGTTCCTGACGAACCGTAAAGGCTCGGACCCGCTGGTGAAAATGTGGGAGCAGAGCAGCAAGGCGCCGACAAAGTGGCAGAAGGTGTCCGCATTCGGCGGCAGAACAGGGGAGATCCTCTCCTCGCCGATGGAGTACATCGACCAGTTCACGGCCGGGACGCTTGTCCGCGCTCGATACAATCAGAACGTGTCGCGCGGAATGTCGGAGGACGCCGCGCTTGCCGAGGCCGACGCATGGGCCGCCGGCATCATGGCGGACCGCAGCAAGGGCTCGCAGCCGACGGTTTTCTCGCAGCAGAACCCGCTCAAAAAGGTGTTCACGCAGTTTCAACTCGAGGTCAACAACGAGCTCTCATGGCTGGCAAAGGACGTCCCGGACGAGCTGAAAAAGAAAACGCTCGGCGGGATCGCTCTGGCAATCTTCAAGTTCCTTGTCGGGACGTATCTTTTCAACGACCTGTACGAGGCGCTTGTCGGACGCCGTGCCGCTCTGGATCCGCTGGGGATCCTCAATGACACGGTGGGAGATCTGACGGGTTATCAGATGCCGAATCTCATTGACCTTGCTCGCGGCGTGGACGACTTCAAGACCAAGAAAAAGGATCTCTATGACACGATGCTGGACACCGGCAAAGAGATTTCCGAAAACGTTCCTTTCGTCGGCGGACTTATGGGCGGCGGTCGTGTGCCGATCTCTTCCGCTATGCCGAGCCTGAAAAACTTGGCGCAAGCCGTCGGAAAAGAGGGCATGAGCGGGAAGAAGCGCGCGCAGCTCATCGGAAAAGAGCTCGGGAAGCCCGTGTATTATGTGGTGCTGCCGTTTGGCGGATCGCAGCTCAAAAAGGCGTATCAGGGCGTCAAGGCTGTTGCGGAGGGTGGTTCCTATTCGGTCGATAAGGACGGGAACAAGCTCATGCAATATCCGGTCTACAACGACAGCACGGGCGCGGTCATTGCGAACGGCGCGAAGGCTCTGCTGTTCGGCAAGTCGTCTCTTCGTGGCGCTCGGGAGTGGGTCGAAAACGATTTCGACACGTTCAGCAAAAGAGAGACCGAGGCATACCAGGCCCTTGCAAAGGACGGCGTGAAGCAGAAGGACGCATATGCGCTCCTCAAGAAGCTGCACGACGTTTCCGGGGATGACTGGAAGGCTCAAAAGTCCGATATCATTCGGAGCTCCGATGTGTCCGACGACCAGAAGCAGGCGCTCTATAAAGCGTTGCTGACCGATAAGGATGACAAGACCGATGAGAAATTCACGGCTATGCGAAAGGCAGGCATGAGCTGGGACCAGGTCATGGACGCCTACGATAAATACCGTGAATACAGCGATTCGGAAGGCGGAAAATCATCTGTTCGCGCCACGGAGTTTGCGGCATGGCTTGATGATCATCTGAGCGAAAAACAGGCAAATGTTGCAAAAGAACAATTGATGATTTGGGCTATGATGCCTGCAAGCACAGACAGGTATGAGAAGATGCGGGACATGGGTCTGAATACCTCTGACGCAATCAAACTGAGTGAGACACTGGCCGCATTGGAGCCAGAAGAAGGGAAGGAAGAGCTGACGTATATTCAGAAATACCAAGCAATTGTGGACAGCGATATTTCTGATGAAGCGAAGGCTGCAGGAATCAAGAGCGTTATGAGCAAAGACGCTCTTCCTAAGTACGAAGCTGCAGAAAAGTACAACGTCAAGCCGAGCGACTATGTTGCAGCTTATGCAAAAGTGATTGAGCTGCGCGAGAAATACGGGAAATCGCAGGTGAACGCTTCGATTGCGAAGGAAGCGATTGACTCCATCCCGGGGCTGACGAAGAAACAGCGAGCGGCTTTGTGGCAGGTACAGAAAAAGAACTTCAACCCGGCAAGCAATCCATACGACGTTACAGTCGGGCAGATTGTGTATAACATTCAGTACGGGCTGAATGATAATTCTGTTGTCTTGCCGTAAAAACAAAATACATAAGCCTGTCAGTCTTTAGATAAGGACTGCGTGGAGGATCTGCGAGTTTATCCGACGATTTCGAGTCAGGCCTGCATTGAAAATGCGTTCAGTGTACGCCCGCGCAGCGCCGAGCTTCTCCTCGCACAGGTTAACGTGCAGGAAATTACCTTCAATCGCGGGTACTATACCGTGGATGTGACGTATTTCTACCGCATCAGCGGCGAGACGTTTCCTGCAGGAGAGGCAGTCACGGGGCTTGCAGTGTTTGATAAGCGCGTGATGCTGTTCGGCAGTGAAGCCAGCGCAAAGGTCTATACCTCTGCGGATACCGGCGCGCCGGAGGACGCCGGTCTTCCCATCGGTGTGGTGGAGTCCGTTGATCCGATTGCGCTTCACATGAAGCTGGTAGACCGGGAAACACCGCTGACGGACGATGGTGAGCCTCGTTCCATTCCGCAGGAGATTCTCGATTTCTTCGATGAGGAGCTTGTCATGGCGGAGCAGGGCAGAAACCTCTTTGCCACAATCGGACAGTTTTCCATGATCCGTCTCGAGCGGGACACGCAGCTGCTCATTCCGGCATATGATTACTGTATCCCCGACAAGGCCTGTGAGAGCACCACGGAGGACGATCCCTGCGCGATGTTCAGCCGGATCGAATTCCCTCTGGACGAATTCTTCCCGTCCGACACGATTCGCCCCGAAACGGATTACCGCAGCCTCAGGTAAATAAACCAACGTGGAAGCGTATATTTTGTTTCCAATGTTGAGAGAAAAAAGCAGACCCGAAAATGGGACGGCCCTATAAGGAAGTTTTCATTCGCAAGGAATGGTGTAGCCCTATCGAGGGCTGCACCATTTCCTTTTTTATGCTGAAAGCTTGTATTTCT
>JBGUHV010000065.1:0-6723 GCA_045112425.1 Oscillospiraceae bacterium
AACAATGGATCGATGCTGTTGAAGACGAGATCCATAACAGTAATTGACGATGTCGATTATAGAATTAATCACCGCCCCGAGTCCAACGGGGCGGTGATTTCTGTCTGTGCGGTTTCGATGGGTCTGGAAGCGGAGAGCGCCTGCTCCGTGGTCTGCAGGTTTTTCCCGAAGCCCACGGCGGCCATGAAGACGATCAGAGTGAGAATGAAGGTTAAAACGCCGTTTTTCACTTTTTTCATCGGTATCACCATCCTTGGGTACAAGGATAGCGCACGAACCATAAAGGAAGTTAAAAGCTGATCTGTTACCGTGTTACCGTGCGTTATTACCCTTGACAGAGAACGGAATCGGATTGTTGTAAAAACTCGATTACATGAGCAGCAAACGAAGGAAACCGTTTTGTTTCAACGATTTTACCTGTTATCAAGGCGTTACTGAGCCGTAACCGAGTCCGGCGCTTTTTTCTTCCATACCACCTGCACACCATAAGAAACGACCCGCCTGCGTCCGGCGCGCTCGAGCTGCGGGATCCTGTCCAAAATCTGCGCGATCTCGCGGCTTTCCGCCGGGGTGGGGTCGCGCGGATTGTCGTTTCCGAGGACGAGGCCGTTTCTGGCCGCCTCGCGGACGCAGAGATAATGCCCCTCCGGCAGCAGCCAGACGTAGTTTTCCAGCGCGCCCACGCGCCAGTCGCCCTCCATGGCCTCCTCCTGCGCCGCCGTGAAGGTCTCGAGCAGCTTCGGATCGGCGACAGGGGAGAGGCTGCCCTCATCATACCGCGCCTTGGCCTCCGCCCAGCACTGGGCGATGTAGGCGCGGCATTCCTTCTCCTGCGCGTAGAGCTCCGAGCCCGTCGAGTGCACCTCCACGGGGCAGAAGCGGCGGTTGCCCGTCCGGTCGCGCAGAAACTGCAGCCGGTTCGTCGTGCCGATGAAGATGCACTGGCGCGGCAGCTCCGTGATCTCGCGGTCATACGGCTTGCGGTAGCGGTCGCGCTGGCGGGAGAGGAAGCTCTTGACCGCCTCCTGTTCCTTGACTCGCGTAAGCGCGAGGAGCTCCGCGATCTCGCAGACCCACGCGCCGGTGAGCTGCTCGATGCTCTCGCGGCCCTCCATCTCCGTCACCTCGGCGAACCACTCGTCCTGCATGGCGAGCCAGCGCACAATCGTACTCTTGCCGCTGCCCTGCGCGCCGGTGAGCACCGGCACAGTGTCGAACTTGCAGCCCGGCTCATAGAGCCGGCGGATGCCGCCGGCGAAGATGAGCCTGCTCACCTCACGCGTATAGGGCGTGTCCTCGCATTTCATCCAGCGGGGCAGGAATTCCTCCAGTCTGGGCGTGCCATCCCACTGGATGCGCTTTAATCGCTCGCGAATCGGGTGCATCCGCCGCTCATCGAAAAACAGCCTCAGCGCCTCGCGCAGCTTCTGAGGGCTGTAGAGACCGTATTCCGTCTCGAGGATCTTCGCGGCGTAGGCGGTGTCCGTGTCCGTCCAGCGGCGGCGATAGCCGTCCTCGCCGAGCTCGGCTGCGCAGATCAGGTCGTTATACCGCGCGGAGAGAAAGTTCTCGTCGTGCTCGAGAATGCAGACGATGTTGTCAATCGTACACAGCGGGTTTCCCCGCGCGTCGAGCGCCAGCATCGAATCCCGACCCGGCGGGGGAAGGGGAATCTCCTCGTTCATCGTCTTGAGAATGCCCTTCAGCTCCTGACCCATGCCGAGCTCCTTGGCGCGCTTGATGAAGAAGCTGTGCACGGCTGCCTTTTCTTCCTTCGTCGCGCGCAGATTTTTCAGCCCGATCAGCTCGGTCGCAAGATGCGTGTAATCCATGTCCGCCACACATTCGCCGATGTCCAGTATGGCGTCCCTGTTTTGATTCATGCAATGCCTCCTTTTCATTTGCGTGTTCTCATTAACTTGCATTTCTGCTAGTATCATTGTAACCGACAGTAACAATTTTTGCAAGATCAAAACCGCACAAATGCAAACAGCAAAGCTTGTGAGAATTGCCGTCTTGACAGAAAAACCCGCGTTGCAGAAGATCGGACGCAGCTTATCATATGTCATCCTGAGCGGAGCGCGAAAGCGTGGAGTCGAAGGATCTTGGATTGGCAGTAAAAGAGGACGTCCGGCGTCTATCCGGCAGCGTGCCAGGATCCTTCGACTTCGCTTCGCTCCGCTCAGGATGACACACTTTTTTTCGTGCGGAATAAGGAAAAGGACTGCTGCTTTTGCAACAGTCCTTTTTTACGCTTTCCGTTTTTACACGGCCTTGATCCAGCCAAGGATGTCTGCCATGACCTCGTCCTTGTTCAGCTCGTTGAGGATCTCGTGGCGGCAGTCGGGGTAGAGCTTGAGCGTCACCTGCGTGTGGCCGGTGGCGAGCAGCTGCTTGTAGATCGTGTTGATGCCCTTGCCGTAGTCGCCCACGGGATCCATATCGCCGCTGGTGAGGAGGATCTTGGCCTCGCTGGGGATGCCGGCATACCACTCGTCGGTGTTGGCGGCCACGTTCAGGTCGACCAGATCGTGCATGCCCTGAATGGTGAACAGGAAGCCGCAGTACTTGTCGGCGATGTACTTGTCGACGATGGCGGTGTCGCGGGTGAGCCAGTCGAAGTTGGTGCGGCCCTCGAACTTCTTGCCGTAGGAGCCGAAGGTCATCTTATCGAGCATTTTGCTCTTGTGCATCTTGCCCTCGATGCCGCCCATCACGCTCGCCGCGGCGAGACCGGCCTTGGCCGCCGGGTTCGGGCCGCCGGTGCCCATGTAGATCGCGCCGGAGAAGCCGTCCTCGGGGTACATGGAGGTGTAGCAGCGGCAGATGAAGGAGCCCATGGAGTGACCCATGACGACGAGCTTCTTGTCCGGGTTCTGCTCTTTGGCAAACTGCACGTTGCGTCTGAAGTCCTGAATCAGACCCTTCCAGCCGTCCTTCTCGCCGAACCAGCCGGTCTCGTCATAATCGGCGTTGGACTTGCCGTGGTTGGCCATGTCGTGCATGTAGACGGCGATGCCGTTGCGGCAGAGGTAGTCGATGAAGCCGAGATAACGCTCCTGATGCTCGGCCATGCCGTGGTGGATGACCAGCACGGTGTCGAACACACCGTTCTCCGGCGTGTAGGCATTGGTGGAGATCTCACAGACGCCCGTGGCGGAGGGGAAACGATAGGATTTGATGTTCATGACAGCACCTTCCTGTTATTATTTTTGTTCAACCTTTATATTACCGCATTTTCAGGCGATTCGCAACAGAAATTTACAAAAAAGAACGCGCTCCCGCGCGCCGGATGCAGCGTGCGGAAGCGCCAAAGAAAGGATTGCTCAGCAGGTTTCGGTCTCGGCCTCGGTCGGGGCTTCCGGCGCCGTGTCCGGCGGGCACTCGCAGCCCTCCGGCGGCATGGGCAGACGCTCGCCGTCCATCGGGGGCATCGGCGGACGCTCTCCGTCCATCGGAGGAGGCGGGGGAGGCGGTCTGTGTCCGCCGGGGCCGCCCATCGGGCCGTGACCATGACCGTGACCGTGCGGGCCGTGTCCGCCCATCGGGGGATGATCGCCGTCAGCCGGCATTTCCGGGCACTCGCCCTCCGGCATCTCTTCGGGAATCACTTCTTCTGCGACTGCGGGGGCTTCTTCTTCCAGAACTTCCTTGACTTCGTCGCTCATAGTGTTTGCTCCTTTCCGTTTTTTGGTTTCGCTGCGCTCATTTTCGCAGGCGAACCTTAGATGGAGCTTAAAGATAGGAAAAATGTGTCATCCTGAGCGAAGCGAAGCGGAGTCGAAGGATCCTGGCAGAGCAGTCGGATAGAGACTGGGAGCACTTGTCTGCTGCCAAGCCGGGATCCTTCGACTGCGCGCTGACGCGCTCCGCTCAGGATGACACGAAGTATTGACATCTCGCGTGTGCTTTGATACGATAAAAATTGTGAAAAAGGAAGTGTTTTGTATGGAAAACCACCGCCTGCTGCCGGGGGTTCTGACAGTGCTGATCATCACGCTCATGGTCGGCGCGGCGGAGCTGCTCGGTGAGCGGGAGATTATCTTTCCGGAGATCGCGGCCATCGCCGTGGGCATGGTGCTCGTGCCGCGCCGCCCGTGGCAGACGAGCCGCCGGCGCGTGCTTGTGCTCATTTCGCTCAGCGCCGTCGTCGGCCTCGCGGTCTCGGTGCTGTTGCCGATGGCGCTCTGGGAGAAGATGTGCGTCGCGTTTCTGCTCGCGCAGGTGCTGCTCATCTTCGGCGGCACGTCGTTTGCGCCGCTCGTCTCGGCGGCGGTGCTGCCGGTCATGCTCGGCACAGAGAGCCTTGTTTATCTGATCGCCGCCGTGTCGCTCACGGCGCTGATCCTGCTGGTCAATTTCATTCTCGAGCGCCTTAAGCTGCGCGCGCCGGAACCTTATCGTCCGGTGCGCCAGCCGGAGGGGCGCGCCTGGGGCAGAGTGCTGCTGCGCTGCGCGCTCGGCTGTGTCTGCATCGCGGCGGCGGTCTTGCTGCACGCAAAGTATATGGTCGCGCCGCCGATGCTCGTGGCGTTCACGGAGTTTATGAATCCCGTGAGCCGTGCCAAGGAGCAGCCCGTGAAGGCGGTCTCGCTCATCGCGTTCTGCGCTGCTGCCGGAGCTGCGGCGCGCCTCGTGCTCACGGTCTCGCTCGGCCTGCCGCTCACGGTCTCGGCCATTGAAGCCGGCGTCGTGCTCCTGTGGCTGCTGCGCCGGTTCGGGCTCTATCTGCCGCCCGCCGCCGCGCTCACGGTGCTCGCCATGCTCATTCCGGAGGCGGATCTGTTCCTCTATCCGGCGGAGATCCTCGTCGGCATTGCAGCGCTGATGGGGCTTGCGAAGCTCACGGATCTGCTCGCAGAGACCAGAGCCCACGCCGGCGCGCATATGCATTCATAACAGGGAAACCCCACCGATTCGCGGAATCGGTGGGGTTCTTTGTGTCTTATCCCAGATCGCGGTAGAGGAACGTGACGATCTGTGCGCGGGAGCAGGTTCTGTTCGGCTCGAAGGTGGTGGGCGTCATGCCGTTGGTGATCTCGCGGCTCACCGCCCAGAGCACGGCCTGCGTGTAATATTCATTGGCGGCGACGTCCTTGAACGGGTTTTCCGCCGTCATCTCGGGCGTGCCCTCCATGCGCCAGAGGAAGGTCACGGCCTGCGCGCGGGTGCAGGTGGCGTCCGGGCTGAACGTATCGGCGCTCGTGCCGTTCGTGATCTCCTGCTCCACCGCCCAGAGGACGGCCTTCGTGTAGTACTGATCCGCCTTCACATCCCGGAAGGGATTGTTCTTGCCCTGCGGCTCGGGGCAGCCCTTGGCGCGCCAGAGGAAGGTGACGATCTGCGCGCGCGTGCAGTCGCCGTTCGGGCCGAAGAGATCGGCGGAAACGCCGTTCGTGATCTCATTCACATGCGCCCACGCGACCGCGTCGCGGTACCAGTCGCCTTTCGCGACGTCCTTGTAGGGGAGCTCCACCGCATCGGGGTCAAACGGCGGATCCGGCACGGTCGGCTCCGTCGGCGTCTGGATTTCGGTCGGCGTGTGCGGCTGGCTCGGGTCGCCCGTCGGCTCCGTCGGCGTCGTGGGCGTCGTGGGCGTCGGGTCGGGGATCGTCGGGCCGTCGCAGTGGTGATCGGCGTCCATCACGGCGAGCTTCAGCCGGATCCACTGCTGCATGTCGGCAATCGTGTCAGCCCAGGTTGTGCCGTCCGGCCAGAGGTGGTTCTCCTTGTTCGGATTGCTCACGCGCACCAGCGGCCAGAGCCGGTAGTTCATCGCCGTGCTGCCCTCGATGTGCGAGACGTGCTCTGCAATGACGCCGCTGCCGCCGAGGAGCTTTGCCGCCTCGGGGCGGAAGTGCGCGGCATAGTAAGCGTCCACCGCCGCCATGAAATCGGGGATTTTTGAGAGCGCCTTGGCGAGATAGCGCTCGCGCATGAAGTGACTCTCGGCGCTGATCACGCCCGCCCAGCCGGTGCCGTAGGTGTTGTCCAGATCCCAGACCGGCCCGGCGTACATGATCTCGCCCGCCTCCTTGTAGAAATAGAAGGAGGAGTAGAACCCGTCCACGTTGCCGGCGAACTCCTGAATCAGATAGAGCTGCACGAGACTTTCACGGTCAACGTAGTCGTAATAGTGCTTGCCGGTCTCGGGGTTCACGCCGGTGAAATTGCCGGCCTCATCCTGCGCGTAGACGGCGTTTTCAAATTCCTGATAGTATTCGCTGATGTAGCGCACCGCGTCTTTGCCGGCGAACTCCGGGCTCTTGACGTTGAAGCCGACGCCCTGCGCGGTCTTGAAGCCGCAGGCCTCGTCATACTGCGTGTTGTTCAGCTCAATCAGCCAGCCGCCTGTGTAGTCGGCGACCTCGGTGAGCCCCTCGGTGTACTGGATCTCCTGCCCGAAGCGGTTTGCGTCCAGCACCGGCACGGCGTTGTCGCCGTAGCCGTCGTTGAGCGCCTCGTAGGCCTCCTCGAGATCGGTGACGTCCACGCCCGTGCTGCCGACGGAGTTCTTCTCGCCGAGCAGATAGGTACCGCGATAGACGCCGTCATAGTAGAGATCCACCCAGTCGTTTTTCGGCACATAGGGCATGCCGAGACGGTCGGCGATGTCCTTGAGCGTCTTGTCGTGCAGCTGCGTCGCGTCGCCGTAGCCCGCGAGGAGCACCCACGTTTTGCCCTTCTCGCCGATGCCGATCAGGTCGGTCTTGCTCTCGAGCT
>JBGUHV010000066.1:0-7072 GCA_045112425.1 Oscillospiraceae bacterium
GAGTACACAGACGGATCGCTAAAAACTGTTTGGGAAGAAGTGAATTTCTCTAAGTACAAAGCAGTTTGCAGCGAAATCGGAAAACCGCTGGAGGAAGGGAAATGAAGGCTGTTCTGATCAGCATCCGCCCGGAATGGTGCGAGAAGATCCTTAACGGGGATAAGACCATTGAGGTGCGGAAAACACGGCCGAAGATCGAACCGCCTTTCACGTGCTACATTTACTGCTCCAAAAGGGGAGATCTGCTGTATATAAGGCAGCAGCACGATTTCGGGAACGGAATGATCATCGGACAATTTACCTGCGACAGGATAGAAGAATATCTCAGTGTGGGTTATGACCGACAATCCAGGCGATACCTCCAAAAAGTCGGCGAAGGATTTGCGCATGAGATTGATTTCGCGGCAAGCTGCCTTTCAGAAAAAGAGTTCTGCGAGTATGGAGACGGAAAGACGCTTTACGGATGGCACATTACCGCATTGAAGATCTACGGTTTTCCGCCTCCTTACATCAATGATCTCCGAAGAAAGTGCGAAGCCAACGACTGCGAGGGCTGCGAGCACTGGAAGTATAAGCGAGTTAATTCCGAAGAGTACGATTATGATTGCGAGTTCTACGGGCAGGAAATCCCTGTTACTCGGCCGCCGCAGAGCTGGTGCTATGTGGAGGAGGTGTGACGGAATGCATAAGCCTCCATTGACCTGCTGCCCATACTGCGGAAGATCAGAAGGGCTATATAGCACTTTCAAAGGGATGCAGATGTATGACTTTCAGGGTAATACAAAAGGCTTTTCAGAAGATTCGTTTGCCTTTTCAGAGTCCGATCTCTTGAGATGTATACATTGCGGAAAGTCTGTGACGAAAAGGTCTTGGTTCCGGGAAAGGAGCTGCATTGAAACGGCTTGAGAACATCCGGTTTTTGACAAGTGAGTACAGGCGACTTTCTTTGATGCGCCAGGACGTGCCGTGTGGAAACCGGCAGGACTTCAAAAAGGTTGCCAGAAAGCGGAAAAAGAAACAGAAATCATAAAGGAAGGATTCTGTCCTTCCTTCTGTTTCCGGTAAGCCGGAAGCAGAAGAAAAGACAGAAGGCGGGCCGCCGAGGGCGTCGGCCCCTACATAATAAAAATTCACGCGCGCGCACGCGCGTGATTCAAGGCTTGGTAACGGCGGGATTTACGACCACGGAGGAGTGAAACAGAGAATGGCAGCTGTGGAATGGTATATTCGGGAATATCGCTGCGATAACGGAATATGTTTCAAAACGAAATTCCCGGTTCGTGTTTCTGAATCAGTCAGAAAAGCATACAGCATCAGACGGACAGAAATCAGACGAGCAGAGAAGGGCGCCACAGAAGCAAAGCACGAGGCGGCCCGGCTCCTGAACTGCAACTTTCGGGCAGGCCGCGATTTCTATCTCGGGCTAGACTATTCAGACGAGGGAATCGAGCGGCTCACAGATCGCGCAGGGGAATCAGACAGGGACAGCATCTATCACGCAGCCGAGCATGAAGCCGGCCTTTTCATCCGCCGGGTGCAGAGAGAATGCAAGAAGCAGGGGATCGAGCTGCGGTATCTCTATGTGACCTCTGATCTGGACGGGCATACCTTCGAGGACGTCCGCGTGCATCATCACATGGTCGTCAACGCCGAGGCCGTTGAGATCTGCCTGCAGAAATGGTACTGCGGCGGAACATGGGCAAAGAAGCTGCGGGCCAGAAGCTACGGGGATCTGACAGAGCTCGCCGAGTACATGATCGGACAGGTGCGCTATTTCAAGGGCGCGAAACGATACACGCCGAGCCGGAATCTGAAACGGCCCGTCGCCAGAAAGCCGGTGAAGGCTCGTGATCCGGAGGCGGAGCTCGCCGTGCCGAGAGGATGCAAAAAGATATGGCGCGGAGAGTATTATCACGGGAGGCCGCAGCATCTGCGATATTATCGGCCGCCGGACGATCCGCTGAGAGAGGATGAAGACTGGAGTGGGGGTGACGCCGCATGAACAGAGAATTCAAAATACTGCGGGGCGTTTCAAAGTCAAGGGCAGAGCAGGGGAAGATCTTTTATACCTGCATGAACTATCAAAACGAGACGGAGCGCGTGAAGGCGAAGATCCGGAGGCTGTGCCGGGAGGCCGGCGGAGACTATGCGGACGAGCTGTTCCTGTTTTTGACGACGGACATCTCGTGGCAGAAACTCGTGACGGATTTCTTCATCAGCGAGGCCACGCTCTGCCGAATCCGGAGGCGATTCTATGAGCTCTGGTAAAAAAGACGCGCAGAGTGTTTGGGATCTGCCTCTGAAAGATCTGGAGAAGCTCCTGACAGAGCAGCAAAAGCGGTTCGTAGCAGCTGTTGACAACGGCATGACGCCTACGGAAGCAGCTGTTCATGTGGGCTACAGTGCGAAGAGCGCGCCCAGCACATCTTCGAGGTTGTTGAAAAATGACAAAATCGCCGCGTACAGGCGGGCGCGCGCGATTGATCTGTATCAACGGCAGGGCATCAGCCCGGAATGGGTCGGAAACGAGCTCATCCGGGTTTACAAGCGCTGCATTCAGGCGGAGCCCCACATGGTATGGGATTCCGAGAAGCACACCTATGTCCCGGACGGATCTTTCCAGTTTGACGTCGGGGGCGCGATCAAGGCCCTGACGAAGATCGGAGAAATGCAGGGCGCTTTCCGCCAGAAGCCGAAGGAGGACGAGCAGGAGCCGCAGGGCGTGGAGGAGTATTTGAAAACGCTGGAAAAGGGGAGAAAGTTTTGATCGACATTCGGAACCCGCGGGAGTACTGCGAGGCGTTTCTCTGGATCCTGGACAAGAAGAAGCATCTCGTGCCGCTGAAATTCAATCCGGCGCAGGAGCGGCTTTATGAGATCATCAAGGAGGAGCACGACGCCGGACGGCCGGTGCGCCTTGTGATCCTCAAGGGCCGCCAGCTCGGCACGAGCACACAGGTCGAGGGGCTGTACTTCGCGGACACCGTGACGAGAGAAAACGTCTATACGATCATCATTGCGCACGAGGAGCAGGCTACGAGTCACCTGTTCGAGATGAACAAGATCTTCTTCGACAACCTGCCGGACGCGCTCAAGCCGATGCGCAGGGCGTCGAACGCGCAGGAGCTGGTATTTGAGAACCCGACAAAGGACCCGGTCGTGAAGAAACGCTTTCCCGGCCTGCGATCGCGCATCCGCTGCGTCACCGCCGGCGGCCGCGGCGTGGGCCGTTCGTTCACGCTGACCAACGTCCACGGCTCGGAGGTCGCCTTCTGGCCGCGGCTGATGGAGCTTTTGATCGGCCTGCTGCAGGCCGTGCCGAACGACCCGGACACCTGCGTCATCCTCGAGTCGACCGCGAAAGGCTACAACGAATTCAAGGACTTTTGGGATGACGCCGTGGCGGGGAAGAACGGATTCCGTCCGGTGTTCCTGCCGTGGTACTGGAACCCGGAATATGCCATGACGCCGCCGGCGGGCGTGAAATGGACCGAGGAGGAGAAGCAGCTGCAGCAGGCGCACGGGCTGACGGACGCTCAGCTCTGGTGGCGCAGATGGTGCATCAAAACGAACTGCGGCGGCTCGGAGCGGCTGTTTCGGCAGGAATATCCCTGCACGCCGGACGAGGCGTTTCTCCTTTCCGGCCGCGCGTTCTTTGACAATCTGCTGCTGGCGCAGCTGCGCATGAAGGCGCCGGAGCCGCTGCACGTTGGGTACTTCGAGTGCGAGGCGGAGGAAAACGGAAGGCCGGTCAACATCCGCTGGAGAGAGGACCGAGAGAACGGCTTTATCCGGATCTGGAAGGAGCCGGAGGAGGGACATCCCTATGTGATCGGCGGCGACACCGCGGGAGACGGGAGCGACAGCTTCACGGGCTTCTGCATCGACAACAGCTCGGGCGTTCAGGCCGCGGAGCTGCAGCATGAGACGTCGGAGCGGCTGTACGCGCAGCAGATCTACTGTCTCGGGATGTATTACAACGAGGCGCTTGTGGCGATCGAGGTGAACTTCTCCACGTACCCGGAAATGACGCTGGAGGACTGGAGCTATCCGACGCTCTACCAGCGGCAGCGCTTCGACAAGAACACGCGCGATTTCGTGAACGCCTTCGGATGGAGGACGGACACCAAGACGCGGCCGGTTGCGCTGGCGAACCTGCAGACCGTCATGGACGAGCATCCGGAATGCGTCATGAGCGCCTGGACGCTCGGGGAAATGCTCACCTTCGCCAAAGACGGCGACAAGCCGGAGGCGCTGGAGGGCGAGCACGACGACCTTGTGATGGCGGCTGCGATCTGCTTCAAGGCGAGAGAGCAGCAGCGCTACACGATCACGGAAAAGGCGGAGGAGCCGCACGTGAAACTGATCGAGCGGCTGGATAAGCGCAGCGCGCACAGGAGACGTTAACGTGCATATTTTCCAAAAATACGCGCAAAACTGATTCTATCGGGCAAAAAGACGCCTGTTTTGAGCATTTTAGACTCAAAACAGGCGTTTTTTGGTTTTAACGGGCATTTTGGAAGGCATCGGAAAAGCACATGAAATCAGCGCCGCAGGGGTGTTCCTGCGGCGTTTTCACATTGACGGAAAAACGACCCTCGGCTGTTCTACGATGAACACAACGGGATACCGCATTTCGCACGGCGCGGCGGACAGCGCCAGGGCCAGAAGGCCGGAAAGGATCATCATGGATCAGTACGAAAACCCGATCACTGAAACCGAAGAGACAGTTCAGGACGGCGGGCAGGGGGAAGTCGAAGACCTCCACGAGCCGGGCGCGGAAGCAACTGACGAGGAAGCCGAACCCACCGACGGGCAGGAGCCCGCGGAAGATCCCGGAGACGGCGGCCGGGAACCGCAGAAGCAGACGCACGCGGACAACGCAGCGGCCAGAGCGGCGCGGCTGCGCGCACAGCGAGAGACCGAGGAACGCGTGAACCGTGAGGTTGACGCAGAGATCGCGGCCATGGGTCTGATTGACCCTTACACGAATCAGCCAATTCGGACCCGACAGCAGCTCAACGCCTATTCCCGCGCTGCACAGGAGGCACAGATCCGGGAGAGAGCGGAACAGGAAAACCGCCCGGCGGAGGAGATCCGCCGCGAGATGGAGGATCGCCGCCTCGCCGAGCAGAAGCGCAAGGAAATGGATGACGAGAAATCCAGAACCGACGCGGAGCGCAAGCAGAAGGAGTTTCTGCAGGAGGACGCCGCGGACTTCATGGAGCGTTATCCCTCTGTTGACATCATGGCGCTGCAGGGCAACGCGGACTTCCGCGAGTTTTGCGGGAGCAGATTCGGACGCGAGCCCCTCGGTGATCTTTACGCAAGCTACATGAAGCTCTTCGGCAAGGCCTCCGCAAAGAGCAAGGCCGAGAGCAAAGCGGCCCGCGGCGTAGGCGGCGGGACCGGAACCGCCGGAAGCGGTCTGACGGCGGCGCAGCAGAAACAGCTCGACGCATGGAACCGGGAGAACCCGGACATGAAGATGACCGCAAAGGAATTTTTAAGCAGATAGGAGGAACCTATATGAATGCATTTCAGAACGCAGACGGCAGTGTGCTCCTGAGTCAGCGCATCTATGATATTGCGCCGGATACCGCCGTGCAGGCGGGCGCTGTTGTTGTGCTGAACGCCGGCAAGGTCGAGGCCGCGGCTGCGGCGCAGACCGGCGAGATTCTCGGCATTGCGGCCGAGGGCCATTCCGGCAATGTGGACGCGATCAACCCGAAGTCCAACGGCAAGGAGATCCTTGTCCACGACGGCCCGAACATGATCATGTCCTGCAAGGCCCCGACGATGGCGGCCACGGGCGGCAGCGCTACCACGTTTGTCTGCACCGATCTCGCTGCCTTCGCCGACAACGACTTCAAGGGCGGCTTTATCCGCCTCGTCGAAAAGGGCGCGGAGAGCACAAATACGGACGGCCTCGGCACGGTGCGCGAGATCACCGCGAGCGCCGGCAGCTCCAAAACCTTCACCGTCAATCAGGGCGGCACGATCTGCGCGGGCGACGTCTACGAGATCTATCCGCCGATCGGCTTCAAGAAGGGCAATCTGAGCGCGGACCGCACGGAGCTCGTGCTCACCGCCACGGCTGCCCTGGCGCTCAAGGTGGTTATCAACCGCCGCGAGGGCTGCATTGGCCTGATGGCCGCGAGCCACGCGCTCGCGAACTAAGGAAGGGAGGAATCAATCATGTCTATCGCAACCGCATGGAAAACCGATAACTACAAGTTTGTCGGCAAGGCGTTTGAGAGCGCCTATGCAAACAGACTGAACAAGCTGCGCATGATCCTCGGCGAGGTGGACGCGAAGAGCGTCGACTATGAGCTGCAGGGTACGGGCGGCTATGGCGAAATGATGGAGTACGACGGCGACAACCTGAACCAGGTTCAGCAGAAGCGCGCGTTCAATACCATCATCCGCCCGAAGGAGTACACCTCTACCGTCATCATCCACCGCAAGCAGGCGCTCGTCGACAAGAGCGGCCAGTGCCGCAAGACCGGCGTCCGCCTCGGCGACAGCGCGGCCATGACGGTCTATCTCCACTGCCTGCGCATGTTCGGCGGCGCGTTCGACCCGTCGAAGCTCGGCGGCGACGGCCTGCCCTGGGCGAGCACGCAGCACTGGATGGCCTCGAAGGGCAGCGACGGCAGAACCTTCATCCCGGATCCCGCTGCCGGCACGTATTCCAACCTGATCAACCTCGGCCTGACGGTGGAGAACATCCTCAAGGCGCAGGTCATGGGCAACAAGATGATGACGCCGGACGGCCTGCCGATGGCGGCGAACTTCAACCTGCTGCTCGTCTCTCCGGAGAACGAGGGCGCCGCGAAGAAGATCTGCGGCGACGGCGCGAAGATCCGCCCCGAGCGCAACCCGGACGACGACACCAACGCCGCGAACCCCGTTTACGACCTGCATTACATGGTCGTCGGCGGCGGCAAGGACGGCTTCGTCGGCAAGCAGTGGGCGCTCTGCGATCCTACGCTGATGAAGGAGATTTGCAAAATCGTCTATACCAGCCGCCCGCAGGTGCTCAACCATGATCTGGACAACCCGCTCAAGG
>JBGUHV010000067.1:0-5737 GCA_045112425.1 Oscillospiraceae bacterium
CTGCCGGAGATGAGGCTGTGGCAGAGCATGTCCGTGTCAAAATAAACTTTTCTTCCCAAGGTCTCTTCCTCCGATCAGGAATCCCGGCGGCCGAAGAACGGCAGTCCGCGCTTCTTCGGCTCCTTCGCGCCCGCGCCCGGCGCCGAATGGGACGGCGGGCCGGACAGATCGGCCGCCTGCGGCGCCGCCTTGAGCCAGAGCTTCACGGTCTTGAATTCCGCGCCCTTCGCGCGCACATACTCGCTGCCGCACTGCTGATAATGCGGGTGCCGGAGATAGCTGCTCCCCTCCGAGACAAACGCCGGATCGGCGTCCAGAACGCAGGGCCGGTATTCGTCAAAGATGCGGAACGGATTGCCGTTCGGATAGCGGAAATGTCCGATCATGAGCCAGGTGTCCGCGCCGAGGGGCGCTTCCGGCGTGTCCAGCGCGCGGCAGCTCTCGAACACCAGATCGTTCAGGCTGCGCACCAGGGGCGCGGCAAAGTTGGCGTCCAGCGTGCTCTCCAGCGCCTTCTGATAGTCCCAGCAGGCCTGATCGAGCAGCTGGTAATTGCGCGCGGCGAGCGCGCTGCGCGCCATGAGCACCGGCTCGAACGCCTTTTCGGGCGTCTGGGCGGCGAGCTCGATCCAGCGCGCAAAGCGCGGATCCGAAATCTGGCCCGCGCCGCGCAGCTTCCGGTCAATCGCGTCCTGAAATTCCTGCAGGCTCTGCGGCGTGAACAGCCTCTGGCGGTTGGCGCGCAGGTGATAGTTGATGCATCTCAGGCACGCCTCCTCGCCGCCCGTCGCAAGCTCGTTGCGGAAGCGGACGAGCAGAACGTACTGCACAAAGATCGGAGACAGGCTCGGGGCGAAGGCCTTGTACTCGGGGAACTGGTCAAAGTCGAACATGTCGAGCGTGCGCGTCTCCCAATAGGCGTCCTTCGCGGCGGTCTCGACCTCGGCGCGCCTCTCGGCGGGCACGATCTGTTCCATGACGCCCAGATAGGACGCGAGGGTCTCGGTCTTGCTGCCGGGGCGATAGAGCTCCTGCTGGTAGCGGCGCCACGCGGCGTCGCTGACGGCGCTGAGCGTGCGCGCTCTGCCGGTGGGATACTGCGCGAGATAGGCGCTGTTTTCGAGCGCCGCCCGGAGATCCGCCCAGTCGCCGCCCGCCTCCGAGACGCACTCGGCGTGGAAGCGGTCGAGCAGCGCTCGGCCCTGCTCGCTGCCGACGAGCGTCTTGCAGTAGCGGCGGAACATGCCGGGCGACGCGGCGCGCAGCGTGCGGCAGGCGTCCTCCTCGCTCTTGCGCAGGAGGCGGGCGGTGAAATACTGCTCGCCCATGCTGATGAAGCCCTCGTCCGTGGCGGAATCGAGCTTGTCCATGAGCATCTCGTCGCTCACGTCGGTGAGCGCCATGCCCCGGTCGAGCACGATGACCATCATCTGCGCGAGATAGTCCTCCATCTGCGTGCTGCCGGCGGATTTCGCGCTGAGCGCGTCGCCGATGCGCTGCTCCAGCTGGCCGTCATCGAGCGCGTCGAGGCTCGACTCGGTGATGAGCTGGTGGGCGATCTTCATGGTCTTCGCGTTCGGCGTGAGCTGGCCGGCGAGACTCTTCGCCGTTTTGCTCATCTCCTGCAGATACCGCTCGGCGTCCGCCTCGTTTTCGCACATCGGTGCGTAGTCCACAAAGCCGAGGCCGCGGATCTTGCGCTCCGCGAGACCGACGAGGAGATTGTTCTCTCCCGTGAGGGGGTTGATATACTGCGGGTGCGTCGCCGCCCTGCGGCTGAAGATGAGGTTGCGCTGCATCTCGGTGGCGCTCGGCGCGGTGGCGACGGAGAGCCTGCGGCTCATCTCGAGCGGGAGACCGGCATAGATGCAGTAGAGCAGGGCGTCGCGCTGCTGCTCCGAGCCGTCATACTGAACATAGAGCGGCTGCGGCGCCTTCTGCTCCATCTGCGCATAGACGCAGCGGATGAGCGTGACGTAGTTTTTGCGGTCGAGCTGCAGGGTGTCGAGCGCCTGGGAGAGCGTGAGCGGGGGCTTTCGCGTGAGCGCGCCTTTCGGCTCGAGCGCCTCGTCCTCCGTGGCCGCGAAGTTCGACAGATCGACCGTCAGAAAATCGTTGATCCGATCCGTGAGGGAATCCCACGGAAAGATATAGGCATGCGAGAACATGTTGGCCCGGCCGAAATCAATCCCGCCGAACCGCGTGCGGAGCAGATAGACGTTCTGCCCGTCGCCGCAGATCTCAAACAGATCGAGCGTGCCGCCCTCTTCATCGACGACGCCGCTGACCTTCTTGGAGTGGATGCTCTGCACGCGCGTGCAGTAATCCTTGAGCTTCTCCGGCAGATTCGCCGAGACCGCCACGGGCATCCACGCCGTGCTGACGGCGCCGTTCTGCTCCCGGCTGACGTGGGTATAGCAGCACTGGAACACTTGATCGATCACGTTGCACCTCCGATCAGTACTGAACGAACTGCGCTGCCGCAGCCGGATTCCACCACTTGTGGCGGCAGACGTCGCAGACGTAGTTGACCAGCTGCGTCTCCTTCTTGACGAGGTATTTGCGGCCGATCACGATCTCCTCCGGCTCGCTCAGCTGCCTGGTGAATTCACTGCCGCACTGGGGGCAGGGATAGATGATGTCGCAGGGCTTGTGGATGCGGGCGTTGGTGCCGATATAGCCCAGCTCGTGGAACAGCCAGTGCAGCGGCTCCTCAATGCGCTTGGGCAGCAGCGGCCCGACGGGCACGTCCTGCGGGTTGCCGTTTTCGTCTCTCTGGCGCTGCACGTCGCAGCCGAGAGAGGTGAAGGCAAAGTAGGAATAGTTGGCATAGTGCGTCTCGAGCGTGGTGTCGAGATCCTCCTCGGCGATGAAGGCGTTGAGCTCATCGGCGATGCGGTTGTAGCTCTCGGCGTCGAAGACGCGTCTGGTTTTGTCCTCCTTGAACAGCGCGCGCACGTCGCCCTGCAGCAGCTGCTTGAGCGACTCCGGCAGCGCCTGCTGCGCGTTGCGCGTATCAATCTTGGAGATGCAGACGGCCACCGGCTTTTTGTATTTCTCCTCGTCGTTCTCGCCGACGATGATGCTGTGGATCTGATCGAGCACGGTCGTCGCGTCCGAACGGGCGACGCCGTCGTTGGCCACGTCGCGGATGCGCTGGAACTGCATGGGGTCGATCAGGAGAATGATGCCGTCGGAATTGCGCACGAAGGGCGCATACTTGTTCATGTCGATCGGGTTGGTGCGGTGCGGGTCAAACAGCTCGCCCGCCACGTCGTACATGACGAAGGTCTCCACATGCTTCTGGCCCGTGCCGCTGACGGAGCTCGTCATGTCGAAAAACAGGGGCTGCTGCAGGCTGCGGGCGGGCGTGGCGTCCGGCAGGGGCTGCCCCGCCTCGACCCGGTTGTTCTCCACGAAGACGAGCGCGCCGTCCGCCGTGAGCGTGGCGTCGAGACCGACCTTCTGGGAATACTTGCGCATCTGGCGCAGCAGCTGCGAGAGATAGACCGTCTTGCCGGCCGCCGTGATGCCGATGACCGAGACGAACTTCACGCCGTGCCGGCCGTAGCGGGAGGGCAGCGGGTTGTGGCAGTGCTTGCAGACGCGGCGGGTGCACGGCTCGCCGTAGGGATCCTGCTCGCTCTTGAGGCGGATCTGGGAGGCCATGCCGCCGTTGTAGATCAGATAGCCGCCGTCCGGCTGGCGCACCAGATAGCGCCCGTCGCGCTTCGGGTCGATGATCGGGCGGTGGTAATCCGGCGTGCCGTTATAGTCCTTGACGATGGAGATCTCGGTCGTCTTGCCGTATTTCTTCCACCAGCCTTCATAGACCGGGTCCTCCTTGGGCAGGAAGAACTCCCACTCGCGATAGCGGTTGAGAATCTCATCCTTGTCCGGGCCGCGGTAGCGGGCGTTGAAATCGTCAAAGTCCTCGTAATCCTCCGGGATCAGCTCGGCCTCCTCGCTGGGCGTGCTCAGCCGCTCGGAGCGAAACAGGACTTCATCATCGTTCATTCTGCCGAAGCAGTAGGGGCAAATAATTTCAGGCATAGTGTTCCTTCTCTCCTTCGCTTAGTGCAGCGCGAGCCCGGGGTTGTTGGACTTCACGACGGGCTTGACGCTGCCGGACATGACATAGACGGTTCCCTGCGCGAGCATGGCGCGCGTGATCGGGATCTCCAGCGCGCCGACGGCATAGACCATATCGCCGTCGTGATAGGCGTCGGCGATGTTCTGCGGCAGGTGCAGCATGAAGTACGGCGTCGGCAGCCACTCCTCCTTCTTGCTGAACGGCTTTTTCTTTCTGTTCATCAGCGGCTCGACGGCGACGGACGTCTCGAGCATGACGTGGCAGTAATGCTTGTTCATGGCGTTCATCTGCGGGGCGAAGATCCGCTCCACGCGGCCGCCCTGACTCCGGCAGGCATAGACGGAGTAGGTCGCGGGCCGCTCGGTGACATAGCAGCCGCCCTCGCGCGCCTTGTCCGCCGCCGTCATGAGGCGGACGAACAGATCCGGGCAGACCTCCGTGAACTGATTCGGAACCAGCATCGCCGCAGCGAGGGCGTCGCACAGCTCCTCCATCCGCTCATCCGGCAGCTGGCCGAAGGGCGTGCGCACCACGAGCACCTCCTGGCCGCGCGAGGACGCCCATTCGAGCCTGCGGCCCTGCTCCACATGCAGTCCGATGGCATAGCTCTCGGGATCATACGGGCAATATTCAACTTGCATGGCGCTTCCTCCTTAAACCATCAGGTTCTGATCCGTGGCGGCGAACATCTGGAGATATTCCACGGAGTTGGCCATGCTGGTGTCATAGCAGAAGACCTCCTCCGTCAGGTTCGCCCAGAGGCCCTTGTAGAGCGCGTCCTGATCCTTATCCATCAGAATCGCGGCGGTGCCCGCCTTTTCCTCGGGCTGGTAGGCGGCTTTCAGATAGGTGTGTCCGTCGCTGAGACGGGTGTGGATATACTGCGCGGGCGTCTGCGGCAGGCCCTGCTCGTTGAGCATGGCGGTGAGCTCGTCGGCAAAGGGCGCGGCAAAGATCGTGTCGCTGCGCAGGATCTGGTCGAGATGCTCCTTCACGACCGCCTCCAGCTCCTGTTCATTGCGGCAGCGCTGCAGCCGCTCGGCGATGTCCGCCGCCGGGTGATAGTCGAAATAGGCCTTGACCTTCTTGCTGTAGAAGGTTTTCAGCACCTGATTTTCCGTCATGTGCACCTCGAGCTCCGACTCGATGAGCGCGCGCCACATGGCGTCGAACTGCTTGGCGCTCTCGCCGCTCTGCCGCACCGCCTCGCCCAGCAGGCGGAGCGTGTTCGGGCGGGAGGAGAGATAAAACTGCAGGTAGTTGCGCGCCATGGTGAACACGTCGCCGTTCTGCGGCGGCACATCGACCCGCCTGAGCTCCTCGGCGACCTTGGCGCGGTTGTGGCTGAGGCAGCGCAGCTCGCCGGGCGTGAAGTTCTGCTGCAGGAGCTGCGCGTAGGATTCCTTCCAGCCCGCGCCGGTGATCTCCGCGATCATGCGGTCCGCCAGCCCCTGCAGGAAGGCGCTCCAGGCGCCCATCGTATAGTCGTCGAATTCCTGCGCGGTGAGATTCACCATGTCCACATAGCCGTCCGGCTCGCGGCGCGGGAAGACGGCCAGCTGATCCGCCGGGGGCAGCAGCTCGTGAATGTGCTGCTGCACATACTGATTCAGGAAGGTGAAGGTGCCGTCCTTCTCCTTGCCG
>JBGUHV010000068.1:0-50447 GCA_045112425.1 Oscillospiraceae bacterium
CTGCTCTCGAGGGCGAGGCGGATCGTGCGGCGCACGGCGCCGTTTTCCAAAAGCTCCTCCGCACCATAGCGCCGGAGCTGATCGTTCACGGCGCCGACGTGCTCGGTGAGATAGAGCCGCACGCCCCTGGCGCGCAGGCTCCGCTCGAGCTGCAGCACGCGCTCGGCGGCGGTGATGTCAATGTTCGCGATGCCGCGCCCATCCACGATGACCTGCTTCGTATCGGGCTGCACGGCGGCGAGAATGTCGGACTGAAAGGCGCCGACGTTGGCGAAAAACACGTTGCCGCTGAAGCGGTAGATCACCGTGTGCTCAATCGGGTGCGCGGCGCGGTTTCGCTCGAGATTATAGAAATCCTCGTGCCCGGGGATCATGCCGAGATACCCCTTCGGCGGCACGACCGCGCGCACCACAACGGCGAAGAAGCTCAAAAGCACGCCGATGAGCACGCCGCCCATCGTGCCGAAGAGGAGCACGCCGAAGAAGGCCGCGAGGAAGATATAAAACTCCCGCCGGTTCGCGCGCAGCAGGCTCCGCGCCATTTTGATCTCCAGAATGCCAATGAGCGCGGCGGCGACGATGCCGGTGAGCACCGGCACGGGCAGGAGGCTCAGCATCGGCGTGAAAAAGAGCAGCACCAGCAGCATCACCGCCGCTGCCGTGACGCTCATGAGCTGGCTCCTGCAGCCGAACTGATCGGCCATGCCGGAGCGCGAGACGCTGCCGTTGACCGGGCAGCAGCCGGTCGTGCAGGCGGCGAGCTCCATCACGGCATATGCCAGAAGCTCCCGCCGGTTGTCGACCGGGTCATCATAGCGCTGGGCATAGCTGTTGGTGGCAAGGAGCGTCTGCGCCATGACGACGAGCGCAATGGTGAGACTCAAGACCGCAATCGACTGCACCCTGCCCGCGAGGAGCGTCACGTCCGGGATTGAAAACCGGGGCAGCCCGCGCGGCACGGCGGGCAGGAGCTTCACGCCGAGGCGGTCGATATGAAACACCGCCGTGAGCACGACGCCGAGCGCCATGAGCACCACGGGCATCGGAAACCTCGGCCAGAGCCGCTTGGAGACGAGAATGATGACGACCGTGCCGAAGCCGAGCAGCGCTGAGAGCGGGTGGAAATTGGGAAGCTCGGCGGCGATGTGGCGCAGGAGCGGAACGAGCTCCCCCGTGCCGGCGCTGCCGCCGAAGAGCTTCGGCACCTGCATGAGGATGATCGTGGCGCCGACGCCGGAGATGAACCCGCCCATGACGGGCGTGGAGATATACTTCACCACGCGCCCGGCGCGAAACAGCCAGAACACGAGAAACCAGACCCCGACGCAGAGCGTCACGACCGGCACGAGCGCCGTGGCCTCCTCCCCGCCGAGGACGAGACCCATCGACGAGAGCGCGGCGCCGACCATGACGGCGGGCATCGCGTCCACGCCGACGACAAACTGCGGCGACGACGTGACGAGGCCGAAGAGCAGAATCGGCAGCAAGGATCCATAGAGCCCATAGACCGCCGGCAGCCCCGCAATCTGCGCATAGCCCATCGAGATCGGGATGGAGACGAGCGCGACAATGACCCCGGAGAGAAGATCCGGGGCGGGATGTTTGAAATTGATGACAGGGGTGAAACGCATGAAAACCTCCGGGAGAGTGTGGAGTTTGGAGTGTGGAGTGTGGAGTTTAAAAGCAGTGCGCTTCGCGCAATTGGATAACCCCCTCAGTCTCGTCGCGGCAAGCTCCATATCCCTCACCGCTGAGCAAAGCTCACCGGATCGCTCATTCCGCTGCCGCTCCTCTCAAAATCAAAGCAATTGCTTTGATTTTGCTCAGGAGGATTGACTTTCGCCGTCAGCCTTGTGAGGCCAAAGCCTCGCAAGGTGACTTGCGCAAGTCAATCGGACGCGGGGGCGCCAAGTAGGTGCGCCAGTGCACTTGCCTCCCCCTATGGGGGAGGTGGCCGAGCGAGGCGAGGCCGGTGGGGGTCTTCCAATTTCGTCGGCGCAAGCCGACACCGCAACTCCACACTCCTAACTCCCCACTCCACACTTTTTTCACACTTTACCACGTTCTGTCCTTCTATGCAAACATTCCCTTTTCCGCTCCCTTGAAAAAGGGAACCAAAAATGGTAAACTTGCGTCAGAATCCTGTTGAGATTTTTTCCCTGAAAGGAGCAGAGATATATGACGAAACGACTGCTTTCGCTTGCGCTGTCTCTGATGATGGTGCTGAGCCTGTTTGCGGGGCTCGCCGTGCCCGCGAGCGCGGACGGCGAGATCGGCCAGCTCTTTGACCGCTACCTCACCGGCGAGAAGATCGACGAGCTGTTCGCCGGCGACGCCGTGAAGACCAAGAGCAACTACGTCGGCAAGAACAACCCCGGCGCGGTGCGCTATGAGATCTACCGCGTCGATCCCGAAAAGGTCAAATCGCTGCAGGCCGACACGAGCGTGCTCGAGCAGAACGCGCTCTTCCAGCAGCTGCGCGAGCGCTACCCGGACTTCAACGTCAACGGCGACCAGCTGCTGACCGATCTGAACTTCAACCTGCAGGATGATCAGGAATACTACGCCCTCAAGCTCTACGGCATCAACGACGGCGTGATGGAGGACTACTCCCTCACGAAGAAGGCGCCGTGGGTCGGCACGGTGGTGCTCGATGACGGCACCGAGGTCGACAAGATGGACGAGAAGATCATCGCGATCTATGTGGAGGGCAAGAACACCAAGCTCAGCCACGCGGGCGTGACGAACATCGGCGAGCGCGCATTCTTCGGCATGGACGGGGTCATGCTCGCCTACCTCGGCGAGACGGTCAAGACCATCGGCGAGAAGGCCTTTGAGACCTGCGACCAGCTCACCGCCGTGAACTTCCCCTCGAAGCTCGAGAGCATCGGCCGCCGCGCGTTTTATGCCTGCGACTATCTCACCTTCGCGCGCATGAACACCTGCACGCTGCTCAAGGAGATTCCCGAGCGCGCCTTCTGCACCTGCAGCCACCTGACGGAGATCTCCTTCCCCCCGAACGTGACGAGCATCGGCGACTTCGCCTTTGCGTGGGATCATGTGCTCGGCACGAACAAGTTTAACCTCCCGGCGAACCTCAAGACGCTCGGCACGGGCGCGTTTACCTTCTGCTCGCACCTCGGCGTCGTGGGCGACGTCTCGATCCCCGCGAGCACGACGAACATCGGCGCGTGGGCCTTCGCCTGCTGCTTCGACATGGGCCGCGGCGGCGAGCTGAACATCTATCCCGGCAGAGCGGGCGCGGCTCAGGCGCTCACCATCGGCACCGGCGCCTTCGCCGGCTGCGCCTCGCTCAATCAGATCACCTTCCCGAACCGCGTGCGCCAGATCGGCAGCTATGCCTTCGCCGCCTGCGATCAGCTTGAGCGCGTCATCTTCGGCGACCGCGACGGCACGGACGCTCTGCACGTCGCCATCATCGGCGACCGCGCGTTCGATTCTCTTGAAGACACCGGCCTGAGTGCCTTCCGCACCGTGGCCGACGCCTTCAAGGTGACGGACAGCGGCGAGGCCGCGTATGTGGACGGCTCCCGCTCTGCGGCAGAGAAGCTCAGCGGCGAGGTCTATGATCTCAGCGGCGTGACCCCGCTGAAATATGCCGCCTTCGGCAGCATCCCGCCGACGAAGGACTCTGTCGTGGAAGCAAAGGCCAACAAGCACTCCTTCCCACGCGACGTCACCATCTGGTATCCCTCCCCGGATTACAACAAGGACGCCTACGGCCAGTGGCGCAGCGTCGTGACGCCGGGCAACCCCATGAGCACCTGGTACGGCTACAGCTGCGAGCCGATGTGGGTCGGCCACTACCATGAATACGGCGACCCGGAGATCGTGGAGCGCACCTGCACACAGGACGGGCTCGAGATCTACACCTGCCACGTCTGGCAGGACGGCAAGGAATGCGGCCATGTGGAGACCGTCGTCACGGCGGAGCACACCGGGCACGACAGCGAGGTCATCAAGTCTGAGGATCCCGACTGCACGCACGACGGCGTCGCCTGGTATCAGTGCTACAACGAGTGGTGCGACAAGCCGATCTACTCCGAGACGCTCCCCGCCCTCGGTCACGACTACGAGCATCTCGCGGAATACAAGGCGCCCACCTGTCTGGAAGCCGGCTATGCCAGAGGCACCTGCTCCCGCTGCGGCGAGGCGATCGACGAGGTGATCCCCGCCAAGGGGCACAACACGTCCTCGATGGATCTCGTCAAGGCGCCGACCTGCACCGAGTCCGGCTACTATCAGGGCGACTGCATGGACTGCGGCCGCCGCAGCGTGCGCCAGACGGTGCCCGCGCTGGGTCACGATTGGAACGACGGTGTGATCATCAAGCCCGCCACGCAGACGGAAGACGGCAGCGCGCTCTATACCTGCATGCGCTGCGGCGAGACGGAGGAGCGCGTCATCCCCAAGACGATGCACGTGCACAGCTATGTGGAGACCGTCGTTCCCCCGACCTGCACCACGGAGGGCTACACGAACTACAAGTGCTCCGGCTGCGGCGATGAATACAACGACAACTACATCCCCGCCGCCCACAAGTGGGATCAGGGCACGGTCGTCACGCCGGCCGGCGCCCACACCGCGGGCAGCATCAAATATACCTGCACCGTCTGCGGCACCTATAAATATGACACCATCCCCGCCACGGGGCTGCAGTTCGTGGACGTGCCGGACGGCGACTGGTTCACGGAGCCCGTCAACTGGGCGGTGAATCACAAGCCGCAGATCACCAACGGCACCGACCCGACGCACTTCTCCCCCGATGCCTACTGCACCCGCGGTCAGGCCGTGACCTTCCTTTACCGCGCGGCGGGCGAGCCGGCTGTGACCGGCGTGAACCCGTTCTACGACGTGCACGCGGATGATTACTACTACAATGCCGTGCGCTGGGCGGTGAAAAACGGCATCACGGACGGCACGAGCCCCAGCACCTTCTCGCCGGACGACACCTGCACCCGCGCCCACATCGTCACGTTCCTGTGGCGCTGGATGAATAAGCCCGGCGTCCATTCGAGCGTGATCCCGTTCTGGGACGTGGGTTACAACGAATGGTACACGCAGCCGGTGCTCTGGGCGGCTGAAAACAATGTGACCAACGGCATCAGCCCGGGCATCTTCGGCACGATGAATTACTGCACGCGCGCGCAGATCGTCACCTTCCTCCAGCGCGCGGACAAGCTGAAATAAGACCATCGGCAAGGAAAAACGCTCCCGGTTTCGGGAGCGTTTTTTGTGTTCCGGCAGAACGTACCGCAATGCGGCAAGCGTCCGTCAAAGGGTCGTAGAGGACGCCGACCCCTACGGTGGCATCGCACCGGAACAGAATCCGTAGGGGCGATTCACGAATCGCCCGCGGCGTCGGCAGGCGTCTCACAAGGCGGGCGACGCAGGTCGCCCCTACAGCATGATAATCTGCCGGCAGAATTCGTCGGACATTGCCGCGAAGCGAAAACCTCACGCACATGGGTGGACTCCGTTCGGGCGCAGATGCCCCCTCAGTCGCGGCTTGCGCCGCGCCAGCTCCCCCGTAGGGGGCGCCAAGAGGCTGCCTCGCAGAGTTCACGCGAATGCGTGAAGAAATTCAAATCCGTTTTTCCGGCGACATGTGCGGCGGAAAAACTCCCTGAGGCGCGGCTGATGCCGCGCCCTCGCGCCGACCAACCGAGCAAAGCGAGGGCGATGGAGCGCGAGTATCCAAAAAAAGAAGCCCTGCCGACAGGCAGGACTTCTTTTTTTGTTTTGGTTACACGAGCTCGATGACTGCCATCTCGGCAGCGTCGCCGCGGCGGGTGCCGATGCGGGTGATGCGGGTGTAGCCGCCGTTGCGCTCGGCATAGCCGGGAGCGACGGTATCAAACAGCTTCTTGGCGACATCCTCACGGGTGATGTAAGCCAGAGCCTGACGGTATGCGGGCAGGCCACCCTTCTTGCCAAGGGTGATCATTTTCTCGGCCATGGGAGCAATCTCCTTGGCGCGGAAGAGCGTGGTCTCCATGCGGCCCTTATCGAGCAGATCGGTCACCTGCTGACGGAGCATGGCCTTGCGCTGCGCGCTGGTCTTGCCGAGTTTCCTTGTTCCGGGCATTTCGGTTTTTCCTCCTTGTTAGCGGTATGGTATTACGATACGCTATTGCGTGAATTACTGCTGGCTGTCGTCACTGGCCAGGGACAGGCCCATCGTGGCGAGCTTATGCTCGACCTCTTCCAGAGACTTGCGGCCAAGGTTGCGCACCTTGATCATTTCTTCCTGCGTCTTCGTGGTCAGATCCTCGACCGTGTGGATGTTGGCGCGCTTCAGGCAGTTGAAGCTGCGCACGGAGAGGTCCAGCTCCTCGATCGTCATCTTGAGGACGGTATCGGGCTGCTTGACCTCGCGCTCCACGACGGTGCTGCGGCTGCCGATCGTGTCGGACAGATCGGTGAAGAGCGTGAAGAGATCGCAGAGGATCTTGGCGCCAAGACTCAGCGCGTCGCGCGCGGTGGTGGTCTTGTCGGTCCAGACCTCGATGGTGAGCTTGTCATAGTCCGTCTGGTTGCCGACACGGGTGTTTTCCACCGTGTAGTTCACCTTCAGGACCGGGGCGTAGATGGAGTCCACCGGAATGGTTCCGATGATCTGCTGTGCGCCCTTGTTCTTGTCCGCCGGCACATAGCCGCGGCCCTTATCGAGCGTAATCTCCATGGAGAGCGCGCCGTCGGGGCCGAGCGTGGCGATGTGCAGCTCGGGATTGAGAATCTCCACGTCGGCATCCGCGCGGATGTCGCCCGCGGTGACCTCGCCCTCACCGGAGGCCTCGAGGTAGACGGTCTTGGGGCCGTCGCAGTGGAGGCTGGCGATGATGCTCTTGACGTTGAGAACGATCTCGGTCACGTCCTCGGTCACGCCGGGGATCGTGGCGAACTCGTGCTGCACGCCATTGATGCGGATGGAGGTCGGAGCGGTGCCGGGGAGAGAGGAGAGCAGGACTCTGCGAAGGGAGTTCCCAAGCGTCGTGCCGTAACCGCGCTCCAAAGGCTCGATCACATACTTGCCGTAGGAAGCGTCCTCGGGGGATTCGATGCATTCAATGCGCGGCTTCTGAATTTCAACCATGTTCGAAGTAACCCTCCTTGTGAAATTGTTGCGTCAGCTGTTGACGCTGCGTGGATCAGCTTACCAATATGAGGGTTTCTAAATTACTTAGAATACAGCTCGACGATGAGGTGCTCTTCCACAGGCAGATCGATGTCTTCGCGCGCGGGAACAGCCAGAACCTTCGCGGTCATGTTGTTCGCGTCGTACTCGATCCACTTGGGAGTGGCACGGAAAGAAGTGCCTTCCAGGTTGGCCTTGATCTTCTCAAGGTTCTTGCTGGAATCCTTCAGCGTAATAACCATACCGGGCTTCACGAGGAAGCTGGGGATGTTGACCTTGCGGCCGTTGACCAGAATGTGGCCGTGGCTGACAAGCTGACGGGCCTCGGGGCGGGTCATGGCGAAGCCAAGACGGAACACCACGTTGTCCAGGCGGCTCTCCAGAATGGCGAGCAGGTTCTCGCCGGTCTGGCCGGGACGGCGCTCGGCCATCTCGAAGTAGTTCTTGAACTGACGCTCCAGAACGCCATAGACAAACTTGACCTTCTGCTTCTCATTGAGCTGGCGGCCGTACTCAGACTGCTTGCGGCGCATCTGACCCTTGGGGTTGCGGTTCGTGGTCTTCTTGGCGTAGCCCAGCTCAGCGGGGGAAATGCCCAGCGCCTTGCAGCGCTTGGCGATCGGCTGAATATTTCTTGCCATAATTCTCTACCTCCTATTCCTTAGACGCGGCGGCGCTTGGGAGGACGGCAGCCGTTGTGCGGAATCGGGGTGACGTCCTTGATCATGGTGACTTCAAGACCGGCGGTCTGGAGGGCGCGGATGGCAGCCTCACGACCCGAGCCGGGGCCCTTGACGAACACTTCCACCGTCTTCAGACCATGCTCCATGGCAGCCTTGGCGGCCGTCTCGGCAGCGGTCTGAGCCGCGAAGGGGGTAGACTTCTTGCTTCCGCGGAAGCCCATGCCGCCGGCGGACGCCCAGGAGATGGCGTTGCCCTGCGGATCGGTGATGGTGACCATCGTGTTGTTGAAGGAAGAGCTGATGTGAACGGCGCCCTTCTCGATATTCTTGCGCTCTTTGCGGCGCGTTCTTACCTTTTTGCCTTTCGGTGCAGCCATTGTTCAGTTCCCTCCCTTACTTCTTCTTGTTGGCGATGGTGCGTTTCGGACCCTTGCGCGTGCGCGCATTGGTCTTGGAGCGCTGGCCGCGAACGGGCAGGCCGCGTCTGTGACGCATGCCGCGATAGCAGCCGATCTCCGTCAGGCGCTTGATGTCGAGCGCGACGCTGCGGCGGAGGTCGCCTTCCACGACGAAGTTGTGGTCGATGCACTCACGGATCTTGGCTTCTTCCTCGTCCGTGAGGTCCTTCACGCGGGTGTCGGGATTGATCCCGGTCATTTCGAGAATTTTCTTTGCGCTGGTTCTGCCGATACCGTAAACATAGGTCAGGCCAATTTCAATTCTTTTGTCCTTGGGCAGGTCAACGCCGGCGATACGTGCCATACGAATCGATCATTCCTTTCGATAAATAATGTTGCTGGGGATGATTTGGACTATTGTAATCACACGCCTTTTCAGGGGAAGCTGGCTTACTCCCGCCGGAGGGAGCCGAGGCTTCCGGCGTGGGATCTTAGTAATAATTCAAGCAGGGATTAACCTTGTCTCTGCTTGTGCTTGGGGTTTTCGCAAATAACCATAACTTTGCCCTTGCGCTTGATGATCTTGCACTTCTCGCACATGGGCTTGACACTCGGTCTGACTTTCATTAATGTTTACCTCCTACTTGCTTCTCCAGGTGATGCGGCCGCGGGTCAGGTCATAGGGAGACATCTGAACCGTCACCTTGTCACCGGGGAGGATGCGGATAAAATTCATCCGGAGCTTGCCGGAAATGTGCGCCAGGATGATATGGCCGTTGCCGATATCGACCTGGAACATGGTATTGGGCAGGGATTCAACCACAGTGCCCTCAAGCTCAATTACATCGTCTTTTGCCAACGAAAATACCTCCTGTTAAATGTCGTCTGCGATGGTGAGGATCTCCGGCTCGCCGTCGGTGATGAGAATCGAGTTCTCATAGTGGGCGGAAAGGCTTCCGTCCGCCGTGACGACGGTCCAGTCGTTGTCCAGCACGCGAACCTCATAGGTGCCCGCGCTCACCATCGGCTCCACGGCGATGGTCTGTCCTGCGGCGAGACGCGGCCCGTGGCCGGGTCTGCCGTAGTTGGGAACCTCCGGGGGCTCATGCAGCTTCGCGCCGACGCCGTGGCCCACATAGTCGCGGATCACGCCGTAGCCGAAGCGCTCGGCGTACTCCTGCACGGCATGGCCGATGTCGGACACGCGATAGCCCTCGCGGGCAAATTTGATGCCCTCGAAGAAGCTCTGGCGCGTGACCTCGATCAGCTTGAGCGCTGCTTCCGAGCACTTGCCGACAGGATAGGTTCCGGCGCAGTCGCCGTTATACCCCTTGAACTTGGCGCCGACGTCGATGCTGACGATGTCGCCCTCGCGGAGCACGCGGCCGCCGGGAATTCCATGGATGATTTCTTCGTTGACCGAGATGCACGCGCTGGCGGGAAAGCCGCCGTAGTTCAGGAAGGAGGGCGTGGCGCCCGACTTCGTGATGAACTTGTGCACCTCGCGGTCGATCTGAGCGGTGGTCACGCCGGGCTCGATCATCTGCCGGGCGATGGATCTCGCCCCGGCAGTGATCTTGCCGGCCTGACGCATGAGGTCGATCTCTCTCGGGGTTTTAATGATAATCATTCAATACCCAGAGCTTTCTTGATGACCGCTGTGGTCTCTTCGATGGTTTCCTGACCCTCGACGACCTTCAGCTTGCCGCGCTGCTGATAGAACTCCTTCAGCGGCTCGGTTTCCTTGTGGTAGGTGTCGAGGCGGGCCTTGACCGTCTCGGGAGCGTCATCCTTGCGGATGCCGAGCTCACCGCCGCAGAAATCGCACTTGCCTTCCACCTTGGGCGGATTGGACACGACATGGAACGTGGCGCTGCAGTTTTTGCAGGTGCGCCGGCCGCCCATGCGGTCCACGATGGTCTGGTCCTGCACCTCAATGCTGAGAGCGCAGTCCACGTCGATGCGGCAGGCTTCGAGAGCCTCGGCCTGCGGGATCGTGCGGGGCATACCGTCGAGGATATAGCCGTTGGCACAATCGGGCTCGGCCAGACGCTCCTGCACGACGCCGATGATCACGTCATCGGGAACGAGCTTGCCGCTTTCCACATATTCCTTTGCCTTGAGTCCCACGGGCGTGCCGTTTTTCATGGCAGCGCGCAGGATGTTGCCGGTAGAGATGGTGGGGATGCTCAGGGTACGGCTGAGGATCTCAGCCTGCGTGCCCTTGCCTGCGCCGGGGGCGCCTAACAGTACGAGTTTCATAGCAGATCCCTCCAGATCAGTTCAGGAAGCCCTTGTAGTTGCGCATGAGCATCTGCGCCTCGAGGGCGCGGAAGGTCTCAAGCGCGACGCCAACAACGATGATGATGGACGTGCCGCCCAGGGAGATGCCGGTCAGCGAATCGGCAGAAGACACCGCGCCGATGATGATCGGCGTCACGGCGATGATGCCGAGATAGATCGCGCCGAAGAGCGTGATCTTGTTGAGCACCTTCTGGATGAAGTCGCTGGTGGGCTTGCCCGCGCGGAAGCCCGGGATAAAGCCGCCGTTCTTCTTCAGGTTGTTCGCCACCTCGATGGGGTTGAACTGGATGGTGGAGTAGAAGTAGCTGAAGAAGATGATGAGCAGGAAGTACACCACGGCATAGGGCCAGGTGTTGGTGTTGAAGACGTTGGTCATGAGCCAGCTGTTCTGCCAGGAGGCCTTGAACATGCACACCGTCGCCGGGAGCGACGCGATGGACTGCGCGAAGATGATCGGCAGAACACCGGACATGTTGACCTTCATGGGCAGATGCGTGGTCTGACCGCCGTACATCTTGCGGCCGACAACGCGCTTGGAGTACTGCACGGGGATGCGGCGCTCGGCATCGTTCACGAGAACGATGAGCACGATCAGCGCGAGGGCGCCGATGTACATGAGCAGGAGCAGCCACCACTGCAGGCTGCCGTTGGCGACGTTGGTGATCTGGGTCGCAACCGAGGTCGGGAAGCGGGCCACGATGCTGGTGAACAGGATGATCGAGATGCCGTTTCCGATGCCGAACTCGGTGATCTGCTCGCCGAGCCACATGATGAGGGCAGAGCCGGAGGTGAACGTCAGGATGATGACGATGGCAGCCCAGATGTTCGAGAGATACGCTTCGTCGATCAGCTTGTAGTTCTTGATCATCATGTAGTAGGCAACGCCCTGGATGAGACCGATGGCCACGGTGCTGTAGCGGGTGATGGAGGCGATCTTCTTGCGGCCTTCCTCACCGCCCTCCTTCTGCAGACGCTCGAGCGCCGGGATGGCGATCGTGAGCAGCTGGATGATGATGGAGGCGTTGATATAGGGCTGAATGCTCAGCGCGAAGATCGTCGCGCGGGAGAACGCGCCGCCGGACATGACGTTGTACAGTCCGAAGATCGTGTTCTGCAGGTTGCTGGAATTGAAATACTGCTGGAGAAGGTCAGTGTTCACAAAAGGAACCGGAACGGCGTTGCCGAGACGGTAAAGCAGGACGATCAGCAGCGTGAAGAGGATCTTCTTGCGCAGCTCTTCGATCCGCCATGCGTTACGAAATGTCTGGAGCACTTACACCACCTCGGCCTTTCCTCCTGCGGCCTCGATCTTCGCCTTTGCGCTCTCGGAGAAAGCGTTGGCCTTCACCGTGAGCTTCTTGGTGATCTCGCCGTTGCCGAGGATCTTGACGCCATAGACGCACTTGGAGAGAACGCGGCTCTCGAGCAGAGCCTGCGCGTCGACGACGGCGCCGTCCTCGAACTGGTTCAGTGCGGAGACGTTGACGCTCTCCAGAGGCTTGGCGAAAATGTTGTGGAAGCCGCGCTTCGGGATGCGGCGGGCCAGAGGCATCTGGCCGCCCTCGAAGCCGATTCTCACGCCGCCGCCGCTGCGGGCCTTCTGGCCCTTGTGACCGCGGCCGGCAGTCTTGCCGTTGCCGGTGCCGTGGCCGCGACCCTTACGCTTGTCGACGTGGGTGGAACCCTTTACAGGGGACAGGTCATGAATTTGCATTTTCGCGGCCCTCCTTATTCAACTTCGGTGACCTGGACGAGATAGCCGATCTTGGCGATCTTGCCGCGGGTCTGGGGGTTATCGGGCTGCACGGTCTCGTTGCCGATCTTGTGGAGGCCGAGAGACTGTGCGGTCGCAATGTGTTTGTCGTGTCTGCCGTTAAGGCTCTTGACGAGCTTGATCTTCAGGTTTGCCATCGCTTCGTCCTCCTTAACCCAGAATCTCTTCAGCGGTCTTGCCGCGGTACACGGCGACCTGCTGGGCGTTGCGCAGGCTCTTCAGACCCTGCATGGTGGCGGCGATGACGTTGGCGGGGTTGTTGGAGCGCAGGCACTTCGTACGAATGTCGCGAATGCCGGCAGCCTCAACGACGGCACGCACAGCGCCGCCGGCGATCACGCCGGTACCGGGGGCGGCGGGCTTCATGAGCACGCGGCCGGCACCGAAGGCGCCGATGACCTCGTGGGGAATGGTGGTTCCCTGGAGGGTGATGGTGGTCAGGTTCTTCTTCGCATCCTCGAGTCCCTTGCGGATCGCCTCGGAAACCTCGGCGGCCTTGCCGAGACCGTAGCCGACGCGGCCCTTGCCGTCGCCGACGACGACGAGCGCGCTGAACTTCATCACGCGGCCGCCCTTGACGGTCTTGGAAACGCGGTTGAGGGAAACGACGGTTTCGGTGAACTCGGAGGGTTCCTCCTCGCGACGACGGTCGCGTCTGTCATTGTTGTATGCCATGTTCGTTTCCTCCTCCCTTAGAACTTGAGGCCGCCCTCGCGGGCGCCGTCAGCCAGTGCCTTCACGCGGCCGTGATAGATGTTGCCGCCGCGGTCGAACACGACTTCTTCAATACCTTTGGCGAGAGCGCGCTCGGCAAGGACCTTGCCGACCTTCTCAGCGGCTTCCTTGTTGCCGCCGTTGCCCTCGAAGCCCTTCTCGACGGTAGAAGCGGAGCAGAGGGTGTTCTGCGCCACGTCGTCGATGATCTGGGCATAAATGTGATTCTCGCTGCGGAAGACGCTCAGACGGGGCCGCTCGGCCGTGCCGGAGATCTTGCCGCGGACACGCGCATGGCGCTTCGCGCGCTGCGCCTTCGTGTTGGGTCTCTTAATCATTCAGGCACACCTCCAATTACTTCGCGCCGGTCTTGCCTTCTTTGCGGCGGACAACTTCGTAGTCATACTTGATGCCCTTGCCCTTGTAAGGCTCGGGAGGACGCTTGCCACGAACTTCTGCTGCAAACTGGCCGACCTTCTGCTTGTCGATTCCCTTGATCACAACCTGGTTCGGGTTCGGAACGTCGATCTGGATATCGTCCGTCTCGGAAACCGTCACGGGGTGGGAGAAACCAAGGTTCATGACGAGGTTCTTGCCTTCCTTCTGCGCTCTGTAGCCGACGCCGTTGATCTCGAGGGTCTTCTGGAAGCCCTCGGTCACGCCCACGACCATGTTGTGGAGCAGCGTGCGGGTCAGACCGTGCAGAGAGCGATAAGCCTTCTCATCGCTGGGACGGGTCACATGGACCACATTGCCCTCGACGGCCACGTCGATCTCGGGAACGACGTCCATCTCGAGGGTGCCCTTGGGGCCCTTCACGGTGACGTGCTTGCCGTCAACCTTGAACTCAACGCCTGCGGGCAGCTCAATGGGAGCTCTACCAATTCTAGACATGTCTCGTTACCTCCCTTACCACACGAACGCGAGGACTTCGCCGCCGACGTGATTGGCGCGAGCCTTCTTGTCGGTCATGATGCCCTTGGAGGTGGAGATGATGGCAATGCCGAGGCCGCGGAGGACCTGGGGCAGCTCGTCCGCGCCGGCGTACACGCGCAGGCCGGGCTTGGAAACGCGCTTGAGGCCCTGGATGGCCTTCTCCTTGCCGGGGAGATACTTCAGGGTGATGCGGATGACGCCCTGCGTGCCGTCATCAATGAGCTGGAAGCTCTTGATGTAGCCTTCCTCGAGAAGAATTTCGGCGATGGCCTTCTTCATCTTGGAGTTGGGGACGTCCACGGTGGCATGTCTGGCGGATCCGGCGTTGCGGATGCGGGTCAACATGTCTGCGATGGGATCAGTGATCTGCATTTGTGTGTTTCCTCCTTGTTCGAAGTTACCGGTGATTCCGGTTTGGGCGGCGAGGTTCCGCATGAATGCATGATTCCCTGCGGCCTTTCGCCATCCCTGTTCTTTCTTTGGAAAGAAAGAACCAAAGAAACTTGTTTCGTTGCCGGGATCGGCTGAAATGTCGTCTGCGCAGGCTCGACTGCTGCTGCGGTGGACACAGTGCAAACGCGCTTGGCAGCGGCATTTTTGCCTCGCTCGGCAGCGTATATTGAACGCGCAAAACCGCCTCCCGCAGATCCAGACGGAGGGCGTTTTCGCGAGTGCAACCAAAAAGGCGCAACCAATTTATTTTACCATAGGCGCAAGCCTGTGTCATTTGTTGGTTTCACCAATGTTTACGGATTGTTACCGTTCCGTTTTGGACATTTCGTCTAAAATCTAACGGATTTCCGTCCGTTTTGCGCACAGCGCAAAAGACACGCACACCCGCCGGGTCATTTTCAGACCCAGCGGGGTTGCGTTACTATAGATTGAATTGCTTACCAGGAAGCCTTGCGCACGCCAGGAATCTGGCCTTTGTAAGCGAGCTCTCTGAAGCAGATACGGCAGATGCCGTAGTTGCGCAGGTAAGCGTGGGGACGACCGCAGATCTTGCAGCGGTTGTACTTGCGGGTGGAGTACTTCGCAGGACCCTGCTGCTTGAGAATCATAGATTTCTTAGCCATGTTCGTTCTCCTCCCTTAAGCCTTGGTCACGAACGGAGCGCCCATGAGGCGGAGCAGCTCGCGCGCTTCCTCATCGGTGTTCGCGGTGGTGATGATGGCGATGTTCATGCCGCGGAGCTTCTCGATCTTATCGTAGTCGATCTCGGGGAAGATGATCTGCTCCTTGAGGCCGAGGCTGTAGTTGCCGCGGCCGTCAAACGCGTCGGCCGAGATGCCGCGGAAGTCGCGGACACGGGGCAGAGCCACGTTGAACAGACGGTCGAGGAACTCCCACATGCGGTCCTGACGCAGGGTGACCTTGACGCCGACGTGCATGCCTTCGCGGAGCTTGAAGTTCGCGACGGACTTCTTCGCGACGGTGGCGACGGCCTTCTGGCCGGTGATGGCGGTGATGTCCTTGATGACCGCCTCGAGGGCCTTGGCGTTGTCCTTGCAGTCGCCGCAGCCGACGGAGACGACGATCTTCTCGAGCTTCGGGATCTGCATGACGGACTTATACTGGAACTTCTCCATCAGAGCGGGAGCGACTTCCTGCTGATACTTGGTTTTCATCGTAGGCATTGTTCAGTCACTCCTTTCTCAAATCACGGTGCCGCACTTGGTGCAGGCACGGACCTTCTTGTCGCCTTCCAGAACGCTCTTGACGCGCACGCCTCTCTTGCACTTGGGGCAGTAGAGCGCGAGCTTGGAGACGTAGATGGGGGTGGACACCTTGATGATGCCGCCCTCTTCGCCCTGCTTGCGGGGCTTCTGGTGCTTGGTGGCGACGTTCACGCCCTCCACGACGGCCTTGCCGCCCTTGGGGTCGACAGAGAGCACCTTGTGGGCCTTGACTTCCTTCTTCTCGATGAAGTCCTTGTCGTTGGTGTAGTTGTCCTTGCCGGAGAGGACGACCACCATATCATCTTTTCTGATCTTCATAGATGTGTCCTCCTCAAATGACTTCGGGCGCCAGAGACAGGATCTTGATGAAGTCCGCCTCACGCAGCTCGCGGGCCACAGGCCCAAAGATGCGGGTGCCCTTGGGGTTCTTGTCGTCGCCGTTGATGATGACGGCGGCGTTGTCGTCAAAGCGGACGTAGGTGCCGTCAGCGCGGCGGACAGCCTTGCTGGTGCGGACCACGACGGCCTTGACGACGTCGCCCTTCTTCACCGCGCCGCCGGGAGCGGCCTTGCGGACGGAAGCGACGATGACGTCACCGATGCTGGCGTACTTTCTCTTGGAGCCGCCGAGCACGCGGATGCACTTGATTTCCTTGGCGCCGGTATTGTCGGCAACCTTCAGAAAGCTCTCTTGCTGGATCATTTAGGTTACCTCCTTACTTCGCCTTTTCCACGATTTCGACCACGCGCCAGCGCTTGTCCTTGGACAGGGGGCGGGTCTCCATCACACGGACGGTATCGCCGATGCCGCACTCGTTCAACTCGTCGTGCGCCTTGAGCTTATACGTCCGGCCGATGATCTTCTTATAGGTCTTGTGCGCAACGTGGTCAGCGACGGCCACGACGACGGTCTTGTCCATCTTGTCGGAGACGACCTTGCCAACGCGCACCTTACGGGAAGTCGTTCTGTTCTCGTTCATTTCTTACTCCCTCCTCACTGCTCGAGCTGCTTTTCGCGGATCACGGTCTTGACTCGGGCAATGTCGCGACGCACGGTGGAGATCTTAACGGGGTTGTCAAGATGATTGGTGGCGTGCTGCATGCGGAGCATGAACAGATCCTTCTTCAGTTCCACGAGCTTCTTGTCGAGCTCTTCGACGGACATGGAGCGAATTTCACTGGCCTTCATCTTTATTCACCACCATTCTCAGTCTCTTCCCGCTTGACGATCTTGGTCTTGCAGGGCAGCTTGTGGCTCGCCAGACGCAGGGCCTCGCGGGCAACTTCTTCGGAAACGCCGCCGATCTCGAACATGACGCGGCCGGGCTTCACAACGGCAACCCAGTACTCGGGAGAGCCCTTACCGGAACCCATGCGGGTCTCGGCAGGCTTCTGGGTAACGGGCTTGTCGGGGAAAATCTTGATCCAGACCTGACCGCCGCGCTTGGTGTAGCGGGTCATGGCGACACGAGCCGCCTCGATCTGGTTGGAGGTGATCCAGCTGGGCTCCTGAGCCTGCAGGCCGAACTCGCCGTAGGTCACCTTATTGCCGCGGGTGGCTTTGCCGGTCATACGACCGCGCTGCACTCTGCGGTACTTCACTCTTTTGGGCATCAGCATTAGTTGTTGCCTCCTTCCTTCGGAGCAGCGCCAGCTGCCGGACGGGGACCGCGGTTGTAGCCGCCCTGCGGACGGGTGCCCTGGCCCTGGCGGTCGCGGTTGTAGCCGCCGCCCTGACCCTGACGGTCGCGGTTGTAGCTGCCCTGACCCTGACGGTCACGATTGTAGCCGCCCTGGCGGCCGCGGCCGCGGCCACCGTCACGACGATCGCGGCGGCGATCATCACGGCGGTTCAGATCCATCGTGCGCGGGGTGGTGCGCAGGGTCTGAGAGAGGATCTCGCCCTTGTAGATCCAAACCTTCACGCCAACGCGGCCATAGGTGGTGGCAGCCTCGGCGAAGCCGTACTCGATGTCGGCGCGGATGGTCTGAAGGGGAATGGTGCCCTCGTGATAGCACTCGGTGCGGGCGATCTCGGCGCCGCCCAGACGGCCGGAGCACATAATCTTGATGCCGCGGGCGCCCATGCGCATGGCGCGGCCCATGGCGTTCTTCATCGCGCGGCGGAAGCCGATGCGCTTCTCGAGCTGCGCGGCGATGTTCTCAGCGACGAGCTGAGCGTTGGTGTCGGGCGTGCGGACCTCAACGATGGAGAGGGCGACCGGCTTGCCGATCATCTTCTCGACGGAGAGGCGGATGCGCTCGATCTCAGCGCCGCCCTTGCCGATGACGACGCCGGGGCGGGCACAGTGGATGAAGATGCGGACCTTCGCGCTGTCGCGCTCGATCTCGATGGTGGGGACGCCTGCGCTGTACAGGGTCTTCTTCAGATACTCACGGATCTTGTAATCCTCAACGATCAGGTCGCCGACCTTCTCGTCACGGGCGTACCAACGGCTGTCCCAGTCCTTGATGACGCCAACACGCATGCCATGCGGATGAACTTTCTGTCCCATGTTCTGTGCCTCCTCCCTTAGTCTTTCTCAGCCACGACGATGGTGATGTGGCTGGTGCGCTTGTTGATGCGGTACATACGTCCCTGAGCTCTCGGGCGGCCTCTCTTGAGGATGGGGCCGGCGCCGCAGTAGGCTTCCTTGACGTAGAGGTTGTCGGGATCCATCTCGAAGTTGGTCTCGGCATTGGCGCAAGCGCTCTTGAGGAGCTTCAGCATGAGCTCGCAGGCGGCCTTGGGGGTGTTCTCCATGTAGGCCTTGGCAAGCTTGGTATCCTTGCCGCGAATCATATCGCAGACGATCTGCACCTTGCGGGGAGCAATGCGGGCATACATCAGCTGAGCCCGAGCGGTTTTCTTTTCTTCCATGTCTGCTCCTCCTTACTTACCGGCCGTCTTGCTGCCGGCGTGGCCGCGGAACGTGCGGGTGGGCGCGAACTCGCCCAGCTTGTGGCCGACCATATCCTCGGTGACATAGACCGGAACGTGACGGCGGCCGTCGTGCACGGCGATGGTGTGACCGACGAAAGACGGGAAAATCGTGCTGGCGCGGCTCCAGGTCTTGATGACCTTCTTCTCGCCGGCAGCGTTCATGGCGTCGACGCGCTTCAGGAGTTCCGGAGCGGCGAACGGGCCTTTTTTGACACTTCTGCTCATTGTTTAACTCCTCCTTACTTCGCGTTGCGGCGCTTGACAATATACTTGTCGCTGGCGTTCTTCTTCTTGCGGGTCTTGTAACCCATGGCCGGCTTGCCCCAGGGGGTCACAGGGCCGGGACGTCCGACGGGGCTCTTGCCCTCGCCGCCGCCGTGGGGGTGGTCGTTCGGGTTCATGACGGAGCCGCGGACGGTCGGGCGGATGCCCATGTGACGCTTGCGGCCGGCCTTGCCGATGGAGATGTTGGCGTGGTCGATGTTGCCGACCTGGCCGATCGTGGCAAAGCAGTTCATGCGGACCTTGCGGAACTCACCGCTGGGCAGACGGACGGTCGCCATGCCGTTCTCCTTGGCCATCAGCTGCGCGGCGACGCCCGCGGAGCGGACCAGCTGCGCACCCTTGCCGGGATAGAGCTCGATGTTGTGGATCACGGTGCCGACGGGGATGTTCGCGAGGGGCAGCGCGTTGCCGGGCTTGATGTCAGCCGCGGCGGAGGAGACGATGCTGTCGCCGACCTTCAGGCCCACGGGGGCGAGAATGTAGCGGTGCTCGCCGTCTTCATACTCCACGAGCGCGATGAAGGCGCTGCGGTTGGGGTCATACTCCAGACGCAGGACGCTGGCGTTCATGTCCAGCTTGTTGCGCTTGAAGTCGATGACGCGGTACTTTCTGCGGTTGCCGCCGCCCTGATGGCGGACGGTGATGCGGCCGTAGCTGTTGCGGCCGGAGTGCTTCTTGAGGACCTCCACCAGCTCCTTCTGGGGCTTGGCGTGCTTGTCAACGCCGTCGAAGCCGGAGACCGTCATACTGCGGCGGGCGGGTGTGGTCGGCTTATAAGTTTTAATAGACATACTTCGTTACCTCCCTTACACCATGCCCTCGAAGATCTCGATGTTCTTCGAATCCGCGGAGAGCTTGACAACGGCTTTCTTGCGCTTGGCGGTCATGCCGGAGGGCTGGGCGCCGACGCGCTTTTCCTTGCGGTGGATATAGGTCGTGGTCACCTTGATGACCTTCACGTCGAAGATCTCCTCGATGGCCTTCTTGATCTCGATCTTGCCGGCGTCGGGGGCGACTTCAAAGACGTACTTCTTGATGTCGAGGTCCTCCATGGACTGCTCGGTGATGATCGGGCGAAGAATGATGTCGTAAGCGGTTTTCATGCGAACACCTCCTCGATTTTCTTCAGCGCGGCCTGATCCAGAACGAGCGCGCGGCTGTTGAGGATCGTGTAGGGGCTGATGATGGTGGCGGTGGTGCTGGTCACGCCGGGGATGTTGCGGGAGGACTTGACGACGTTCTCGTTGACATTCTCGGTGATGACGAGAGCCTTGCCCTCGACGCCCAGCTTCTGCAGGAACGCGGCGAACTTCGCGGTCTTGATCTCGTCCATGTGCAGATCGTCGATCACGAAGATGGCGTTCTCGGCGGCCTTGGCGCTCAGCGCGCTCTTGAGGGCCAGACGCTTCACCTTCTTGTTGAGGGTGTAGCTGTAGTCACGCGGCTTCGGCGCAAAAGCGACGCCGCCGTGCGTCCACACGGGAGAGCCCTTGTAGCCGGCGCGGGCGCGGCCGGTGCCCTTCTGGCGCCAGGGCTTGGCGGTGGTGAAGCTCACTTCACCCTTGGTCAGAGCGCTCTGCGTGCCCTGACGGCAGTTGGCCAGATGATTCTTCACGGAATCATGCAGCACGGACTTGTTCGGTTCCACCCCGAAAATACCCTCGGAGAGCGTAACCTCGCCGATATTCTCGGCAGCCATGTTGAACAGTTTTGCGGTAGGCATTGATTCTCTCTCCTTTCCTTACTTTCTGGCGGAAGCCTTCTGCGGGTTGCGGCCCGAAGCCTTCTGCGGGTTGACGGAGACACCGGCGTCGCCCTTCTTGACGATCTGCTTCTTGACGGTGCTCTTGACGTAGACGATGCCGCCCTTGGGGCCGGGGATGGCGCCGCGGATGACGATCATGTTGAGCTCGGGATCGACCTTCACGATGTCCAGATTCTGAACCGTGACCTGCTCGACGCCCATGTGGCCGGCCTGCTTCTTGCCCGGGAAAATGCGGGAGGGGTCGGTGCTGGAGCCCATGGAGCCCGCATGACGGTGCACAGGACCGCCGCCGTGGGTGGTGGGGGTACGACCCTGGCCGAAGCGCTTGACGACGCCGGCGTAGCCCTTGCCCTTGCTGATGCCGGTGACATCAACCTTGTCGCCCTCTTTGAAGACGTCAGCCTTCAGAACGTCGCCGACGTTCAGAGCGCCGGTGTCCTCGAGGCGGAATTCCTTGAGGTGCTTCTTGTAGCTCACGCCGGCCTTGTCGAAGTGACCCTTCTCCGGCTTGGAGAGCTTCTTCTCGGCGACGTCCTCGTAGCCGAGCTGGACGGAAGTGTAGCCTTCCTTTTCCTCGGTCGCCTTGTAACCGACCGTGCAGGGTCCGGCCTCGATCACAGTGACGGGAACGACCTTGCCTGCTTCGTCGAAGATCTGCGTCATGCCGACCTTCTTGCCGATGATGGCAGTTTTCATAGGTATCCTCCTTCAGGTTATTGGTCAGACCGCGTAACAGGAGCGTTCACTCTCTGACAGAGGCTTCTGACTTGACCCGCCCGCATACGCAAGCTGCGGGTATGGGTGAGATTGTGGGTTTCGTCCAAACGGGCGCGCTTCACTCCGTTTCCGCGGTTTCCGAAAGAGCCGCGAAAACTGCGCATCCGCTTCCCCGTTTGTCCTCCCCGATTTTGCACCCAGCGCAAAATCGGTTGTGGGTTACAGCTTGATGTCGATCTCGACGCCCGCAGGCAGCTCCAGAGTCGTCAGGGCCTCGACCGTCTTCTGGGTGGGGCTCATGATGTCGATCAGGCGCTTGTGGGTGCGGCGCTCAAACTGCTCGCGGCTGTCCTTGTACTTGTGAACAGCGCGCAGGATGGTGACGATCTCGGTCTTGGTCGGCAGCGGAATGGGGCCGGAGACCTTCGCCTCGGTGCGCTTGGCGGTCTCGACGATCTTCTCGGCCGCCTTGTCGATGAGCTGGTGATCGTACGCCTTGAGGCGAATGCGGATCATCTTTTTGTTTGCCATGTTGTTTTTCCTCCGTTACGAATTTGATTGGCAGCATTGGCTCTGCCTTGGTTCGCACGGGTGAAGCTCTTATACACCCAACCGTGCGTATCAAACCCCGTCCGAAAAACGAACCGGCTTTCGCCGGATTCCCGTTCCCTTTCGGGTGATATACGCGGTGTCAGGAGCTTCAGCCGCCCGATTGCCTGCCGGAAAACGATCCGGCAGCGGACATACTCCACGGAAGTTACCAGCGCGTCGCTGCAATCTCCCGCTTCATCGCATACTACGCCCTGCTCTCGCACAGGCGCTCTGATAGGATATCAAATCCCCTCCTGTTTGTCAAGAGGGGATTTTGTTATTTTCGGAGAATTTTTCACATTCTTTTTGTGGAAATTGTTGCCTTGTGGCCAGAGGGCAAAACCGGCGCAAAATATGGGGGGGAGCCAAGTGGACTGGCAGTTACTTCACAGCCGACGCCCGAAACAGGAACGTCACGACGTGGGCGCGAGTGCAGGCGGCGTTGGGCGAGAAGGTGGTCTCGCTCGTGCCGGCTGTGATTCCCTGCCCGGCTGCCCAGCAGATCGCGTCATAGGCAAAATTTCGCTCCACGTCCGTGAAGGAACAGTCCGCCGACTGCGGCGCGGGATTGCCGAGGGCGCGGCGGAGGAACGTGACCACCTGCGCGCGGGTGCACACGGCGCCGGGCGAGAAGGTCGTCTCGCTCGTGCCGGTCGTGATGGCCTGCTCTGCCGCCCAGCAGATCGCGTCATAGGCAAAGTTTCGCTCCACGTCCGTGAAGGGGCAGTCCGCCGACTGCGGCGCGGGCGAGCCCGCCGCCCGCCAGAGGAACGTGACCACCTGCGCGCGGGTGCAGGGAGCGTCGGGCGAGAAGAGCGTCTCGCTCGTGCCGTTGGTAATCCCGCGCACAAGCGCCCAGTCGATGGCGTCGTGCGCCCAGTGATCCTTCGGGGGCATGTCTGCAAAGACTGTGCCCGGGCAGTCGCTGCCGCCGGCGCAGGGCAAGGTCGGTACGGTCGGCGCAGTCGGCGGGGCCGATTCGGTCGGCGTCGGATCTGGCGTCGGCTTCGGATCGGGCGTCGGCGTCGGCACGGCGGACGGATCGTAGATCTCGTACTCGATGCGGATGTGGCCGTAATAGTCGCCGCAGCCCTGGATCTCGACGGCGGCGATGCCCGGCGCATCATAGCTGTGCCAGCTGAGCAGGCCGTCGCGCGCGGCGGTGACGGAGTTGCTCAGCACGAGCTGGTATTCCCCGTCGGAGAGCTTCGGCTTCGGGCGGATCGCGCCGCCGGTGAAGCGATACCGCGCGGCGACGCCCGTGGGCTTGAGCAGGCTGACGTCCTTTCCCTGCGTGCCGCAGACGGTGCAGACGTGGTTTTCATCCCAGACGTGCCCCGCCGGCCACATGGCGCTGCCGGTGAATTTCTCGCCGCAGGCGCACCGGCCGGAGATGAAGTCATAGCGCTTCTTGCCGCTCTGGTCATAGAGCGTGCAGCGGTAGGTGTGCGTGGTTTTGACGCTGTGCAGCGCGCCGTCGGCTCCGGCGTGGAGCATCTCGTCGCCCCAGACGAGCCAGCCGGTCTGCTGCGCGCCGAGGATGGCGCAGCGGGAGGCCTCCCCGTCGCGGTAAATGCCGGTGAAGGAGGACAGCACGCGCGTTGTGCCGCAGAGGCCGCAGCGCACCGTGCCTCCGTCGCGCGCCCAGTCGTGCGCGCAGGTCTCCGGCTCCCGCACCGTCTGATACGGCGCGTCGGAGACGACCATAAGCGTCGCCGAGACACAGCGCTCCGCGCCGTCGGAGGAGCGGTTTTTCATCGTGAGCCCCTCGCCGGGGCGGCGGCTGAGGAAGGTGGAGGAGCCGCCGCCGTCGAGATTCACGGCGTCGGTGCAGCCGAGGGCGAGCAGGATCTCGCCGAGCTTGTCGCAGGTCATGCCGCAGGACTCGGGGCGCTGCCGCCCGTCCACCTCCACGATGACGACCGTGCCGTCGGCGCAGGTGCCCACGGCGGTGCGGGGCTGCGGATCCGTGAGATAGCCGCCGGACTGCTCGAGGAGCCTGCCGTTTTCGATGAGGCGGTTCATGCCGCCGACGGCCTCGCGCACGGTGTTGTCGAGCCGCTGCTCGCCCGGCAGCACGGCGGCGGAGCCGTCGCGCCGGACGCAGAACCAGTGGTACCCGTCGATGGACTGATCGACGATTTTGCCGTTCATGGCGAAGGCGCCGGTCGGCTCGCCGGTATTCATATTATAAAAGTTCGCGTTGACGCAGCCGATGACCGTGGCAGCGGGGTCGGTCTGCCGCAGGGCGGCCTCCATGGCGGCGGACTGCTCGGTGCAGCGCTGCATGCCCCACTCGTCGGTGCTGTTGTTTCGATAGCCCGCGCGGAGCGAGACCGTCGGCTCCGAGGGATCGACAAGGAGCACGTGCAGCCGCTCCTGCCCGTCGCCGGACGGGAGATTCACCGTGAGCGCAAGCTCCGTCACGCCCGGGGCGAGGGCATGCTCCTCGGCCTCGACGACGCCGAAGCTGCCGAGCGTATCGCCCTGAGAGACCGCGAGCGCCGGCACGGCCAGCAGCAGCGCGAACGCCAGCGAGAGCAGGATGCGTTTGAACATGACGGTCACCTCCGTGTCAGGTTCCGGCGGGAAAGTCGACGGTAAAGCGCGTGCCGTGCGGCTCGACGCCGTCGACCGTGATCTCGCCGCCGTAGAGCTTCACCGCGTCGTGCACGATGGACAGACCCAGGCCGCTGCCGCCGTGCTCGCGGCTGCGCGCCTTGTCCACGCGGTAAAAGCGCGTGAAGACGTGCGGGCGGTCGGCCTCGGGGATGCCGATGCCGGTGTCCTCCACGACGAGGCGGCAGCGGTCACCCTCGCGCGAGACGGAAACGCGCACCTTCCCCATCGGGAGATTGTATTTGATCGCGTTTTCCACGAGGTTGAATACAATATGATAAATGTCGTCCTCCGTGGCGCGGACGATGCAGCCCTCGGCAAGCTCGGTCTCGACGGTGACGCTGCTCGCCTGCGCCAGCGGCTCGAGCAGACGGCGCGTGCCGTCCACGGCGGCCTTGAGATCGACGTCCTGCAGCTCGCCCTGCACGCCGTCGTCGCGGCGGGAGAGGTTCAGGAGCTTCTCCGTCGTGCGCTGGAGGCGCTCGGCCTCGGCGCCGATGTCGGTGACGAATTCGCGCATGGTCGCGGCGTCCATGCCCTCGCTCTGGACGATGCTGTCCGAGAGCAGGCGGATGGAGGCGAGCGGGGTTTTCAGCTCGTGCGACGCGTCCGAGACGAACCGGCGGCGCTGCGCCTCGGTGGTCTCGAGCCGCTCGGTGAGGTAGTTTAATTCGCTGCCGAGCTCGGTGAGCTCGTCGTTGCCGGTGAGGTTCAGGCGGAAGGAATAGTCGCCGGACTGCACGGTGCGCACGCCGTCGGCCAGGATCTTGATGCGGCGCGTCATCATGCGGATGGAGAAGAAGATGATCACCAGCGCGAGCAGGGCCGCGGCGAGGGAGATCGTGCCGAGCCGGTGCTGGATTGAGACGATCAGCTCCGCCTGATCGGCATCATACTCCGAGATGTAGACCGCGCCGATGGTGCGCCCGCTGTTGCGCACGGGCACGGCGGCGCCGGAGGCGAAGGCCGCCATGTCGAACTTCGAGCGGAAGGCCGCCTTGCCGCCGAGCGCGGTTTTGACCTCCGCGGGCGCGGCGAGATCCTCGTCCGCGAGCGTGTCATAGAGCGGCACGCCCTCCGGATCGGTGACGAGCACGCGCTCGAGCCCCGTCGTGTCGAGCAGGGAGAGCACCTGCCGGGTGTTGTCCTCGGTGAGCGTCTCCATCAGCGAAAGCGACGACGAGAGCACCGACGCCCGGCTCATGAGCGAGCTCTCCTTCTCGGAGAACACCACGTCGCGCGACGCGCGCAGCGGATAGGTGTTGAGAAGCGCGAGCAGCACCACCGTCAGCAGAAAGAAATACGCCGCAAACTGCAGCTGCACACTGTAGCGGTATGGTTTTTTGGAAATGGATTCTTCCATTGAAAAAGCCTCGCAGAGTTTGCGCCTCGGAAGGCGCAAAGAAGATCAAATCATTTTTGCCGCACGGCTTCGCCGCGGGGCAATAATTCCTCTCGCGGAGAAAAGAGTTTTTTCTCGCAAGCCGCACTTGCGGCCAAAATCTCTTTTCGGAGCGCAGCCCCCTCGATGAAAAGCCCGGCGAAGCGGGTTTTCATCGAAAGCCGTCAGGCCTCGGCGAAATAATAACCAACGCCCCATTTTGTAATAATGTACTCCGGGCTGTTGGGCTGCTTTTCGAGCTTTTCGCGCAGGCGACGGATGTGCACGTCCACGGTGCGGATGTCACCCTGATACTCATAGCCCCAGACGAGGTCGAGGAGGTTCTCGCGGCTGTAAACCTTGCCGGGATTGCGCATCAGGAGCTCGATAAGGTCAAACTCCTTGACCGTGAGCTCCACGTTCTCGCCGAAGCGCTTGGCGCTGCGGCGCTCGGGGTCGATCTCGATCTGGCCGCGCACGAGCTTGCCGCTCTTCGGCGCGCCCGCGACGGGCATGCTGCTGCGGCGGATGAGCGCGCGGATGCGCGCCTTCAGCTCGAGGATGTTGAAGGGCTTGGTGATATAATCATCCGCGCCGGACTCGAATCCCATGAGCTTATCGGCATCCTCGCTGCGGGCGGTGAGCATGATGATCGGCACGGTGGAAAACTGCCGGATCTGCTGGCAGGCCTCGAGCCCGTCCACCTTCGGCATCATGAGATCGAGGAGGATCACGGCGTAGTCGCCGCTGCGCGCGAGCTCCACGGCGGCCTCGCCGTCATAGCAGGCGTCCACCTCGTAGCCCTCGTTCTCCAGATTGAATTTGATGCCCTTGACGATGGTCTTCTCATCGTCGACGACCAGTATTTTCATAAGGGGTCCTCCCTTCGACAATTTCATTTGCTTTTCAACGGTAAACACAGTATAATGTCACGGGTACAACCCGTACTATTTAATATATCATAGTTCGATGGAGAAAACCATGAAAAAATCCAGACCGATTCTGATTTTGCTGATTCTGTGTCTCGCGCTCACGCTCTGCGTGCCGGCCTTTGCCGCGGACACCCCGGCGAACTACTCCGCCGGCGGCGAGGCGCAGCCTGCGCCGGACATTCACGCCAGGTGCGCGCTGCTGTGCGACCTCGAGTCCGGACAGACGTATTATGCCCGCAACGCCGACCAGAAGGCCTACCCCGCGAGTCTGACGAAGATCATGACCGTGCTCCTCGCGCTCGAGGCGCTCGACCGCGGCGAGGTGAATCTCACGGACGAGGTGACCGCCGGCGCCGACTGCCGGCAGGGCATGGACGAGGAATCGAGCACGGCGGGCATCCAGCCGGGCGAGGTGATGACGTTTGAGCAGTATCTCTACTGTGCGATGATCTCCTCGGCCAACGAGGCCTGCAACGTGATCGCCTCCTATCTCGCCGGGAGCATCGACGCGTTTGTGCAGCGCATGAACGACCGCGCCGCCGAGCTCGGCTGCACGGGCACGCACTTCATGAACCCGCACGGCATGCCGGACGAGAACCACTACACCACGGCGGCCGATCTGCGCCTGATCGCCGAGGCGGCGCTCAAATACCCGCTCTTTGAGACGATCAGCAACACGCTCAGCTACTCCATCCCGGCGACGAACATGAGCGATGCGCGCGTGCTGCAGAACACGAACGGGCTCATCAACCCCAACGCCGTCATGTACCCGAACTACCGCTATGAGCCCGCCGCCGGCATCAAGACCGGCCACACGAACGCCGCGGGCTATTGCCTCATTTCCACGGCGGAGAAAAACACCGTGCGGCTGCTTTGCATCGTGCTCGGGAGCGACACCTCCGAGAAAGCCGACGGCACGCTCGATTTCCACAACTTCACCGATACGATTGACCTCTACGAGTGGCTCTACAACCACTTCAGCATCCAGACCGTCGTGAGCGCGGACACGCCGATGGCGGACGTGGCCGTCGAGATGGGCTCGGATGCCGACCGCGTGACCGTGCACCCGCAGTCGGATCTCGCGGCGGTGCTGCCGAACGAGACGGATCTCTCGCTGTATGAAAAGCAGATCACGATCTTCTCCGAGCGGGATGGAACGCCGGTCGTGGCGCCGGTGCGCGCCGGAGACGTGCTGGGCGAGCTGGTCGTGTCGAAGGACGGGCAGGAACTCGGGCGCATCCCGCTCGTGGCGAGCGTGGACGTGACCCTGAGCCACGGCGTGTATCTCAAGCAGGGGCTGCACAATTTCTTCGCCAAGCCCGTGGTGCTCATTGCGCTGATCGTGGTGCTCGCCATCGTGATCCTCTATCTCGTGAGCTACGTCCGCTACCAGCGGCGCCGGCGCCAGAGAGCGCAGGAGGCGCGCCGCCGGAGGCAGCAGGAGGAGGCACTCTACCGCCGGCAGCAGGAGGAAGCCCTGCGGCGGGAGTTTGAAGGGCGCGGAACGAGACGAAAATAACCGGTTTGCATACCGACAGAACACATTTTCAGGAGGTTTTGAACATGAAACGAATCATTGCTCTGCTCTGCGCCGCGCTGCTCTGCCTGACGCTGCTTGCAGGCTGCGGCAGCCGCGACGCCGGCACGCCCGAGGCGGTCACGGCGGATTACGGCGTCAGCGACGAGGAGATCGCCGCCATCCAGACCCGGTACAGCACCGGCTGGTACGGCTGGATGTGGATCGCGGAGGCCGACGGCAGCTTCGCCGATTACGCCAACTCCAGCGTGGACGTCTGCGCGCGCTTCGACTTTGACGACGCCGCCAGCCCGGTGGCGCTCGTGACTGTTTACGGGGCAGAAAACCCGGACGTCGTGCATGCAACCTTTACTGCGCAGATCGCTTCCGACGAGGACTGGTCGCTGGCCGGCGCGCAGGTTCTGGGCGTGGATGCGCAGCCCAGCGACACCATGCAGCACCAGTTCATCGCCGACTACCCGGATCTGCTGGTCATCAGCGGCAAATTCCAGCACGACGACGGCTCCTTCTCCTACCAGATTTCCCTGCGCCCGTGGGGCACCCGCTGGGATGACGTGGCAGCCGCCATGCCGGAGAACATGCCGGCGCTCTATGATTCCTGGTATCTCCCGGCCCTCGACGCCGGCACCCCGATGCCCTGACGCTTCACACAAAGCGATAACCCCATGCGCCATTCCACGGCGCATGGGGTTTTTTGCTGTGAAGTCTCACAGAGTTCGCGGCTTTGACGCGAAATGAATCAGATCGATTTTTCAGCGACATATGCGGTAAAAAAAACTCCCTTGGGCGAGCGTGACGCTCGCCCCTCGCGCCGACCAAGCGGGGCCGATGCCCCGCGCGATAAGCGCGAGTATTCAAAAAGAGAGCCTGCAGAGCAGGCTCTCTTTTTGATGTTTTACGCCTCTTTCTCGGCAGGCATGACCTGATCCTTCAGGATGCCGCGCGGGCAGATATCGACGCAGTGGCCGCACTGGACACACTTGCTGTAGTCGATGCGGGCGAGGAAGTTCTCGACCTTGATCGCGTCCGCCGGGCACTCCTTCTGGCACTTCATGCAGCCGATGCAGCCGACGTCGCAGATCTTGCGGGTGACGGCGCCCTTGTTCTCGTTGCGGCAGGCCTGCAGAACGGTCTGCTTGTAGGGAACCTCCTGCACGAGCTTCTTCGGGCAGGCGTCGCGGCAGGCCATGCAGCCGACGCACTTGTCGCGGTCGACCTTGGCGACGCCGTTGATGACGTGCATGGCGTCGAACTTGCAGGCGCGCTCGCAGTTGCCGAGACCGATGCAGGCGAAGGTGCACTCCTTGTTGCTCTTGCCGCCGAAGAGCATGGCGGCCTGGCAGTCCTTGGGGCCGGTGTACTCGAAGCGCGGCACCGCCACGTCGGAGCAGCCGGAGCAGGGCACGAAGGCGACCATCTTTTCGCCGGCGCCGGCGGAGACGCCCATGATCTCGGCGACCTTGGCAGCGCACTCCGCGCCGCCCGCGACGCACTTGTTCGTGGGTGCCTTGCCCTCGGCGACCGCCTTGGCATAACCGTCGCAGCCGGGGAAGCCGCAGCCGCCGCAGTTGGCGCCCGCGAGACATTCACGGATGGCGGCCTCTCTGGGGTCGACCTCGACGTGGAAGATCTTGGCCGCGAAGGCCAGAGCCGCGCCGAAGATCGCGCCCATGGCGCCAAGCACGGCGATGGCGATGAGAATGTTGGTAAAGTTCATTTCCGGCCCTCCTTAGACGATCTTCATGCCGGAGAAGCCCATGAACGCAAGGGCGATCAGGCCGGCGGTGACGAGAGCGATCGGGAAGCCGTTGAAGCTCTCGGGATAGTCCGCAAACTCGATCTTCTCGCGCACGGAGGCCATCAGGCAGATGGCGAGCATGAAGCCCATGCCGCCGGTGACGCCGTAGACCACGCTCTGCAGGAAGTTGAAGCTGTACTGGGTGTTGAGCAGGACGACGCCGAGCACCGCGCAGTTGGTGGTGATCAGCGGCAGGTAGATGCCGAGCGCCGAGTACAGGGAGGGAACGGATTTCTTGAGGAACATCTCGACGAACTGCACGAGCACGGCGATGACCAGGATGTAGGCGATGGTCTGCAGGAACTCGAGGTGGAGCGTGACGAGAATGTACTCATTCACGATCCAGCAGATCGCGGAGGCGAGACCCATGACGAAGATGACCGCGAGACCCATGCCGGCGGCGGTGTCGATCTTGGACGAGCAGCCGAGGAACGGGCAGCAGCCGAGGAACTGCGAGAAAATGAAGTTGTTGATAAAGATGGCACTCAGTACGATCTCAATGATGGTTGCGTTGGCATTCATACGTTCGCACCCTCCTTCTCTTTTGCTTCTTTCTTCTTCTCGTTCTTCTTGAGCACATACTGCATCAGCGCGATCAGGCAGCCGAGCGTAATGAAGCCGCCGATCGGGAGCGTGAGAACCAGCGCGCCGTATTCACTCGGGAAGATGTGGATGCCGGAGCCGGTGCCGATGCCGTTGGTGGTGTTGAAGATGCCGGAGCCGAAGGAGCCCTTGCCGAGGAACTCGCGGATCACGCACATGCAGATCAGCACGCAGGTGTAGCCCAAGCCCTGGAAGATGCCGTCGAAGAAGCTCGCGCCGACGGGATTCTTCTGGCAGAAGGCCTCCGCGCGGCCGATGATGATGCAGTTGACGACGATCAGGGGGATGAACACGCCGAGGCTCTCGCTCAGCGCGGGGATGAACGCCTGCAGCATGAGGTCAACAATCGTGACGAAGCCGGCGATGACGAGAACGAAGATCGCGAGGCGGATGTCGTTCGGGATGATCTTGCGGATCAGGGAGATGACGACGTTGCAGCACGTCAGGATGATCAGGACCGAGAAGCCCATGCCGATGCCGTTGAAGAGGCTCGTCGTGATGGCCATGGTGGCGCACATGCCGAGCAGCTGCACGAGCACGGGGTTGTTGGTAACAAGGCCCTCTTTGAATTGCTGTTTGATATTCATGTCGAGCCTCCTTTACAGCGATTTGACGGCGTCGATAACCGTCTGGATCTCGGTGACGACCGCGCGGCTGGTGAGCGTCGCGCCGGAGATGGCGGACACGGAGCCGCCGTCCTTCGAGAGCTTCGCACCGTCGGTCAGGCCGACCATGCTCTGCGGGAAGGGATCGGTGGGATCGGCAGCCTTGGCGCCGAGACCGGAGGTCTCGGAGTGCTCAGTGATGCCGATGCCGGTGCAGGTGAGGTCCTGGTCGAGACCGATGACCATCGTGATCATGCCCTGCGCGCCGGAGAAGGTGGTCTCGGCGACGTAGCCGATGTCGTTGCCGGAGGCGTCCTTCGCGGTGCACAGCTTGGTGATGGAGTTGGAGGGATCGTTGGCGTAGGTGCCGGCATCGATCTCCTCATAGGTGTTGCCCTCGCCGGGCATGACCATGGCATAGGCAGCGTCGCGCTTGCCATTGAGGTACTGCTCGATGGGGCCCTTGGTGACTTCGTTCACCACGCCGAGAACGAGCGCGATGACCGCGGCGACCGCGAGCAGAACCAGAGCGAGCTTGAGGATCTGGCCGCCGCCGGACTGTTTGGTTTCCGTCATTGTGCTGCCGCCTCCTTTGCTTCTTTCTTGGCTGCCTTGGCGGCTGCCTTTTTGGCCTTCACGTCTTCACGGGTGACGCCGAACTGGCGGCGCTGCGTGAGCTGATCGAGGAACCACGCGCAGCAGTTCATGATCAGGATCGCGAAGCTGACGCCCTCCGGGTAACCGCCGAAGCGGCGGATGACGACCGTGAGGATGCCGCAGCCCGCGCCGTAGATCAGGCGGGCGTTGAAGCCCGTGGGGCTGGTGGAGTAATCGGTGGCCATGAAGATGGCGCCGAGCATCAGACCGCCGGAGAGGAGGTTATAGACCATCCAGTCGACGTGGCTGTACTCGCTGCCGCCGCCGAAGATCAGGCTGAGCACGGCGACCGTGCCGATGAAGGCGACGGGGATATGCCAGGTGATGACCTTGCGGCAGATGAGGTAGATGCCGCCGAGCAGCAGCGCGGCCGCGCTGATCTCACCGAAGCAGCCGGGCATCCGGCCGATGAACATGTCGGCCACGGTGAAGTACTCGGGCAGGGCGACGCCCGCCTTCATGGAGCTGAGCGGGGTGGCCATCGTGATCGCGTCGACCGAGGCCTTCAGACCGTTGGGGGTGGTCCAGCGGGTCATGAGCATGGCGTAGGACGCGAAGAGGAAGGCGCGGCCCGCGAGCGCGGGGTTGAGGAAGTTGGTGCCGATGCCGCCGTAGAGCTGCTTGACGAACACGATGGCGAAGAACGCGCCGATGATCGGCAGCCAGAACGGGGCGTTGGCGGGAAGGGTCATGGCGAGGAGCAGGCCCGTGACGACGGCGGAGAGATCGCCGATCGTGGCGTGCTTGTGCAGGAGCTTGCGGTAAGCCCACTCGAAGAACACGCAGCTCAGGACGCTCGTGCAGACGGGGATCAGCGCCTTGAAGCCGAACTGCCACACGCCGACGCAGATGGCGGGGATCAGGGCGATGATCACATCGAGCATGATGTTCGACGTGCCGCGCGGTGCGCGGACCTGAGGCTGATAGCCGGCGTCAAACGTATATTCTTTTCTTGTCATTTGGCTTCAGCCTCCTTTTTCGCTTCGGCTTCCTTCGCGGCGGCCTCGGCGCGGGCCTTTTCCTCGGCGGCGCGGGCGGCGAAGAGGAGCTTCGCGGTTTTGAAGGTGTGCGTCAGCGGCAGTCTGCCCGGGCAGTTGTAGGAGCAGCAGCCGCACTCGATGCAGTCGAGGATGTGATACTTCTGCATCTTCTCGAAGTCACGCTTCTGGAAGTACTTGTACATGTAGACGGGCTCGAGCTTCATCGGGCAGACCTGCAGGCACTGGCCGCAGTGGATGCACGTCGGATTCTCGACGTTGCGGTCCTCCTCCTCGGTGAAGAACAGCAGACCCGCGGTGCCCTTGATGTTCACCGCGTCGATGTTCGAGCAGATGAGACCCATCATCGGGCCGCCGAGCACGATCTTGCGGGGCTCCTTGACGAAGCCGCCGACCTGCTCGACCAGGTAGCGGATCGGGGTGCCGACGCGGACGGTGGCGTTCACGCTCTTGCCGAGCGCGCTGCCGCCCATCGTGAGCGTGCGCTGATAGCACGGAACGCCCTCATAGCACGCACGGTAGATGGCGTAAGCCGTCTGGGTGCTGATGACGTTGCAGCCGACGCCCGCCGGCAGACCGCCGGGCTTGACCTCGCGGTTCGTGATGGCCTTGATCTGCAGCTTCTCACCGCCCTGGGGGTACTTGACCTCCTCGGGCACGATCTCCACGCCGTACTGCGCGGGGTTCTTGGAGTTGAGCAGATCAATCGCGTCCTGCTTGTTCTTCTCGATGCCGTAGTAGGCCTTGTCGAGACCGGAAGCGATGCGGGCAAGCTGAATGCCCTTGAGGAGCTCCTCCGGATGCAGGCGCATGGTCCAGTGGTCGCCGTTGAGGTACGGCTCGCACTCGGCGCCGTTGATGATGAGCGTGTCGACCTTGCCGAGACCGCCGCGGATCTTGAACGCGGTGGGGAACATGGCGCCGCCCATGCCGACGATGCCGGCTTCGCGAATGCGCGTGAGAATGGCTTCCTGATCCTGCAGCTCCGCCTCGGTCAGCGGGGCCAGATCGGTACATGGGGTGTCCTGATAGTCATTTTCGATTACCACGGCCGGGATGTTGTCCCCGAGGGGATGGGGTCTCGGCTCGATGGCGATGACCTTGCCGGACACGGGCGAATGAATCGGGGCGGAAACCGGCGCGGGATTGTCGCCGATCTTCTGGCCCATCGTCACATAGTCGCCCACCGCGACGGTCGGCTTGCACGGCGCACCGATGTGCTGCGCCATGGGCACGACGACCTGCGGAGGCGGCGTAATGGAGATCACCGGAACGTCCGGCGCCTTCATGTAGTTCGGATGAACTCCGCCATGATACTTAAAGGGCATTTGCATCACCTCTCTATTTTATGACTAAGATATTCTATCACAAGGTTGTTCACAAGTCCACCAAAAAGCCGCAAATGAACTAATTTAAATATTAACAAACCTGCCAAAATGACAGCATTTTCAACAGTTTTTGCCAATTTAACGGCAGTCGGGCGAGCTGATGTTCCCTTTTGCGGCACAGTGTATTATTTTGTTGAAAAATAAAATCAGCACTTAACAAAGCGAGTAAAATCGGGTAAAATAAAAAAGTTAGGAATGAGGAATTAGGAATTAGGAATTGACAAACGGTTTCTGCGCAGAACCCATTTTGTCATCCTGAGCTTGTCGAAGGATCTTGGCACCGCAGCAAAAGAGAATCATAAACGTCTGTCCAACTGCTCTGCCCAGATTCTTCGACTACGCACTTCGTGCTCCGCTCAGAATGACCTTCTCGGATAATTCCTAATTCCTAACTCCTAACTGAACTTTCCCCTCACGCAAGGAGGTCATCCGACATGCTCACCCCCTGGGGCGAACAATTCAATCCTGACGCGCCGCTGCCGGAATATCCCCGGCCGCAGATGGTGCGCGACAGCTATTATAACCTCAACGGCCCGTGGCAGTATGCCGTGACGCAGGATGCCCAGCGCCCCGCGAAGGCCGACGGCACGATCATCGTGCCCTACAGCCCGGAGTGCCAGCTCTCGGGCGTGGAACGGCGCATCCGCCCGGGCGACTGGCTCTGGTACATCCGCGACTTCACGCTGCCGGAGGACTTCTTCCGGGGCCGCGTGCTGCTGCACTTCGGCGCGGTGGATCAGCTCTGCAGCGTCTGGCTCAACGGCGTGGAGGCCGGCTCCCATTCCGGCGGCTACAGCCCCTTCACCGTGGAGCTCACGGAGCTTCTCAAGAAGGGCTCGAATACGCTGATGGTCTGCGTGCGCGATCTGACTGACCGCAACGACCTGCCCCGCGGCAAGCAGCGGCTCGAGGGCACGGGCATCTGGTATCCCGGCCAGAGCGGCATCTGGCAGACGGTCTGGCTCGAGAGCGTGCCGAAAAACTACATCCGCGGCCTGAAGATCACGCCCCGGCCCGACGAGGGGCTTCTCGAGCTCGTGGTCTACGGGCAGGGCAGGTGCGTCGCAGGCATTCTCGGGAAGAAATACGCCTTCCCCGCCGGCTCCACCGTGCGCGTGCCGGTGCCGGACTGTGAGCTCTGGACGCCGGAGCACCCGAAGCTCTATTATTTCAGCGTCACGCTCGACGGGGTCGACCGCGTGAAGAGCTATTTCGCCATGCGGAGCATCGCCGTCGGCCCGGACGAGGCCGGCGTGCCCCGTTTGCTCTTAAACGGCGAGCCGTATTTCCAAAACGGCCTGCTCGATCAGGGCTACTGGAGCGACGGGCAGTACACCCCGCCCGCGGATGAGGCGATGATCTTCGACATTATGACCGCGAAGGACATGGGCTTCAACATGCTGCGCAAGCACATGAAGGTGGAGCCCGACCGCTGGTACTACCACTGCGACCGGCTGGGCATGCTCGTCTGGCAGGATATGCCGGCGGGCGGCGGGGAGTACTCCCCCGCCGTGATCACCGCCCCGCTCGTGACGAAGCGCCACATCGACGACAGCCGCTACCGTCTCTTCGGCCGCGAGAGCGCCGAGGGCAGAGCGAACTTCCTCATGGAGCTGCGGCGCATGGTCTCGCATCTCTACAACCACCCCTCCATCGTGCTGTGGGTGCCGTTCAACGAGGGCTGGGGCCAGTTTGACAGCCAGACCGCCGTCGAGACGATCCACTCCATCGACCGCACGCGCGTGATCGACCACGCCAGCGGCTGGCACGATCAGGGCATCGGCGAGACGCAGAGCCTGCACGTTTACTTCACGCCCTACCGCTTCAAGCCCGACAAAAAGGGCCGCGCGGTGCTGCTCTCGGAGTTCGGCGGCTACACGCTGAAGAGCGCGGAGCACAGCCGCCCGGAGCGTCCCTTCGGCTACAAGCCCTGCGGCGACGAAAAGGCGCTGGAAAAGGCGCTCTGCAAGCTCTATTACAGGCAGATCCACCCGGCGGTGGAAAAGGGTCTCGCCGCCGCGGTTTACACGCAGCTGTCGGACGTGGAAACTGAGATGAACGGTCTCATGACCTACGACCGCCACGTCGTGAAGCTCTCCCCCGACGTGCTCCGCCCGATCATCACCGGCCTCGGCGAGGCCCCGGAGGGGCTGGAGGAGGAAGCATACGAAGAGGAAGAAGCAGAATAAAAAAGCCACCGCAGGAGGTATTGTTTCCTCCTGCGGTTCTCTTTTGCTGCGGACCCCCCTCAGTCTCGTTGCAGCAAGCTCCATATCCCTCACCGCTGAGCAAAGCTCACCGGATCGCTCATTTCGCTGCTGTTCCTCTCAAAATCAAAGCAATTGCTTTGATTTTGTTCAGGAGGATTGACTTTCGCCGTCAGCCTTGTGAGGCCAAAGCCTCGCAAGGTGACTTGCGCAAGTCAATCGGACACGGGGGCGCCGAGGGCTTCTCCGCACCACTCGCCTCCCCCTTTGGGGGAGGTGGACGAGCAAAGCGAGGCCGGTGGGGGTCGTGTTTCTCCTATACGCAAAAAACAGGCGCGGCTTGGCCGCGCCTGTTTCTGTTTTGGTTCTGCTTATGCCGCGCTGTCAAGAGCCTGCAGCCCGATAAACTCGGATGCGCTCTTGCCGGCGATGCGGCCGAAGACGATGAAGTCGCAGACAGCATTGCCGCCGACGCGGTTGCCGCCGTGGATGCCGCCGGTCGTCTCGCCCGCCGCGAAGAGGCCGGGGATGACGTTGCCGCTCGTGTCAATGACTTCCGCGTTGGTGTTGATCTTGATGCCGCCCATCGTGTGGTGGATGCCCGGGGCGATCTTGATCGCGTAGTACGGCGCGGTGGAGAGATCGGCGTCCATGCCGTTGTTGCGGCCGAACTCCGCGTCCTCGCCCTTGGCGACGGACTCGTTCCAGGTGTTCATGGTGTTCACGAAATTCTGCACGGCGTCGCCCGTGAGACCCATGTTCTGGGCCAGCTCCTCATAGGTATTGCCCGTGATGGTGAAGCCGCGGTCAATGAACTTCTGCGTCAGGGCGACCTCATCCTGCAGATGCTGGTCGAAGATGATGAAGCAGTAGCCGTCCGGCTGCTGGAGCTCGGCCTGCGAGACGACGTCGCGGCCCGCAAGGTCGTTGACAAAGCGCTTGCCCTCGGTGTTCACGATGATCGCACCGTGGCTGCGCACGGACTCGGACACGAGCGTGCCGTCGGACTGAATGACGGTCGGGTGCAGCTGGATCTGCTCCATGTCGACGGTGTCGGCGCCGACGTCCTGCGCCATCAGGATGCCGTCGCCGGTCGCGCCGGAGTGGTTGGTCGTGACGGCGTTGCGCAGGCTCTCGTCGTAGCTAGCCATCAGGTCAAAGTTCGCGCCGAAGCCGCCCGTCGTGATCACGACCGCCTTGGCGTGGATGGTGTAGACGTGCTCGGCGTCCTCGGCCATGACGCCGACGGCCTGACCGTTCTCCATGAGGATCTCGGTGGCCTTGGTGTTCACGCGCACGTCGATGCCGAGATTCTCGGCCTGCGCCTTGAGCTTCTCGACAAGGTACTCGCCCACGGGCAGACCGCCCTCGGGCTTGTGCAGATACTTATGCGTGGTGCCGCCGGTCGCAACGACCTCGGGCAGCGGGGCGTCGATGCTGTAGAGCCAGTCTACCGCTTCGGCACTGTTCTCGGCCATCGTGCGCACGAGATCGGGGTTTGCGAGATCGTGGCCCAGACGCAGCGTGTCGTCCACGAAGTTGTCGACGGTGCTGTCGGTGATGCCGAGCTCGGCCTCCACCTTGGTGTCCGCCGCGTTCATGCCGCCCTCAGCGCGGAGGCTGTTGCCGCCGACGAAGGGCATCTTCTCGAGCAGAATGACGTCCGCACCCTGCTGCGTGGCGAGGACGGAGGCCGTGAGACCCGCGCCGCCGGCGCCGACCACGACGATGTCGCACTCCAGCTCCTCGGCGGTCTTCTCCACCGGAGCCGCCGCCTCGACCTCGCGCATGAAGACGTTCGGATCGAGACCCGCGTTCGTGAGCGCGTCGGCCACGGCGGCGACAATCGCCTCGGACGAGATCGTCGCGCCGGAGACCAGGTCGCACTGCAGGCTCTGCGTGTCGAAAATGCGGCCGGGCATCTTCTCGGCAGCGACGGTGCCGATGCCCTCGGTCTCCTCGTGCGAGAGCACCTCGATCTGATAGATCGCGTTCTCGTCCGCGGTGACGGAGACGGTGATCGGGCCGTTGCGGCCCTCGGCCGTGCCCTCGGCGGTGACGGCGGTGTCCGGAATTTCGGCGGCGCCGGCCACGGAAGGCTGGTTGTTGATGACGACGCTCAGCACGCACACCAAAAGCAGCAGAATACCGCAGGCGATGCCGATGATATCGTACATCTTCGGATTGACTTTTTTCATGTGCTTCCTCCCTGTCAAAAAGTGTGTTCTGTGCAACGCCTACACAATACCACATTTCCGTAAAAAAGCAAGAAAAGACCGCATATTCCGTCGGAGAATTTGCGGTCTTGTTTCAATTATTCCCACGTGCGTTCGCTGATGATATATCTTGGCCGGTGCTTGGTCTCCATGTAGACCTTGCCGATATACTCCCCGATGATGCCGAGGGAGATGAGCTGCACGCCGCTGACGAAGCAGATGATGCACGTCATGCTCGCCCAGCCGGCGACGGTCTTGCCCGCGAGCGCGGAGATGAGCGCCCAGATGCACCCGAGAAAGCTCACAATCGCGACGAAGACGCCGAACGACGTGATCAGATGCAGGGGCTTTACAGAGAGGCTCGTGATGCCGTTCATGGCGAGCGCGAGCATCTTGCGCAGCGGATACTTGCTCTCGCCGGCCATGCGTTCCCGGCGGGCATACTCCACCGTCGTGCTCGGGAAGCCGACGAGCGGGATCATGCCGCGCAGGAAGAGATTGACCTCCTCAAAATCGGCAAAGTGCTGCAGCACGCGCGCCGAGACGAGGCGGTAGTCCGCGTGGTTGTAGATCACCTCCGCGCCCATGGCGGAGAGGAATTTATAAAAGCCCTGCGCGGTGGTGCGCTTGAAAAACGTATCGGTCTCGCGGCTGGAGCGAACGCCGTAGACAACCTCGCTCCCCGCGAGATACGCGTCCACCATGCGGTCCATCGCGTCGAGATCGTCCTGCCCGTCGCAGTCGATGGAGATCGTGATGTCGCAGCGATCCTTGGCCTCCATGAGACCCGCGAGCACGGCGTTCTGGTGGCCGCGGTTGCGGCTGAGACAGGCGCCGAGGATGTGCTCCTCCTTCTCTGCCATGGCACAGATGAGCTCCCAGGTGCGGTCGCGGCTGCCGTCGTTGACAAAGAGGACGCGGCTCTCGTCGGAGATCTTCCCGTCCGCAATGAGCTGCAGCAGCTTTTTGCGAAACAGCGGCGCCGTGATCGGCAGCACCTCTTCCTCATTGTAGCAGGGCACGACGATATACAGGCTTGGCTTCATCTTGCTCTCCCTCGATCCTTAAATCAGTCCGCGCAGCTTCAGGTATTCCTGAATGAGCGTGACCGTGCCGGGGATGCCGAGCTTGGAGGTGTCGACGGTGAGATCATAATCCTTCGCGTCGCCCCAGTGCTCGCCGGTGAAGAAGTTATAATACGCCTGGCGCTCCTTGTCGGTGAGCTTGATCTTGCGCTCGGCCTCGGCGGCGTCGAGATTGTCGCGCTCAGAGACGCGCGCGACGCGCGCGAACATGGGCGAATGGACAAAGAGATTCACGACCGTGACGTTCTCCTCGCGCAGGACGTAGTTGGCGCAGCGGCCGATGATGATGCACGAGCCGGTGCGCGCAGCGTTCCGGATGACCTCCGACTGCGCCTGAAACAGCTGCACGGACACGGGCTGATCCCCGGCAAAGCCGACGCTGCCCGTCACGAGGGAATACAGAAAGCTCTGCGGACGCTGCTCCTCGTGGCTCTGCACAAAGCCCTCGGCAAAGCCGCTCTTGGCCGCCGTTTCGGCGATGAGCTCGGAGTCATAGCATTTGATGCCGAGGACTCTCGCCAGCTCCTCGCCCAGATAGCGGCCGCCGCTGCCGTGCTCGCGGCCGATGGTGATGACATAGTTCGCCATGACAATCCCTCCCGGATCGTATTCATCGGAATTATTATAAGCTTTTCAGACGGAGCTTGTCAACGCAGACGAGCCCCGCAGCGCGTGCAAAAATTGAGGTTCGGGGAAACGCTGCCGCCGCATTTGGGGCAGAAGCGCATGCCGCCGCCCGCCGGGCCTCTCCCCGGCGCCTGATAGGGCGTCTGCGCCGGAGCCTGATAAGGCGCCTGCGCCGGAGCGGGCGCACCGCCGCCGAAGAAATGCAGCAGCGCAAACGCCGCGCCGCCCCCGATCACGAAAATCATCAGATAGAAAACGCGGAAATAGAAATAGATCTCCCTTACATGAATCCACGGCGCCACATACATCAGCCAGATCATGGCCAGCGCCGTCAGAAGCAGAACCTCCCAGACCGGCTCGAGCGTGAGATACCGGTGGACGCCCTCCATCATCAGCCAGAGCAGAAGCACGCTCAGGACGATAAACAGCGTCGGCAGAAACAGATACGGAAAGTCATAATGCCACTGCATGAGCAGGCCGCCGAGGATCACCGCCTGATAGATCAGATTGACCGTCAGGTTCTGCGTGAGCACAAAGTAAATCATCACGCCGAGCGTGAGCCCGAACGCCAGATCCAGAAGCACAATGTGAACCGGGTACGGCACATTCGCAAACCGGTACAGCAGCGGGCGCAGATAGCAGAGGTACACCGCGGGAATCATCAGCAGCAGCGTGCGGGGCAGATCACCCGCGAAGGCCATCCCGCCGGTTCCCGCCGCCGGGCGGAAGGACAGCTGCGGCTGCCGGGTGCCGCCGGAGGATCGGCTCCCGGCGCCGGAAAACGACGGCGCCGAGGGTCTGCCGGGCATGACGGGATTTCCCATCGGGCGGCGCTCCACCGGCCCGCCCGGCAGGAGAAAGCGGTTTTTCTGCACGAAGAAGCCCGCCGTGCCGAGCGCCAGAATCATGGCGATCACAATCAGCCGGGCGGACAGATCCGCATCGAGCGCATAGCGGAAAAGCACGTCGCCGATATCTCTGCCGCTGTAGATGCCGAGCCCGCCGAACACGGCCATCGCCGCGCCGGTGAAGGCCGTGACGAGAATGACGCCGTATCGGTGATACACATAGGACAAGAACCCGATCACCGCACCCAGGATCAGCGAGATGATCGCCGCCATGGTGACGCCGTCGAGATCCTGAATCATGCTGAGCGCAACCAGGAGAATGAGCAGAAACGAGAGCATAAAGGCGTTGAATGCGGCGAAAAACCGATCCAGCAGCACCGAGAGCGCCGCCATGATCACGCCGACGATCAGCATGGTCACCAGCAGCCCGCTGCCCTCCAGCGCTTCGCTCAGGCCGAAGAACCCGTCGCGGCTGAGCGCTATGAGCAGCACCACGACCGCCGCCGCGACCGCGCCCCAGAAAAAGCCGACGACGCCCATCGTCACCTTCCGGAACACAAAGCCCCCGAAGCAGATCACCAGTCCGACAATCAAAAGCACCCAGTTGAGCGCCATAGTCCGTTCCTCCCTCTGCAGCGCCCTCGCGGGAGGGCTGTTCCTCTGCGGTTTTATGCTATCTTATCATACCCCGCCGTCATTTTCAACGCGGAGCTGACACGCCCCGCGCCCCGTCATTTCTCACCAAGATCGCCGGAGCGCCCCGAAAAAGTTGTGTTATCTGCCGAAATTCACATTCTGTTCACACATCCTGTTGACTTTCCCGCTTTAACGGACTATACTTTAGAGCACTGAACAAAGTGATAGAGGCGCGGACGTCATCAGTACGCTCCATTTCCCGGCAGGAACCGGGGAGCGGAAAGGGGCTGCCGCCGAAGTGTTCGCTTCGATTCCTGTCGGGCGGATGCTGGGTCGCCGGAGAAGATCCGGCGGACTGTCGCGGATAACGCGGAGCGCTGTCATGGGCAATTGCATTTTCATTGTGTCATGAACAGTTTCACCTCTGTTCAGGACACAATTTTTATTTGGAGGCATCCATCATGAGAAACAGCCGCAAGCTCCTTGCCATCGTGCTGCTGGTGATCCTCGCCATGTCGCTTCTGACCGTCACGGGTCTCGCCGTGGACGTGGACGACAACGGCGTCGCCACGGGCAGCCCCATGGCCTACTCGTTCTGGGCGCTCGTGCCGCCCATCGTCGCCATCGTGCTGGCGCTGATTACGAAGGAGGTTTTCTCCTCCCTGTTCATCGGCGTGCTGCTCGGTGCGCTCTTTGCCAACAGCTTTGCCCCCGTCGGCACGCTTGACAGTGTGCTCGGCGAGGCAATCGTTCCCGCCATCACCGACCTCGCGGGCAACTTCATGTTCCTCGTCATCCTCGGCATCCTCGTCGTGCTCATCAACCGCTCCGGCGGCAGCGCGGCCTTCGGACGCTGGGCCGAGAAGAACATCAAGAGCCGCGTCGGCGCCATGATGGCCACGTTCATTCTGGGCGTGTTCATCTTCGTGGACGACTACTTCAACTGCCTGACCGTCGGCTCCGTCATGCTCCCGATCACCGACCGGCACAAGGTCTCCCGCGCCAAGCTCGCCTACCTCATCGACGCGACTGCCGCCCCGATCTGCATGATCGCTCCGATCAGCTCCTGGGCCGCCGCCGTTTCGAGCTACGCCGAGGACGGGCAGGGTTTCGTCCTGTTCGTGAAGGCCATTCCCTATAACTTCTATTCCCTGCTGTCCATCGTGTTCGTCGTGGCGATCATCCTCATGAAGTTCGACTTCGGCCCGATGCGCCTGCACGAGATGAACGCTATGCTGAGCGGCGACCTCTACACCTCCGGCGACCACGTCGACAAGGCGCTGGAAAACAGCAAGTTCAACCCCAACGGCAAGGTCATCGACCTCCTGTTCCCCGTGATCGTGCTGATCATCGCCTGCTTCATCGGTCTGCTCTATGCCGGCGGCTACTACGACGCCTCCGGTGACTTCTACCACCAGTTTCAGGGCGCCTTCTCCGAGACGGACGCGACCGTCGCCCTCCCGTGGGGCACGCTCATCGCCCTGCTCATCAGCCTCGTCTACTACTGGTGCCGCCGCCTGATCACCTTCAAGGAGTCCATGGAGGCGATCCCCACCGGCTTTATGAACATGGTGCCCGCCATCACGATCCTCACCCTCGCGACCGCTCTGAAGAACGTGACGGGCCTCCTCGGCGCGAAGTACTTCGTCGCCGGCATCACCGAGAGCGCGGCGGCAGGTCTCTTCAACTTCCTGCCCGCGATCATCTTCGTCATCGCCTGCGTCCTCAGTTTCTCCACCGGCACGAGCTGGGGCACCTTCGGCATCCTGATCCCGATTGTCGCCGCCGTGTTCGGCGATCCCAGCACGCAGCTTTACTACATCGGCATGTCCGCCTGCCTCGCCGGCGCGGTCTTCGGCGACCACTGCTCCCCGATCTCCGACACGACGATCATGGCCTCCGCGGGCGCGATGTGCAACCACGTCAACCACGTGGCGACACAGCTGCCGTACGCCGGGTGCGTGGGCATCATCTGCTTCGTGAACTACATCATCGCGGGCTTCATCCAGAACGCCTGGATCTGCCTCATCATCGGCGCCGCCATCACAGTCTGCACGCTGTTCGTGATCCGTTCCATCGTGAGCAAGAAGGAAGTCAAGGCAGCGTAAAGTCACTGAACCATTTAAAACCGCCGCAGAGTTTTTCTGCGGCGGTTCTTTTGCTGTGCAGGCAAAGAGTGGAGCGTTGAGAGTGGAGAGTGGAGATGCGAGGTGTCGGCTGACGCCGACGGATTGGAATGCGGGTCATTCGTGAATGACCCCTACAAAAGGAGAACGCACTTCCCGTCTTTCGTAGGGGCGATTCACGAATCGCCCGCAAATTCAATTGCGCGAAGCGCTCCTTCAACTCCTAATTCCTAATTCCTTATTTGCCTCATCTCCCACTTCTGTGGTATACTTTGATTCGCAATCCAACTCAGGAGTATTCTTATGGACAACCTCGTTCCATCTTCATATCTCACGCTCGGCGTTTTGGCGCATGTGGACGCCGGGAAGACGACGCTCTCGGAGGCGATGCTCTATCGCTGCGGGGCGAGGCGCGCGCTGGGGCGCGTGGATCACGGAGACGCGCTGCTCGACTATCACGCGCTCGAGCGCCGGCGCGGCATCACGATCTTCTCCAAGCAGGCAAGATTCGACCTCGGGGAGGAGGTGCACGTCACGCTCCTCGACACGCCCGGCCACGTCGACTTCTCCGCCGAGATGGAGCGCGCGCTGCAGCCGCTCGATCTGGCCGTGCTCGTCATCAGCGCGGTGGACGGCGTGCAGGCGCACACCGAGACGCTCTGGCGCCTGCTGCAGCGCTATGAGATTCCGACCTTCCTGTTTGTGACGAAGATGGATCTCACAACGCGCTCCGAGACCGAGCTGATGCAGGAGCTGCGGCGGCTCGACCCCGGCTGCGTGGACTTCACGGCCGCGCCGGACGAGATCTGGGAAAACGCCGCCATGACGGACGAGAATGCGCTCGAGACGCTGCTCGATTCCGGCTGCCTCGACGACGATCAGCTGCGCGGTCTCATCGCGCGGCGGCACGTGTTCCCCTGCGCCTTCGGCTCGGGGCTGAAGCTCACGGGCGTGGATGATTTTCTCACAATCCTGCGCCGATACGCCCCGCGCAACTCCTACGGCGCAGACTTCGGTGCGCAGGTTTTTCAGATTCTGCACGAGCCGCAGGCGGGGAGGCTCACCTGCCTCAAGGTCACGGGCGGCGCACTCCGCGTGCGCGACACCATTACCTACTTAAACCGCCGCGGCGAGACCGTGACGGAGAAGGTCACCGCGCTGCGGCGCTACTCGGGCGAGAAGTTTGAGGCCGCGGACGTCATCCCGGCGGGCGACGTGGCGGCGGTGCAGGGGCTCTCCGAGACGTGGCCCGGGCAGGCGCTCGGCGAGGCGGAAACCGGCCTGCGCCCGGCGCTCGAGCCGGTGATGACCTACCGCGTGCTGCCGCCGGCGGAGCTGAGCGCGCGGGAGCTGCTGCCGCGGCTGCGCGAGCTCGAGGAGGAGGATCCGATGCTCCGCCTCGTCTGGGATGAGGAGCACCGCGAGATCCGCATGCAGCTGATGGGCGCGGTGCAGATCGAGGTGCTGCAGAGCCTGATCCGCGAGCGGTTCGACGCCGACGTGCGCCTCGACCAGCCGCGCATCCTCTATCAGGAGACGATCACCGCGCCCGTTGAGGGCGTGGGGCACTTTGAGCCCCTGCGGCACTACGCCGAGGTGCATCTGCTGCTCGAGCCCGCAGCGCGCGGCGCGGGGATTCTGCTCGAGAGCCGCTGCCCCGAGGACGCGCTCGACCGCAACTGGCAGCGCCTCATTCTGACGCATCTGGCCGAAAAGACGCACCGCGGTGTCCTCACGGGCGCCCCGCTTACGGACGTGAAGATCACGCTCCTCGCCGGCCGCGCCCACGCCAAGCACACCGAGGGCGGCGACTTCCGGCAGGCGACCTACCGCGCCGTGCGCCAGGGGCTCATGCAGGCAGAGAGTCTGCTCTTAGAGCCGCAGTACGCCTTTCGCCTCGCCGTGCCGACCGAGCAGATCGGCCGCGCCATCAGCGACATTCGCTTCAAACACGGCGTGTTTGAAGGGCCTGATACCGAGGGCGAGTTTTCCGTCCTCCGCGGCACGGCGCCGGTCTCCCTGATGGGCGATTACGCCGCCGAGGTCGCGGCCTACACGCGCGGACGCGGCAAGCTCTCGCTCGAGGCGGGCGGCTATGACGTCTGCCACAACGCCGACGCCGTGATCGACGCAATCGGCTACGACGCCGAGCGCGATACGAATAACCCCGCCGACAGCGTCTTCTGCGCGCACGGGGCGGGCACCGTGATCCCGTGGAATCAGGTACGGGAGTATATGCACATCGACACCGGCTTCGGCCGCGAGACCGAGCCCCCGCCCCCGGCGCCGCGCATCTTCCGGCGCAACCTCGATCTGGACGACAAGGCGCTCGAGGAAATTATGCTGCGCGAGTTCGGCCCGATCCGGCGGCGGGAATATAAAGCCCCCGTCGTGAACGCGGCGGATGACCCCGCCGATCTCTTCCACAGCCGCAAGCAGACGCTGATCGTCGACGGGTACAACGTGATCTTCGCGTGGGAGGAGCTCAAAACCCTCGCGCGGGATGATCTCGATCTCGCGCGGACGCGGCTGATGGACGTGCTGTCGAACTACGCGGGCTTTACGCAGCGGCGGCTGATTCTCGTCTTCGACGGCTACCGCGTGCGCGGAAACCCCGGCGAAAAGGGCGAATACAACAACATCCATGTGGTCTACACGAAGGAACACGAGACTGCCGACGCCTACATTGAGCGCATCGCAAACGACATCGGCAGAAACGAATCCGTCCGCGTCGTGACGTCGGACAGCCTCATCCGCATCTCCGCGCTCCGCTCAGGCGTGCTGCGCACGTCGTCGACGGAGTTTCACGCCGAGGTGGCGCAGGTGGCCGAGCGGATCGAGCAGGCGATCAGGGATTTGAACCAATGACGAACGAAGAACTCTTAAAGCGCGCGGACGATCTGGCCTCCCGCGCGGAAAGAACCGGCTCCGTGACGCACACGGCCTTTCTCACGCCGGCGGAGCAGTATCAGCTGCGCGCCTTTCGCCCGAGAGCCGACTGCCGCGTCGTGTTCTCCGGCGGCGTCGACGGCGCGGAGCGGCAGTGCGCCTTCTTCCTGCCGGACTGGATGGACGATGCGGACTTTGACCCCGCCGAGACCATCCGCTGCATCCGCATCACGGCGCACTTCGGTGAGCCGGGGCACCGCGATTATCTCGGCGCGCTCCTGGGCATGGGCGTCGGGCGCGAGTGGATCGGGGATATCCTGATCGACGAGAGCGTCGCGCACGTTCTGTGCCTGCAGAGCGTGGAGGCGCATCTGCTCGGCATCGAGAAGGTGGGCCGCTGCGGCGTGAAGACCGCCGCCGTCGCCCTCCCGGACGTGCCCGTGCCGGAGCGGAAGGTGAAGAAAATTTCCTTCACGGTGCAGTCGCCCCGGCTCGACGCCGTGCTCTCCGGCCTCTTTCACCTCTCGCGCACGCAGGCCGCCGAGCGCATCCGCGCCGGCGACGCGAGCTTGAACTATGCCGAATGCCTCCGCCCCGACGCAGATGTTCGCCCCGGCGACGTCGTGAGCCTGCGCGGATACGGCAAGGCCGCGGTGAAGGACCTCGGCGGTCAGTCCCGGAAGGGCAGAACGTATTTGACCGGCGAGGTGTATCAATAACCCCGGAAAGGACTATTCTTTATGCCCCGTGAACTCTCCCGCTCTGCGCTCATTGAGCGCAGCATCATCAAAACCTACCACAAGCAGCTCTGGACGCCGTTTATCAATGCGCTCAAGCAGTATGAGCTCATCTCCCCCGGCGATAAGATCGCCGTTTGTATCTCGGGCGGCAAGGATTCGATGCTGCTCGCGAAGCTCATGCAGCAGCTGCACCGCCACAGCGACGTGCCGTTCGAGCTTGAATACCTCGTGATGGATCCGGGCTACGCTCCGGCGAACCGCGCCAAAATCGAAGAGAACGCCGAGATTCTCGGCGTTCCGGTGACGATTTTTGAGTCCGACATTTTCGCCGTGGCGAACGGCGCGGAGAAAAACCCCTGCTATCTCTGCGCGCGCATGCGCCGCGGGGCGCTTTACGCCAAGGCGCAGGAACTGGGCTGCAATAAGATCGCCCTCGGCCACCACCGCGACGACGTGATCGAGACGACCGTGATGGCCATGTTCTACGGCGCGCAGCTGCAGGGCATGATGCCGAAGCTGCACAGCACGAATTTCCCCGGCATGGAGCTCATTCGCCCGCTCTACTGCGTGCGCGAGGAGGACGTCATCGCCTGGGCGAAGCACAACGAGCTCTCTTTTCTCCAGTGCGCCTGCCGCTTCACGGAGCGCACCGCCACCGCCGGGCACGAATCGGAGAGCAAGCGCAAGGAGGTCAAAAACCTCATCCGCACCCTCCGCGAGACGAACCCGGATCTGGAGAGCAATCTCTTCCACGCCATCCACGCCGTGAACTTGGATATGTTCCCGGGATATAAAACAAAAGGTGAAAAACATTCTTTCCTTGAGACATACTGAGAGTGTGGAAGGTGGAGTGTGGAGTGTGGAGTTTAAAAGGGGAGCGCTTCGCGCGATAAAAAATTGCGGGCGATTCGTGAATCGCCCCTACGAAAGACCGGAAATGCGGTCTCCTCTTGTAGGGGTCATTCACGAATGACCCGCATTCAAATCCGTCGGCGCAAGCCGACACCATCACTCCACGCTCCTAACTCTACACTGAAACACACGCCGCAGATTTTGCTCTGCGGCGTGTTTCTTATTTGATTCGTTTCGCCCTTCCGGCTCTGACCTCAAACGCGCCTGCGCACCAGAGTCTGACTGCCTCGGGCAGGAGAATCCACTCCGCCTGGCGCAGAACGCGGCGCTGGAGCTTGACGGCGTCGTCATCGTCGCGCACCTCGACGGCCTTCTGCAGCAGCACGGCGCCGATGCCGCCCTGCTCGTCCACGAGATAGGCCGTGGCGCCGGTGAGCTTGAGCCCGCGGGCGAGCACCGCCTCGTGCACGGCGAGGCCGCGCAGGTCCTGAAACGCGGGCACCAGCGACGGCTGCACCGCAATGATCTTGTTTCGGAAGGCCTTGGCCGTCTCGGGGCCGACGCCGGGATGGAACCCCGCGTCGATGACGAGATCGGCGTCGAGATCGCGGATCTTGTTGCGCACGGCGAGATCGAAGGTGCTCTCATTCGGGAAGACCTCGCGGTGGATGTCCACCGCCTCGATGCGCGCGTTGCGCGCGCGGGTCAGGGCGTTGGCCTCCGGGTCGGAGGAGATGACGGCGACGATCTCCAGCTCCGGAATTTCGCCGAAGAAGATGGAATCCAGCAGGCTCTGCAGCTTGGTGCCGCTGCCGGACGCGAGAACCACACAGCGAATCATGTTGACGCGCTCCTTTCCAGCAGCCGGACGGCCGCCTCGCGGTTGATGCTTTCCTTTTGGTTGAGAAGCTCCGTGCGCCGGCGCAGCTCGCGCCCCTCGTTGCCGAGCTGGATGGCGCAGTCGATGAGGCCGGTGGCGTTCACAGCGTTGAGATTCTCAAGCTCCTGATAGTTGTCCTGTTCGATATAGTCGAGGAAGGCGGTGACCTTCGGGTCATAGCTCACGCCGGCGAGCGGCACGCCCTGCCCCGCGGCGAAGACCAGACCGTGCAGACGCATGCTCACGACAGCCTTCATCCGCGAGAGCACGCCGATGGTCACGCCCGACGACATGGGCTCCGCGATCACATGATACGGGATGCTCAGATGCTGCGTGACGAGCTTGGCCGCCTCCCAGTCGGTGCGGTGGTTGATGCACACGAAGACGGGCGTGAGCTGATAGTTGAGATAGGCATAGACCGCCGCGGCGGCAAAGACCTTGCTCTTTTCCTCAAACCCGCGCCAGCGGCGCAGCACGAAGGCGATGTAATTGCCGCCGAGGGGGATGCCCGCGCGCTCGAGCAGGCGATCCACCTGCGCGCGCGGCGCGCCCGGAAGCGTGAGCGCGGGGTCGGACGAGAGCAGCACCTCCGGCTCGGTCACGCCGAAGCGCTCGAGCACGCCGCGGCTGTCCGGCTCGCGCAGGGTGATGACGTCCACACAGCGGTTGAGCGTTTTGGCCACGAGCTTCTGATCGCGCGGATAGAGGATCGGGCCGATGCCGCAGCCGTACATCTGCACGGCGCAGCCGCACTCCTTCGCCTTGCGGATCGTATAGAGATAATACCAGAGACTGTAGCGGCTGGTGACGTCCTGCATGAGGTTGCCGCCGCCGTTGATATAGAGCTTCGAGGACTTCATGGCGCGGATCATGC
>JBGUHV010000069.1:0-12013 GCA_045112425.1 Oscillospiraceae bacterium
TTCTTGAGCCACGCGAAGGAGACGATTGTGAGCCCCCAGATAAGATAGCCGACGCTCATAAACGCCTTGCGCCTGCCGACACGGTCGGACACGGTGCCCATCAGGATCGTCGTGAGCGCGGCAACGACGGCGCTCGCCATGACCATGGCAGAGATCTCCCCCGCCGAGGCGTGGAACATCTTATAGATGAAAACGTTGAAATACATGTTCTCCACGACCCATGCCACCTGACCCATCAGGCCAAAAACCAGCATGGCCGCCCAGAACCTGCCGCCGAGCTTCGAGCGCATCACCAGCACCTCCCTGACTGAGATTATTATACAGGGGATGCGGTGGAAATGCAAACAGGCAGAGCACAATACCGTGCTCTGCCTATTTTACATTGGAATCTCCACATTCCCAATCAGAAGCACTGTAATCTGGTTCGGATAGATTGGCGTCTGCAGTTGAAACATGGCTTTGCCGGTGCCAAACCCTCCGCTCGGCAGCTTGGACAGATAGAGATCAGCGAAGTACCACTCGATCAATCCGGAAGGTTCCTCCTGCTCCGGTGTTCCATGAACCGCCGCGCTTCGAATTGCCGCTGCAACCGTATCGTTATAATTCGGATCGCTGGCCGAAAAACTGCCTGCAAATTGCAGAATGTCTTCCCCCTGAAGATGTTGCATCCGCTGAATGGCCGCGCTTTCATCCGGGGCCGGCTCACTCTGAGCTTCTGAAGTATGAGAGGCAGCATAACGACAGGCTTCCTCGCGTGTCAGGAAAGTCTTCTCCCGATAGCTGCCCAAAATGCCCATTTCAAACGGCGTTCCGAAGACATAGTCATCCAAAGTGAAGCTCTGTACGCGCCATTGTTCTCCACTTTTTTGGAGCGTGTAGGTCACGGTTTCCTTTGATGCCGCGAAAATAACACTGTAGCCGCCGTCCTCGCGGTGCGGAATGTATTTCTGCAGGCTCTTGACCTTGCAGACCAGCGTCGCCTGGTCACCGTTGATCGTCAGCTTTTGAATGCTGCACTCCGTGATCTGATGCTCCTGCACGACGTCTGTGGTGTCATCAAAGCTGTCGACGAGTTGTTTCATCGTTTCCGCGTATTGCGAGATATAGCCAGAATCTTCCGTGAAGACGGCTCGGAGCTGCTGCTTATAAGCATCAACGACACCCGGAACCAAAGCGCCGTTGGAATCCACCACGCAGCTCTGGCTCGAAGAAAGCCGACTCGCCTCCATGGCGACATTCCGAAGGGCCTCCCGCTCCGTGTCGGTCTTCGGATTCGCGGCGCAGGCTGCAACCGCCGCCGCGCAAACGAGCGCCGCCGTGATCGTCGCCCAGCGCTTAGGCTGCTTCCATCGCAGCACATTTTTGACGCGCCGCGTCACGTCGGACTCACCGAACGCCAGCATGCCCGGACCGGGAAATCGTCCCAGCGTAGCGAAGTGGAGCAGTGAAAGGCTGTAGTCTCTTGAGGCAGAGCCATTCTCCGCAAGCACGCACTCATCGCAGCTGAGCTCCATATCCCGATTCATCAGCAGGAACGCCAGCCAGCAAAGCGGATTGAACCAGTGCACCGCAAGGAGCAGGAACGCCAGCGCCTTGACCCAATGATCGCCGCGCCGGAGATGGACCCGCTCATGGGCAAGGACATACCGCAACGTCTCCGCGTCCGTCCCGATCGGAACATAGATTGTCGGATGAAGCAGACCCATCAAAAAGGGCGAGGCGATCCGATCCGATTGCCAAACACCGGGTTCCATATGCACCGCGTCGAGCAGCAGGGAGCGCAGACGCAGAACCCGAACCAGGCTATAGATCAGCAGCACCGCCATACCGACGCACCAGAGCGCAATTCCCAGCGTTGGCCAGAGATGCAGGGGCGAGGTGATCTCTGTGACAGCCGCAGGTGTCGGCGACATGGAAGGTTCGATCACCGGAACCGCGTTGACAGGTACACCTGGCAAGTTCATCTGTACACGCGGAATCTGCTCCGGCGCCACAGAAAACAGGCTGAAAGCAGACTGAAAGCTCACCGGACAGCAGAGCCGGAAGCCGACCACACTCCAGAGCAGATAGGACCACTTTTTGGGAGCGCCGGTTAGGATCAATCTGACCAGCAGCACCGCAGCGATGACCACGCTGGCAGAAAGACTCATGCGCAGGATGCTGAAAAACAAGCCGTCCATATTCAGCCCTCCCGATGCGCGTCAATCAGTTGTTTGATAGCCTCTGCCTCCTCATTTGAAATGGTCTTATTACCGAGAAACGCCACAAGAAAACCCGGAAGTGAGCCGTCAAAGGTTTGCTGCACGACACACTCGCTCTCCGCGGCCTGCACTTCCGCCCGTGAGACCAGCGATATGACCACCGTATTTTCATTTCGCAGCAGACCCTTTTCGCCGAGCCGCTTGAGCATCGTGTAGGTGGTGGACTTTTTCCAGCCAAGCTCCTGACGGCAGAGCCGCACCAGTTCGCCGGAGGCGACCGGCTCGTTCGCCCAGATGATACTCAGAAGCCGCAGTTCGCCGTTAAACAATCGTTTCGGTTCCATTTTCTTCCCTCCCATTGGTCTAATGTTTTAGACCTGTAATTAGTCTACAACATTAGACTGATGCTGTCAAGTCTAAATTCGAAAATAGATAAAAAAGACACGCAGCAGCGTGTCTTATGATTTCTGAGATAAGCGGATCGCATCGCCGGCCTCTTGAATGGCATTCAAGCGCTCTCCCGAACGGTATGGAATCACTTATTGATTCGTTTGCGGCTGGCGGCAATCGCCTTTTGCGGGCAGACCAGCACGCACAGATGGCATCCTACGCATGATATTCCGTCGAGCACAGGCTTGCGATCGTCTGTCAAATGAATGGCTTGATGTCCCCCGTCTGCGCAGGAAATCACACAGCGGCCACATCCAATACATTTTTCCCGATGAAACTTTGGAAAAACAACGGTATCACGTTCCAGAACATCGGTCGAATCACTGACAAAATCGAGAGCAAGTCCCGTCGCCTCGCCTACATGAGCAAAACCCTTTTCCGCCAGATAATAGTTCAGACCTTGCTTGAGATCGTCGATGATGCGATAGCCATATTGCATCACCGCCGTGGTAATCTGAATGCTTCCGGCGCCGAGCAAGATAAATTCCAGAGCGTCCGCCCAGGTTTCCACGCCTCCCATCGCGCTCAAATGCATCCCCTGCAGCGCTTTGTTTTTCCCTAATTCCGCGATAAAACGAAGGGCAATGGGTTTCACGGCATTGCCGCTGTACCCTCCCACAGCTGATTTTCCATGTACCGCAGGCGCAGAGACGTAGGTATGCCGATTCACGCCAATAATGCTCTTGATCGTGTTGATGGCGGCAATGCCGTTTGCGCCGCCGCGTTTGGCTGCCTCGGCTGCGGGACTCATTGCGGCCACGTTGGGTGTGAGCTTTGCCAAGATTGGGAGCTTCGTTCCGCGCCTTGCCGCAGCAGTAAAGCGCTCGACCAGCTCTGGCATTTGCCCGATATCCGATCCAAGACCGCCGTCTGCCATGTTGGGGCAGGAAAAGTTCAGTTCGATCGCATCCGCTCCGTTTTCTTCACACAGGCGCGCAAGCGATTCCCACTCCGCATCATTTTGCCCCATGACAGATGCCAGAATCACTTTGCTCGGATAATTTTCTTTCAGTCGGCGAAAGATCTCCATGTTCTCCGCAAGGCTGTGGTCGGAGAGCTGCTCAATATTTTTAAATCCGATGATACTTCCATTGTCCCCTGTGATCGCTGAAAATCGCGGAGAAGCCTCATGGATTGGAAAAGAACAGATCGTTTTGAACGCAGCGCCTGCCCAGCCCGCTTCAAACGCTCTGGCGCACATGTCATAGGTGCTGGCCACCACTGAGGAGGACAGCAGGAAAGGGTTCTCCAGCGGAATACCGCACAGCGCAGTCCGCAGGCGTTGTTCGTCTTCTGGCAAGGCAATCTCCAGCCGCGGCTGTACCTCTTCGTGAAGCCGCGTCAACAGATTGCTGATCGGAACCTGATGCGCCCGGACGCATGCATCCTCACAGGGCGCCGCACAGGCGGCGCAGGGGTTTTCGTTCGGGAAACCCGCTGCCGCTGTTTTTTCGTTGTCAAACCAGAGATGGCGCAGGATCCGGGCCGGGTCAAGTGTTCCGCAGGCTTCCGTACAAGGTGCGTCCATACACATGACGCACCGAAGCAGCTCGGAACGGGTAATGCGTCTTTCAAACATGATTGATTCCCCCGACAGCTCACGTATGTGGAACATAACACCACATGCGTGCTTTGATATATTCGAACAGTTCTTCTTACTCGATCGTCAGAATGTCCGAGAATCCGGTGATCTCAAAGATCTCCATGATTGTCTCGTTGACATGGACAACCTTCGTTTCTCCCAATTTGTTCATGGTTTTCTTCCCGTAGAGCAGCACACGCAGGCCTGCAGATGAGATATAATCCAGCGCCTCAAAGTCAAATACCAATGCAGTTACGCCGTCCAGACTCGATTTCAGTTCCTTTTCCAAGTCTGTTGCGGTGTTTGTGTCCAAACGTCCGGACAGCGCAATGGTCAGCGTGGAATCTTTCGATATCTTCTCAATGTTCAGCATGAGCAAACCTCCTATGCTATAAGTTCCGCCCGGTTCGGCCTCATTTTCAATGAAAAAAAAGACACGCAACAGCGTGTCTTCTTTGCTTGGTGGAGATAAGCGGGATCGAACCGCTGACCTCTTGAATGCCATTCAAGCGCTCTCCCAGCTGAGCTATACCCCCAAGGCGAGAGTTACTATAACACCAAAGCGACAGAATGTCAAGCATCAATTTTCAAATTTCCAAAACTTTTTTGCCCGGGCGGAAAACCGTCCGGGCAATGCTCAGAGCGCGGCGACCTTTTCGTTCAGCTCCGCTTCCGTGTCCTTCATGGCCTGCAGCGTGAGCTCCATGAGCTTTGAGAGATCCCAGCCGAGCATATCGGCTCCGCGCTGAATGATCTCTCTGGAGCAGCCGGCAGCGAAGGCAGGCGTCTTGAACTTCTTTTTGACGGACTTGACCTCCATATCGCTGACGCTCTTCGACGGGCGCACGAGCGCACAGGCGCCGATGAGACCGGTGAGCTCATCGGAGGCGAAGAGCACCTTCTCCATCTCGTGCTCCGGCTGAATGTCGACCGTGATGCCGTAGCCGTGGCTGCAGGTGGCATGGATGATATCCTCCTCCACCCCGGCGGCGCGCATGATCTCCTCTTCCCTGATGCAGTGCTGATCCGGATACATCTCAAAATCGAGATCGTGCAGCAGACCGACGATCGCCCACTTGTCCGCTTCCTCTGCGTAGCCCAGTTCGTTTGCAAACCAGCGCATGACGGCTTCCACCGTCAGCGCGTGCTGCAGATGAAAGTGATCCTTGTTGTACTCCGTGAGCAGCGCCCACGCGTTCTCTCTGGTCATTTCAGATCCGTCCTTTCATGTCTTCCAGCAAAATCCCTGCCACGGCCTCGGCAAGCGCGGCGTGGCCTTTCTCGTCCAAATGCTCCCCGTCCTCGTCGGAGGGAGTTGTCACTTCTCCGGCATTGAGAAACAGGCAGCCGTATCGCTTGGCGATCTTCTGATATTCCCTCCAGAGCTGCGCGGAGATCTCCACCGAGAGCGCATCAAAGTCCGGGTCGACCGCCAGCACACATTCCCGCAGCGGCGCCGAGGCGATGATGAGAATGCGCGTTTGCGGCGCAAGCCGCTGCGCAAGGAGCACCAGCTCCTCCATGCCGCGCGCGGTCTCATGCAGCGTGCGAGCCTTCTCGGCCTTACAGTCATTCGTGCCGAAGGCGAGGATCAGATAATCCAGCGGCGCGTGGCACTCGAGCGCGACGGGCAGAAAATCCATGGCGGAGCGGCCATAGCGGTGCCGATCCGGGATGGCGCAGGTGCGGCCGACGAGCCCGTCCTCCACGACGTAGTGCTCCTCGCCGAGCAGCATCTGCAATTTTCCGGGCCAGCGCACATCGCGCGGCAGGCGGCCCTTCCAGTCTGTTGTGAGGCCATATGTATTGGAATCTCCATAGCAAAGAATGTTCACAGAAGCACCCCCGGAATGCGCAAAGGCACGGGAACGGCATTTGCCGCCCCGTGCGCAAGGCTGATTACTTCAGGAAGCCGTTGACGATCTGCTCCTCCGCCTGCTGCTCGGTGAGGCCGAGCGTCATGAGCTTGATGAGCTGGTCGCCGGCGATCTTGCCGATGGCCGCCTCGTGGATGAGGCTCGCCTCGACGGAGTTGGCGACGATCTCCGGACGCGCGCCGACATAGGCGTTGTCCATGATGATCGCATCGCACTCGGAATGACCGGCGCACTTGTTGTTGCCCCGGATATTGGAGTTGAACATCTGGCGGGAATCCTCGCGCGCGACGCTGCGGGAGATCACGTTGGCGCTGGAATCCACGCCGTCGAGATCGACGGTGAAGTTCGTTTCGGCATACTGGCTGCCGTGCGTCTTGATCTTCTCGGTGACAACAAGCTGCGCGCCGTCGGCACACTTGGCCTCGGTGTTGCGGATGGTGGAATCGATGCCCTTGATCTGGGTCGTCTCCATCTCCATGTAGCTGCCCTCGCCAAGCTCGACAATCGTGGTCGGGTTCATGACGTTCGTGCCGCGGCCGTCGCCCTCACCGTAGTGCTTCTCGATATACTTCACGCGGCTGTTTTTGCCGACAAAGAAGCTGTGGATGCCGTCATGACGGCTCTCCTGCGTGCCGCAGTTGTTGATGCCGCAGCCGGCGACAATCGTGACGTCGCAGTCATTGCCGATATAAAAATCATTGTAAACGAGATCCTGCAGGCCGCTCTTCTCGATGATGACGGGGATGTGCATGCTCTCGTTTTTCGTGCCGTCCTTGATGAAGATATCAATGCCGGGCTTGTCCGTCTTGGTGACGATGTCGATATTCGCGGTGGTGTTGCGTCCGGCGAGCTGACCGTCGGAACGGATATTATAGGCGCCCTCGGGCATATCGTGCAGATCCGCCACCTCACGCAGCAGACGCTTCTGAATCAGATCCAATGCCATATCCGTTCCCTCCTTAAACCTTGTTGACGAGGCGGCTGCAAACGCCGGAAGCCGCCATCAGCTCGGGCATGATCTCTTCCTTGGTGCCCACGGCGCGAATCTCGCCGTCCGCGAGCACAACGATCTTATCCGCATTCTCCAGAATGCGCTCCTGATGGGAGATGATGAGAATGCTGCCCTGAATGTCCTCGTGCATCTTCTCGAAGACGCGAATCAGATTCTGGAAGCTCCAGAGGTCGATGCCCGCCTCGGGCTCATCGAAGATGGAGAGCTTGGTGCCGCGCGCGAGCATGGTGGCAATCTCGATGCGCTTGAGCTCACCGCCGGAGAGGCTGGCGTTCACTTCGCGGTTAACATAATCTCTGGCGCAGAGGCCAACCTCAGAGAGGTAATTACATGCTTCCGCAACCGAAAGACGCTTGCCGGAGGCGATGGCGATGAGATCATAGACCGTGATGCCCTTGAAGCGCACCGGCTGCTGGAAGGCAAAGCTCACGCCCTTGTGCGCGCGCTCGGTGATGGAGAGCTCGGTGATGTCCTCCCCATCCAGAATGATCTGGCCTGCCGTGGGCTTGACGATGCCGGCGATGATCTTCGCCAGCGTGGATTTTCCGCTGCCGTTCGGCCCGGTGATGACAACCATGCGCTCATCAATGGTGAGATTGACATCGCGCAGAATTTCCTTATTGCCGTCTTCCCCGTCCGCATCGAACGAAATGTGCTTGAGTTCCAACATTGGTTCGTTCGTCCTTTCTATCATTATTTTTCATTTTCATTTCAGGCGCCGTGTAGGCGCGGCTAATTTATAATCTTACTGTTCAAAAAGTAGATTGTCAAGCGGTGCGGTTTGTTTTTTCCTTTCTTCCCGCTTTCTCAGGATATATACTACGATCCTGATAGGGAAATATCAGTGAGCAGGTCACAAAAGTGACACAGGCTTGTTTTTCATTGACAGAAGCCGGCTCCGTGTATATAATCTTAACTGACATAACGTCAGAATAAATTGGGAGGGATGACAATGCAGTTTTTCGATCAGGAGATCAAAAAGCTCGGCTTCGGGCTGATGCGTCTGCCGAAGAAGGGCGACGAAATTGACGTGGAGCAGGTCAAGGTGATGGTCGACCGCTTCCTTGAGGCGGGTTTTACCTATTTTGACACCGCCTGGGCTTATACCGGCTCCGAGGACGCGATCCGTCAGGCACTGGTGGAGCGCTATCCGAGAGAATCCTTCCAGCTGGCAACCAAAAACGCCGCGTGGATCGGATGTCAGACCAGAGAGGATGCGATTCGGCAGTTTGAGGAATCGCTCGAGCGCACCGGCGCAGGATACTTTGACAATTATCTGCTGCACAATCTGGGAGAAATGCGCACACAGGCGTTTGATAAGTTCGACATGTGGTCGTTCGTGAAAGAGAAAAAGGCCGAGGGCAAGATCAGGCACATTGGCTTCTCCTTCCATTCCACGCCGGAGGAGCTGGAGGAGATTCTCATCGCACATCCGGAGGCGGAATTCGTGCAGCTGCAGATCAACTACGCCGACTGGGAAAATCCCGCGATTCAGTCGCGCGGCGTGTATGAGATGGCGCGCAAATACGGCAAGGCCGTTGTGATTATGGAACCGCTGAAGGGCGGTCTGCTGGCCAATCCCCCGGCCTCTGTGGCAGAGATTCTCAAGGCCGCCGAGCCGGAGCGCTCCGCCGCCTCCTGGGGCATTCGCTTTGCGGCGAATCTGGACGGCGTGCTCGCGGCGCTCTCCGGCATGAGTGATCTCGCGCAAATGGAAGACAACATTTCCTTCATGAAGGACTTTGACGGCATGAACGCCGAGCAGCTTGCAGTCATGGACAAGGCGCGCGAGGCGCTGAACCGCATTCCCCTCATCCCGTGCACGACCTGCAATTACTGTGCGAAGGTCTGTCCGATGGAGATCGGCATCTCCGGCACCTTCACGGCAAAGAATATCCTCACACTCTTTGGAGATCCGGAGCGCGCTGCGCATCAGGAGCGCTGGCTGGTGGGCGGCCACGGCCGCAAACAGGCGGTAGAGTGCATCCGCTGCGGCGCCTGCGAGGGCGTATGCCCGCAGCACATTGAAATCCGCGAGGAGCTGAAAAAGGCCGCGGAGCTTTTCGGCCAGAAGAAGGCGGAATAAATGAAACCAAGAAAAGACTGCAGATCCATGCGACCTGCAGTCTTTTTTATTGGCTTCCGTTACGGAGCGGGCGTCTCCTTGGCGACGAGCTCGTCCGTGAGCTCCTCGCCGGCGATGACGAGATCCACCAGATCAGCGGCGCGCTTGACGAGCGCTTCGTCCTGATACATGACGGAAACCGCAACGCGCGGGATGGAGAACGTGATATCATTGCCCGTATTGCCGGTGACGGCAAAGGACTTGATGTTCCAGTCGCCGCCGTCGCCCAGCTGCATCTTGACGAGCGCAGAGATCTCCTCGCTGCTGATGCTCGTGGTGAACATGCCCTGGAGGCTGTTGAGAATGGAATTGTAATGCGTAACGAGGCGGGCGCTGGAGAGCTTGTCGATGACGGCGGTGAGCACCTTCATCTGGTTCAGGCCGCGCTGATTGTCGCCGGTCTGGAAGGCATAGCGCTCGCGGACATAGCCCAGCGCCTGCTCGCCGTTGAGCTTGTTCGTTCCTTCCTTGATCTCAAAGCCGCCGTTGAGCGTTTTGAACGCAATCTCCGACTCGATTGTGACGCCGCCGACGGCGTCGATCAGGGTTTCAAAGCCGGAGAAATTGATCTGCGCATAGTAGTTGACGACCACGCCGTACAGATCGGCAAGCGCGCTGATCGAATTATCAATGCCGTAGACGCCGCAGTGCGTGAGCTTATCGAGCTTGCCGCCGCCGGCGGGATTCGGGATATAGTAATCACGCGGAGTGTTGAGCAGGAGAATCTGCTTCGACTGCGGGTTGACAATGACGAGAATGTTGACGTCGCTGTTGCTGGTCTCGAGCGTTTTGCTGCGGGTATCGGAGCCGCTGAGATAGACGACAAACGGATCCTTCGTGATGTCCGGCACAGGCTGCAGATTCTCCGTCGGCAGCTTGTCGCCCTTGGTCTCGGAGCCGGAGGGCACGGCGGTCTTCTTCTGCTCCACGACGAAGCGGGCGATCACGCGCGTGTTGTCGCTGAAGTCCTCAAAGCCCTCGAGCTCCTCCATGATAGGCACATACGCCTCGTTGAGCAGGATCGCATCGACGTCTTCCTCAAAAAGCGCGAGCACCATCTCCGGCACGGAATCGTGATCGACAGTGGTAATCTTGCTGTCAAAGGACTCCCGCAGCATCCGGATGGCCGTGATCGTGTTTTCCTTATCATACGAGGAGGTCACACCGAAATCGTAACCGGAAGCGTCTTCCAGCTCAACGGCCTTGCTGTCCTTGCGGACGAAAACGGCATAGGAGCTCGTGACAGACTGCGTCTCGGTCACGCTGCTGATCGTCTCGCCCACCTTATCGGACGCGAACACGCCGTAGACGCAGGCCAGCACCGTCAGCACAATGAGCACGACGGGGATGAGACGGCAGATCAGGCCTTTCTTCGTACCTTTCTCCTGCCGGTTGCCATAGAAAAACAGCAGACCCTCAAAGATCCACAGCAGACTGAGCACCAGAATACCGAACAGGAACAGGCGCAGCGGGAGCATGTCCAGACGCCAGACGTGCACGCCCGCCCAGATCTCAGCCGCGATCTGTCCGATCCAGATCAGGACAAACAAAATGCCTCTGAATACTTTCACGTTATATCACCTTTATCTTTCTCTTCAGGATGGAATGCAGTTTATGACGATCCGCGAGCGTTATGGTTCCGCACGCAGCCGCTGTACGAGAGATTCGTCGCTCTCGGCAAGGATCGTCTGATAGGTCGTATAGAGCACCATGCCGGGCAATGCACCGGAGGGCTTGCGCACATTTCGGACCATCGTATAATCCACAGGCGTTTTTCCGCCTGCGCGAGATTGGGAGTAGTATACAGCAAGAGAGGCCGCCTGCGCAACTGTAATTTCATCGGGCTGCTGATCCATGGCGCGGATGATCACATGGGAACCATGGATTTTCTGCACATGAAGCCAATAATCCGTCCGCCGCGCGAGCCGGTGCGTCAGCTCGTCATTCTGCGCGTTGGAGCGGCCCACCAGAATTTCAAAGCCGCTGTCAGACACGAAGCGGAGCGGGGCGCGGGGGCGGAGCTTTTCCTTCCTCGCGCTCTTTTCGCGCCGGAGATAGCCGGATTCGCGCAGCTCTGCGCGGATGACGGCGAGATCCTGCTCGCCCTCGGCGCGGGAAATCTCATCGAGCACGCTGTTGAGATAGTGGAGGCTCTTCTCCCCTTCGGCGATCAGCGCGGTCAGGTGCATCTCCGCCGTTTTGGCCTTCTGATATTGCTTATAGAGCACAGCCGCATTCTGCTGCGGCGTTTTGAGCGGGTCGAGCGGGATTTCCACTGCGGGCATCCCCTCTTCATAGAAATCCTCCGCGCGCAGCACGCGGTCGCCCTTCTGAATGCGATAGAGATTCGCCGTGATGAGATCGGCACGGCGGCGCAGCGCCTCGCGGTCCTCGCTGCGGCGCAGCTCCTCGCGCTGCAGCGAGAGCTTGCGCGCGGTGCGGTCTCGGAGATTTTTGATCGTTTTGGTCAGTGACTGCGACTTGCGGCGCATGGCCTCCGCCTGGTCGCGGCGCAGATAGTATTCATCCAGCAGCTCGGAAAACGACGCACGTCTTTCGCAGCGGAGCGCATCACCATACTGCTCTATCGGCAGGAAGCTGAAGTCCTTCGGCTTCAGCGCATCGGAGAGCAGATACGGCGCCAGCTTCCCGGACTGCACAAGGTCATCGAGGCGATCCATCTCGGCGAGAAACGCGGTCTCCTGCTCTGGCGTGAGCGAAGCAAAGCGCGGGCTCGTGTCCTGAAAAGCGCGGTAGCATAGCTCT
>JBGUHV010000070.1:0-4504 GCA_045112425.1 Oscillospiraceae bacterium
GGCCGAACACCTGGAACGCACTGCTCGGACTCTGACAGGATACGCTGAAGAAGATTACGTTTGGAGAAATGCTATGAAAAGAAACTACCTGACCTACGCCGTTGCGCTTCTGGCGCTGGCTTCCTGCGCCTTTGGCGCGCTGCGCGGAGAGACGGCGGAGGTGCTGCAGAAGGCGGCGGCGCTTTGCCTGGAGTGCTGCGGCATTGGCTGATCTGAGAACCCACCGCCGAAAGCGCAAGGCGGTGCAGGGAATTTGGGCGCTGCTCACCAACGCGCATCTGAGCGGCTTTGTGACGGGGCAGATCTATTCCGGCCCGCTCAAGCGATTTTGCGTGCCGGGTATGAACTGCTATGCCTGCCCTGGCGCACTCGGCGCCTGCCCGATCGGCGCGCTGCAGGCCATGGTCACCGGCAAAAAGCCGCGCTTTGCCTTTTATGTGCTGGGCTGGCTTGCACTGCTGGGAGTGCTGGTCGGAAGATTTATCTGCGGCTGGCTTTGCCTGTTCGGGCTGATTCAGGAGCTGCTTTATAAAATCCCAACACCGAAGCTGACCATTCCGAAGGCACTGGACAAGTCTCTTCGATATTTGAAATACGGCTTTCTGCTGGTGTTTGTCATTCTGCTGCCCACGATCCTGCGCGATGAATTCGGCCTGAGTGTGCCGTATTTCTGCAAGTGGATCTGTCCGGTCGGAATGCTTGAGGGCGGCGTTCCGCTCGCGCTGCTGGATCGGGGAATCCGAAGCGCGGCGCATGCGCTCTATGCGTGGAAGCTTGCGGTGCTAATTGTGATCCTTGTGCTGTCTGTTATGATCCATCGCCCGTTCTGCAAATATCTCTGCCCGCTCGGCGCGTTCTATGCGCTGTTCCAGAAGATCAGCTTTTTACGTCTGGAGCTGGACAGGGATGCGTGCGTCGCATGCGGAGAGTGCGCGAAGGTCTGCAAAATGCAGGTGGATCCGGCAAAGACGCCGAACAGCGCCGAGTGTATCCGCTGCGGCGAGTGCGTCCATATCTGTCCGAAAAATGCTCTGAAATTCCGTGCAGTCGGAAAGGGAGCTCCCGGCGCTGAAAGGAGAACCACATGAAAAAGCAATTCTGGATGGTATTGCTCTGCCTGCTGCTGGCCGTCTCTGCCTGCGGCAAAACCGAGATTCGCCCGATTGCGGAAGAGACGCCGCCGGTCGAAGAAACGGCCGAGACGCAAAAGCTTTCCTTTGAGACTGCCGATCTGAACGGCAATGCCGTTTCGAGTGAGGCGCTTTTTTCCGCGCATAAAATTACCATGGTGAACGTGATGACCACATGGTGCGGCTACTGCATTCAGGAGCTGCCGGAGCTGCAGAAGCTCAGCGAGGAATATGCCGCGCAGGACTGCGCGGTGGTTGGCATCCTGTATGACGGAACGAATGACGAGACCATTGAGACCGGGCTTGCACTGTTGGAGCAGGCGGGTGCAGCATACCCTGTGCTTCGCGCGTGGAACGGCATGGAGTCTCAGATCCCCGTGCAGGCGTTTCCAACCACATTTTTCGTTAACAGTGTGGGGGAAATTGTGGGCGAAACGATCCTCGGCGCGGATTTGGAGCGATATACGCTGCAGATGGAAGCGCTGATTGCGCAAACTGCGGAATAAAGAACGGCGGGAGCGCGTTTGGCGCTCCCGCCGTTTGACTGAATGCACGGTCGAACAGCAGGATTTTATGGCAGATTCTGTGCTTTTAACGTGGACAAGCCGCGTGGAATTTGATATAGTATCACTGTCAAAGTCCAATGAAGGAGCGAACCCGTCTCTTGCGAATCTTCAGTTCCAAATCCATTTATACCAGCGACGCCGCCGAAAAGCAAACTGCATCTGCGGCCGCTTGACTGGCTGATTCTCGGCCTGATTGCGGCGGTGCTCTGTCTGCTGATGTTCGGCGGCGCTTATCTTGTTTCCCAGCGTACCACGATTTTTCCTGGCGTTGCCGTGAACGGCACGCGGCTTGCCGGCATGGAGACGGCGCAGGCCACCGCCACGGCAAAGCTCGCCGGGTGGGATGGCTCCGACCGTCCAGTGCTCACGGTTCTGCTTCCGGGAGACAACAGCATGACCGTCCGCTCCGGCGTTGCCGGCTGGAGCCAGAGCGCGCGCACCGCGGCGGAAGCCGCCATGAATTACGGTCGGCAGAGCAATCTGATCGGCAATCTGTTCTCCTATCTCCGCAGCGCCGTCTTTGGTTATGACGTGGCGAAGACACTCGGCGCGGAGATTGACACAGATGCGCTCCGCACACAGGTGGACGATACCGTGCGTCAGGTCAATCTCGATCTTTCCGGCGGCAATCTGGAGCTGGATGAGGAGGCGCAGCTGCTGCGTGTGACAAAGGGTGCGGAGCTTCTGCTGGCAGACCCGGAGACGGTCTATCAGAAGACGCTCTCCGCCTTGGAGCACCATGAGGATTCTGCGGACTGCGTGACCAAGGCGGACAGCGAGGCGGAGACCAAAGAGATCGATCTGCAGCAGCTGCACGATCAGGTCTGCGGCGAGCCGGTGAACGCCTATTTCGACACCGAGACGATGGAGATCGTGGAAGCACGCTCCGGCGTGCAGTTTGATGTTTCGACGGCGCAGCGCCTGTGGGATGCAGCATGCGCTGGAGACGTGGTGGAGATCCCCTGCGAGGTTACGCCCGCTGCGTTTCATAAGGACGACGTGCCGGGCCTTTTTAATGATCTGCTTGCCATTAAGAGCACCTCGCTCGGCGGCAGCAGCTGGAACCGCATCAACAACGTTACGCTGGCGGCGCAGAAGATTCACGATGTGATTCTTTATCCGGGCCAGAGCTTTTCTTATAACGAAACGCTCGGCCAGCGCACCTGGGATGCCGGCTTCCGGGAAGCGGGCGCCTATGCCAACGGCGAGGTTGTGCAGGAGGTGGGCGGCGGCATCTGCCAGGTATCCTCTACGCTCTACTGGTGCGCTATGAAGTCGAATTTGAAAATTCTGGAGCGCGTGAACCACATGTTCTCCGTCGGGTACATTGAGCCCGGCATGGACGCCACCGTCAGCTGGGGCGGGCCGGACTTTCGGTTTGAGAATAACCGCACGTTCCCGATCGCAATCGTGGCCTTTGTGGAAAACGGAATGCTCACGGTGCAGATCTGGGGCACGAATGTGGACGGAAGCTACGTTGGCCTCAACTATGCTGTGAGCGGAAAGACCATTGTGACTTATCGGCATGTATATGATGTGTGGGGCAATGAGCTCTCCTGCGAGCCGGAAGCGGTGAGCACTTATCAGACGCATCAATAAGCAAAACCAATCGGCTGCCAGCAGAGCGGGCAGCCGATTGGTTTTTATATCCGTTAGAACAGTTTGATGTATGCGTCGCGATCCGCGCCGACGGAGACGTATTTGATCCGGCAGCCGACCGCCGCTTCGAGATAGCGAACATAGTCCATGGCCTCCTTCGGCAGCTCCTCCGCCTTGCGGCAGGCGGAAATGTCGCAGTGGAAGCCGGGCAGATACTCGTATACAGGCTTCGCTTTGTTCAGCGGAACGCCGATGGGGAAGCGATCCGTGCGCACGCCGTCGATCTCATAGGCGACACAGACGGGGATCTGCTCCATGTAGCTCAGCACGTCCATCTTCGTGAGCGCGATGCTGGTGCAGCCCTGCATCTTCACGCCGTATTTGGAGGCGACCACGTCAAAGCCGCCCACGCGGCGGGGCCTGCCGGTCGCAGCGCCGTATTCACCGCCGGCCTCGCGCAGCGCATCGGCCTCCTCGCCGAACAGCTCGCAGGTGAAGGGTCCTTCGCCGACGCAGCTGGAATAGGCCTTCATGATGCCGATCACATTGTCGAGCTCCACGTCCGGAATGCCTGCACCGAGCGTGGCATAGGCCGCAATCGTGCTGGAGCCGGAGGTGTAAGGATAGATGCCGAAGTCGATGTCGCGAAGCGCGCCGAGCTGGGCTTCAAAGAGGACGGATTTGTTGTCCTCAATCGCCTCGTGCAGAAAGTCCGTCGTATCGCAGACGTAATCCCGGAAGGGCATGGCGTAGGTATCAATCCACTCCATCATTTCGTCGAGCTGGATCGGCTCGTGGCCGTAGCCGTTTACGACAAAGAGGTTCTTCCACTCCAGGATGTCGGCCAGACGCGCCTTGAGCGCTTCGCGGTCGGCGAGGTCGCCCATGCGAAGAGATTTCTTCATATACTTGTCCGAGTAGGCGGGGGAGATGCCGCGGCGGGTGGAGCCGAACTTTTTATCCGCAAGACGGTCTTCCTCCAGACAATCGAGCAGCTTGTGATACGGCATGCAGATGCAGGCCTTGTCGCTGATCTTCAGATGCTTCGGCGTGACCTCAATGCCGCCCTCGCGAATGCGGCCGATCTCGTGGAAGAGATGCTCGGTGTCGATGACCATGCCGGGTCCCATCACGTTCACGGTCTCGTCGCGAAGGATGCCGGAGGGGAGCAGATTCAAAACGAATTTGCCCTTGTCGTTGATGACGGTG
>JBGUHV010000071.1:0-12511 GCA_045112425.1 Oscillospiraceae bacterium
GGTCTCCGGCAACCTCGCCAAGACCGAGCAGGACGCCATCGTCTACACCGTCGGCCTGTTCAAGTCTGCTCCCAGCAGCCAGGTTGCGGACTTCATGAAGAAGCTCTCCAGCGAGTATGAGATGACGCTCGCTCCCGTCTACGGCGGCGCGGACAACGCCAACTACTCTCTGGGTGACCTGAACCCCAACAAGACCTATTATTACAAGAACGAGACCACCGGCAAGTACTACGCCGTCACCACCGAGTACGGCACCGGCAGCAGCCTCGGCTGGTGGATCTACAACGGTTCCGCGAGCGGGGAGACCGAGAGCTACAGCCTCACCAACCCGAGACGTTCCACCGGCGCCGGCACCACGGTGTTCTATAACGCCAAGGGCAGCTCCGTCAACGGCGAGGATGTCAAGACCGGCACCACCTACTACACCTCCGACGGCGACAAGATCGTTTACGAGTACCGCTGGTTCGACTCCGACCGCAGCATCAAGAATCCTGCGCTGTCCTCTGGCCAGTCCACCTCCGCGGGCGAGAGCCGCGTGCAGTTCTATGATCTGGCCGGTACCGTTGCCAATGACGACGGTCTGAGCTACTACATGACCGCCTCCAACGCGGCCGAGCTGAACAATGTCTTCGCGCAGATCGCGGGCAGCATCGTCAGTGAGGAGATCACGGTTGAAAACGGCTCTGCCTACACCGAGGACACCATGTACGTCATGGACGAGATCAGCGCGGACTTCGATCTGCCGTCCGATCTCTCTGCTTCTAACAACCATGTCACGGTCTATGCGGACCCGGTGCTGACCTGGAATCAGGATGGCTCTCCCGCGACCTATGATACCAGCACGACTGCGCTCCGTCAGGGCACTGTCTCTGAAATCGAGGCCGGCACCGCTGACGTCGAGGTCCTGTGGAACGGCAAGAAGCTGCAGATCAACTACTTCGACTTCGGCCGCATGTATATGCAGGAGTCCAACCCCAACGCCGCGCGCATCCGCGTGGTGATCGACGGCGTCACCCCGAACAAGGCGGGCGAGAAGCTCTATTCCAACACCGCCCAGTCCGGCCTGTACTACAAGGATCCCGAGTCCGGCGCGGTCACCATGGTTGAGGCCTTCAACCGTCCGTATATCTCCGTTCCCGGCTATACCGTGAAGTGGGTGGATGATCAGGGCACCAATATGGATAACCCCTACGATCAGGACACCGACCTCATCAAGGGCAACGTCCCGGTCTATGACGGCACCGAGCCCACCAAGGATGCCGATCACGACCACACCTACAAGTTTGACGGCTGGAGCACCACGCCTGGCGGCACGCTTGCGATTCCTGCAACCCGCAATGCCGAGACCGATGTTGTTACCAGCTATGGCACCTTCCCGGCTGTTGTGGACAGCGATGTGATCTACTACGCGCACTTCGCTGCGACTGATATTTATTACTACACCGTCACATGGCATATGAATAACGGTGACGTGCTCGAGACGGATACCGATCAGCCCTTGGGTGCTCAACCGCAATATGACGGCGCGCTCCCGACCATCGAAGCAGACGATGATTACACCTATTTCTTCGTCGGCTGGTCGGATCATGAGACAAATGTCTTTGATTCCGCCGCAGATGCACAGGCTGCGCTGGTTTCCATCGAGCCGGTTTCCGGCAATGTGGATTATTATGCTGTCTTCGGCCGCAAGAACATCCCCACCGAGAACTATGTCTACGATTTCAGCACGAACAACGTGCTGAAGGACAACGGCGTCTTCAGCGTGGAGACGCAGGTCTCCAGCGGCGGCAGCTTCGGCGTCCTGCCTGTGGACGCGGATGAAAATACCCCGCTCAGCACCAAGCTGGATGAGGCCGGCAAGCTCCTCTTCGTGGCGGACAGCCGCAGAACCGACAAGACCTATGACTTCACCCCGCTCGCCGGTGTGAACACCGCAATCTATTACACCGACGCGAACGCCGAGAATCCCACCAAGGTCAACGTCGTTGCCGCCAGCAGCGTCTACTATGACGACGATCTGCTCGGCAAGACCATTGCCGTCACCAACGGCTTCGGCTACAGCCTCTCCATCACCGGCAAGGGTACCTCCGACAACGCGAAGGACATCTCCGCCGCCGACGAGTCCGTGTTCTATGAGTTCACCTTCACCGGCACCGGCATCGATCTCTACTGCACCACGGACGCCGAGACCGGCTATGTCCGCGCCGACCTCCTTCAGAACGGCAAGCGCGTGGACATCCAGACCGTCAAGAGCCAGTCGGTGGACGGAACGTTCTACAACATCCCCACCATCAGCTTCACCGATCGGGAGTACGGCACCTACACGCTGCAGCTCATCGTGCTGAAGAATGCGAAGTATAAGCTCGACGGCGTGCGCATCTACGGTCTGCGCAATTCCGACGACGGCTACTTCAACCTCCGCGAGAGCCTGGTCAACCCAAATAACACGGCTTACACCGCGATCTCCAAGGCAGAGCTCGAGCAGTTCCCGGAGAACGCAAGCGCGGTCAGCGGCGTCCTGTTTATCGACAACGCTGCGAAGATCAAGTACACCACCGTGAACAACGAGGGCGAGATCAAAACCGTCTATGCCAGCGACTTCGCGGCCTACGAGGCCAACAGCCCGGAGAATGAGATCTATCTCAAGAACGGACAGGGCATTGCCTTCAAGCTCGCCAACTGGACGGCGCTCCAGGGCAGAACGGTGGAGTATTACATCGGCCTGAGCGCGCCCGAAGTCGGCTCCGGCAGCGTCAAGATCAACGACGCGGAAGATTCCACCCCCGTGACCTCCTATGTGGACATGTACTATAAGGTCACGCCGGACGCAAACGGCGTCATCAAGATCGTGAACGACGGCACTGCGCTCATCTCCATCACGAATCTCAAGATCACCGGCGCCGATACCGGAACCATCACCGCGCAGGACGTCGCCGCGGCGCAGCAGCAGGGCACGCAGAGCCTCAAGGCTGCCAAGCGCATGGCCTTCGCCATGGTGTCCACCGAAGCGGTCGAGGAATTCGCCGATCCGACGCAGCCCGAGGTCGTGGAGCCCACGCCGACTCCGACCCCGACGCCTGATCCCGATCCGACCCCGACGCCCGATCCCGATCCGACCCCGACTCCCTCTGTGGAGCCCACCGTGCAGCCGACGCAGACGCCCAGCCTTGCCGATCTGATCGGTCAGCTGTTCTCCAGCTTTGTCAGCAGTCTGTTCGGCAGCATCGCGCGCCTCTTCGGCAATTAAGCAAGGGAGGACAGAATGATGAAAAAACCCTATTCCAAGCCCGTCCTGTATGCGGAAGCCTTTGAGCTCATGGAGCACGTCGCGGGCGACTGCATCGTCAACGATGATTTCGCCGGCGCGAAGCACCGCAACTCGACCGACTGCCGCTATACGGATGGCAACCTTGCCCTGTTCTACAGCGGAGGGGTCAACTGCGATTCCGACCTCATGTATGGCTTCTCGAATGATGAGATCGCTCAAATGATTGCGGGCAACACGCTTGCAGCAACGCTGAAGATCAAGTGCTACAACTCCTTCCTTCAGACCAGCAACCTCTTCGCTTCCTGAACCCACCCGCACCCCCGCGCAATACCTGCGCGGGGGTTTTTGAAAAAGCGCCCCGGCTCTTTTGAGCTCACCCCCCCCCCGACAGGAGTGATCCCCATGACACACACAATGAAAAAAGCGATCTCCCTGCTGCTCGTGCTCATGCAGCTGTTCGTGCTCTTCCCGGTTCTGCAGCCGCAGGCCGAGGCCGCGCAGAATGAACCCGAAACGCCGATCCTGAACAAAACCATTGTCGGCACGGTGCAGTTCCAGTCCTTCAACTTCCTCGGCGACAACGCCACGGGCGAGGACGGCACGGACTACACCACCACGTTCTATTATTCCGACGATTATTTCGCCCCCTCCGCGTTCAATGATGCGGCCGACAGCAAAACGATGCTGTGGTCGGATCTGGAAAACCCGGCCCTCGCAACCTGCTCCATGGACTTCGCCGTGGCGGCCATGACCTCTGCCGACGGCGACGTGGTGTCCAAGTCCTCGCGCACGTGGGATAACTCTGATTACAGCGCGGCGCGCAAGGAGAAGAATGTGCGCGCGTTCCTCTCTGCCTGCGGCTTCACCGAGGTGGAGTGCACGGATCTGGACAAGCGCCCGCGGAACGATTCCATCGGCTACACGATCGGCAGCAAGCAGATTACTGTCTGGAACGCCGATACGCGCCAAAATGAGCAGTATACCCTCATCGCCGTCGGCGTTCGCGGCGCGGGCTACGGTCAGGAATGGGCCTCCAACATCAGCATCGGAGACCCCGCGACCGGCGCCATGCCCGACGGCGGACGCCACTGGGGCTTTGACGACGGCGCGAAGAAGGTCTGCAGCGGCGTCAGCACATATCTGCGCAAACACAATATCACCGGAAACGTAAAGTACTGGATCACGGGCTTTTCCCGCGCGGCAGCCGTGGCCAATCTCGCCGCGGGCTATCTGACCGACGGCGGCAGCGCCTATCAGACGCGGCAGCGCGACATCTATGCCTACACATGGGAGTGCCCGCAGGCGGCCTCCACGCGTGAAAACGCGCTGAATTATAAGAACATCCACAACATTCTCAATCCCATGGACGCCGTGCCGAAGGTCTCTCCGGACGCCTTCGAGCACCAGCGTCTCGGCGTGGATTACCAGATGCCGTATCACGACACGCCAAATCTGTCAAGCACGAATCACACGGCGATGTACAATCGCATGTTTGAGGTGCTCAAAACCATCGCCACCGGCAGCCAATATACCGGCGAGGCCGATCCGCTCGTGGACGATCCGACGACCAGCGCCGCCTATGACGGCTACGTCAGTCCAAGCAAGTACCCGTATAACCGGGTCATGACCATCTATAAGATGGACGGCAGCGAGCTGATGGGGCAGGTGGTAAGCTATGCGCTGAACAGCAGCAACGACACCCTTCTGAAGGAATTCGGCACCGTGGAGGCGGAGCAGAAGCATACCGTGGGATGGCTGATTCAGCGGGAAGAAGGAAACGTCAAAGCCCTGCGCGGCTGGAACGGCCGAAGCGATTATAAAACGACTACCTGGTATCTGGATGATTTCATCGACAGCCTGGTTAATATCTTTTTGACGTCCAACGCCTGGGTCGGCGGCACCGGAACTGGGCGGACGGCGCTGGAAAACCGTGCGACCTTTATCAGCAGATATCAGGCGGATTTCCGCACGCTCTTCGGCTATTTTCTCGATCTCTCCGGCCCCGCGTTTCTCGATTTGATCCCGAAGCTGATCGATGCGGTCACCTCCAACATCGGCACCAGCCTGACGAGCGGCTTTGCATGGGATTTTGTCCGGTTTTATAACGATCCTGCCAATACCAGCAAAAAGAACAACCTGATAAGCTCGTCCAAAACGCTCGCGGTCAGCGTGGCCAACGATATGGCGGGCACCTTCTCTGATGCGCCGTATCAGGGCATCACCAAGGCGCAGATGAATGCTGCGCTCCAGAATCTCGCAGAGCTTGTCATCAATCTCTATTCCTATGAGCTCTCGGAGTACGATTCCCAGTATCTCGGCACCACGCTGCGCTATCTCAACACCATTCTCTGCACTCATGGGCAGGAGACCGTGCTCTCCTGGATCATGTCGCTCGACCCGAATCACATAAACCGCAGCTGCCGCACGCTCACCGTGCCGGCGAGCGCGGACGTGACGCTCTTTGAGTTCCGCGGGCAGTACGGCGAGACGCCCACGGACGGAGAGACCACCGCGCAGCCCGTCGCCGTGATCCATGGCGGCGACTTCGTGACCGACACGCTCAAGGATGAGCGTATCACGCTCACGCAAAGCGGAAGCAATCTTGTCATCCGATATCCCGCCTCGCTGGAGATCCGCGCCGACGTGACGCCGACGCAGCAGATGAGCCTCAGCGCCGTTCAGGTCAACGACTATCAGACCCTCGAGGCGCACACGAAGGTGTCCGACAGCTGGGCAGAGCAGTATCAGCCCGCAGCTGCCTCACTGACCACGCTGTTCACGAATAAGAACACCGTCGGCGTTTCGGGCGCGACCGCGAGCGACGCCAACGCCGACCTCTCCGGCTACGGCACGCTGACCGCGGGCGACACGCTTCACGTGCTCGTGAACGGCATGACCGCGTTCAGCAGCAACAATACGAAATACGTCCTCTCCGTCGACAAGGCGCCGACCGTCACTGTGCAGGATTACGCGGCAGGCGGCGGGCTGGCTTCCGGCACGGATCTGTCCTCGGCGGTGCTGCTCGGCGCATCGGGCACAAACGCCTCCGAGACCGTCGTCAGCGGCATCAAAACCCGCCGGACGGTGACCACCGTTCCCGCCAGCAGCATCTATTATGACGATGAGCTGACCGGAAACAGCCCCTCCGCCTACGAGGGCATGACCACGCGGCTCGATGCGGACGATGAGGGCAGAATCTTCTGGTACCGGTTCCGCGGCACGCGCATCGACCTCTACTGCACCACGGACGATACCGCCGGCTATGTGCAGGCGATGCTGTTCAAGGACGAAAACAGCGAGCCCGGCGAGCGCGTCGACATTCAGACGATGAAGAGCAGCTCCGAAACCACGCGCTATAACGTGCCCACCATCAGCTTCGACGGTCTGGACGCGAACACGGACTATCTCCTCCGGCTTTACGCCATCAAGGGCGCCAATTACCGCCTCGACGGCATCCGCGTCTACCACGCCGCCGATGAGGGCGACGCCGCCGTCAGCGCGGCCTACGAGGCCGCGGGCGAGCAGAACGCGAAGTATGTGAACCTGCGCAGCCTCCTGCTCGACACAGTCAGCGAGGCCACCCTCGCTCCCGGCGACAATGCCGGCGCGCTGTTCTATACCGACAGCGGCACGAGCTACCGTCTCGCGAGCAGCGAGTATCAGACTGACAGCCCGAAGAATGAGATCTATCTCAAAGCCGGCGAGAGTGTCGCCTTCCAGATTGTCGGCACCTATGAAAAGGTTGCCGTCGGCATGAGCGCGCCGGAGAGCAAAATCGGCGGCGGGCGCGTAACCGTCACGGACGGCAGCGCCGCCCGGACGCAGACGATTGCAAACGCGCTGGATCAGTATTATGAGATCGATCCAGCGCCGGACGGCAGCGTTGTCATCACGAATGACGGCGGCGCCCTGATCTCGATCACGAATGTGAAGCTCAGCGGCACCTATACCGAACCGGCAGCAGGCAGAGCGCTCGAGCCGCCGCTCATGGTCTCAAGATCTCTGATGCGGTACGCGGCCGCATTTGCCGACCTGTCGGTCAATGAGGCCGAGCCTGAGACCACCCCGGCGCCCACGCCCGAGGCGACCCCGGAGCCGACGCCGGAAGCAACGCCCGAGCCCACGCCGGAATCCACCCCGGAGCCGACGGAGGATCTCGGCAGCACGATGCAGCAGCTCTTCAGCAGCTTCATCCGCTCGCTCTTCGGCAGCATCTCCCGCATCTTCGGCAACTGAAATTGAGCCCCCGGCAATGCCGGGGGCTTTTTATGAATCATTCATGAATTTCATTCTTGCAAATGCGCTTCAACACGTTATAATAGAGAAGTAACGACAAAACGAGAGGACGACCCCATGATGAAAAGAACCATTGCCATGCTGCTCGCGCTCATCTGCGTGTTCAGCCTGTTTGCGGCTGTGCCGGCCTTTGCCGACGAGCCGGAAACGCCGACCGCCGCGGAGGAGCCCACCGCCCCGGCGGAGAATACCCAGCCCACGCAGGCTGAGGAGCCCACGGCGGTCACCGAGCCTTCTCAGACTGAACCGCCTGAGGAGACCGCGCCGCCCACGCCCACGCCGCCTCCCGGCCCGTGGTATGAGCCCGCCATGGAGTATGCCAAGGCCAACGGCCTGCTCCGCGGCGACCAGAACGGCAACATGAACCCCAACAAGGCCGCCACCCGCGCCGAGATCTCCGCAATCCTCTGCCGCGTCTTCGGCTGTAAGCAGGGCAAGGACATCACGCACTTCAGCGATATGCGCACCACCGACTGGTTCTATCCCGAGATGTCCGCGCTGGCCGAGATGGGCATCCTCAAGGGCGATTCGGCCTTCACCATGCGCCCGAACGCCAACATCACGCGCGAGGAGGCCTTCGCGCTCATCGCCCGCGCCTTCTGCATCCCGGAGGGGAAGCCCGCGAGCCTGAATTCGTTCCCGGACGGCGCCTCCGCCTCCGACTGGGCGAAGGCCACGGTCGCCGGTCTCACCGAGCGCGGCCTCGTCAAGGGCGACGATAAGGGCCGCCTGAACCCGAAGGGCAACATCACCCGCGCCGAGTTTGCGCAGGTGCTCTATAACATGGACATTCAGTTCTGCAAGGACGCCTCCCAGCTGCCGGAGGACGGCATCGTGGTCTATTCCGGGGCGTCTGCGCTGGACGTGTCTGATTTCAAGGGCACGCTCTATCTCGGCGGCGGCACGGAGATGAAGCTCACCGGCGACGCGCCGGAGGCGACAGTCATCGTCCGCATGGAGCCGAACGCCAAGGTCACGGTGGACGGCAAGGTCGCCGACGTGGAGCTCTATTCCCGCGGCGCCCAGCTCAGCGGCGCCGGCAGGGCAGAGCAGGTCGGCGAGCACGCGCCCGACTGCAAGATCTCGCTCGCAAACGGCGGGGTCGACCGCAGCTATGACGCCGGTCTCTTCGGCGTCACGACGCTTCAGACCAACCCCGTTCCGGCGCTCACGCCGGAAAACCGCACCGTCACGGTGTACATCACCTACCGCGGCATGAGCGGCGTCGGCGCGAACAACAATACCCGCGTCTGCAAGCTCCGCTGGTGGCTGGACGGCGTGCGCCAGCGCGACCGCGACATTTACCTGAACACCGACAGCGACACGCCGAGCTTCACCGTCTCCGAGCCCCGCTGGTACCGCAACATGGGCACGACCCAGCACGTGATCAAGGCCCAGCTGCTCTACGGCACGGACTGCGTCTCCAACACGATCATCGTGCCCGTGAAGAACTACACTGACGCGGAGTATAACGCCATTGCCCGCAACAACGCGCACCCCTATCGCATCGAGGTCATCAAGAACCAGTGCGTCGTGCTCGTCTACGGCATGGACAAGAGCGGCAATTACAGCATCCTGCACCGCGCCTTCCTCTGCTCGCCCGGTCAGGCCACGCCGACCGGCACGTTCTACACGCATCAGGTCGGCTATGAGCCGAAGGATTCCCGAGGCGTGCCCTGGGCGGAGCTCATGGGCGGCGTCTGGGGGCAGTACTGCCGCGCCATCGTGGGCGGCGTGTTCTTCCACAGCGTGTATTACAGCACCTTCGGCAACCCGAGCACGCTCTATTACAGCGCCTATAACCAGCTCGGCACGATCTGCTCCCACGGCTGCGTCCGCGTGACCTGCGGCGACGCCTACTGGATGTATATGAACTGCCCGCTCGGAACCGAGGTGCGGATCTATAACAGCAATGCTGCTCTGCCGGTGCCCAGACCCACCGCGCAGAAGCTCTATTCGAGCAGCGGCTTCGGCTGGGATCCCACCGACCCCGACCCGCACAACCCGCTCAGAAAGTGAGTCAAAAAGAGAGCTCGGTTTTACCGAGCTCTCTTTTTGGGTACTCGCGCTTATCGCGCGGGACTTTGTCCCGCTTGGTCGGCGCGAGGGGCTGGCGTCACGCCAGCCCGAAGGTGTTTTTCCGCCGCACATGTCGCCGGAAAAACGGATTTGAACTCATTCACGCGTTCGCGTGAACTCTGCGAGGCGCGTCGCGGCAGGTTTTTCGATTTGAAATAATATGAGGCGAATTCGCACCGATCCGCGAATTCGCCTCTTGATTTTTTATTCTTCCAGAAGATATCCGGCGCTCCTGAGCGCCTCTCTCGCGCGCTCGTAGGCCGCCTCGTCCGGGCAGCGGAGCGTGTGCAGGTGGATGCCCTCCGTGAGCGTGCTGAGCGGCTTGTTGCCCTCGCGTTCGAGCCGAGCCATGAACTGATCCACGTCGTACCGGCTCTGCAGCTGCAGCTGGCCGACCAGCTGCCCGTAGACCGCGTGCTCCACGACCACGTCCAGCACGCTGCAGCCGTTGTCCACGAGGAGATACAGCTCCTCGCGCGTGCCCGCCAGATCATGGCGGCAGGCAACGGTGTGCAGGATGCCCTGCTCGGAGCGCGCGAGCACATAGCCCCGGGGCGTGGCGGAAATGTCCGCTCCCGCTGCGCGCAGCAGCGCCACGTCGCCCACGATGATCTGGCGGCTCACGGAGAATGCGCCTGCCAGCGCAGACGCGCTCACAGGGCTCTCCTCGGCCTGCAGCCGGGCGAGAATCGCCGCGCGCCGTGATTCGGCGTCCATGGCTTACCCCCTCGCGTTGAGAAGATCGAGCTTGATCTTCAGCAGCTTGTCGGAGAGGTCAACGTAGTAGTTGTGCGGATAATCAAAGCGCAGCACCTCGGGCCAGAGCGTCGCGATCTGCTCCTTGCAGTACTGGCGGATCTCCGGCAGGGAGGGGCAGTCATAAACGAGCTCGCCGTGCCGGAAGATCGGCACCTGCAGCTCCTTCGCCTCGAAGTTCTCCATCGTCTTCTTCTTCCACGTCGCGTCCGGATCGCAGATCTCGAGCGGCTGCGTGTCGTCCACCACCTCGTCGTAAACGGCGATGTAATCCGCCTCGGCCATGCCGGTGGTGCGGTCGAAGAAGCGGTAGAGCCGCTTGTAGTGCGGGTTCGTGATCTTGCCGACGTTTTCGCTGATCTTGATCTTCGGCACGACGGTGCCGTCGTCCTTCTCCACGGCGCAGAGCTTGTAAACGCCGCCGAAGACGGGGTCGCTCTTGGCCGTAATCAGGCGCTCGCCCACGCCGAAGGCGTCGATCTGCGCGCCCTGCAGCAGCAGCGTCTCGATGAGCTTCTCGTCCAGCGAGTTCGATACGGTGATTTTGCACTCCGGCCAGCCCGCCTCGTCGAGCATCGCGCGCGCCTTTTTCGTGAGATAGGCGATGTCGCCCGAGTCAAAGCGGATGCCGCATTTTGTGATGCCCTTCGGACGGAGCACCTCGTTGAACGCGCGGATCGCGTTCGGCACGCCGGACTGCAGGGAATTGTAGGTGTCCACGAGCAGCGTCGCGTTCGTGGGGTAGGTCTCGCAGTAGGCCTTGAAGGCGTCATACTCCGTGTCGAACATCTGCACCCAGGAGTGCGCCATCGTGCCGCCCGCGGGCACGCCGTAGACCTCGTCCGAGATTGCGCAGGCCGTGCCGGCGCAGCCGCCGATGTAGGCCGCTCTCGCGCCGAGAATCGCGCCGTCCGAGCCCTGCGCCCGGCGGGAGCCGAATTCCAGCACCGTGCGCCCGCCCGCCGCGCGGCAGATGCGGTTGGCCTTCGTGGCGATCAGACTCTGATGATTGATCTGCAGCAGCAGATAGGTCTCGATCAGCTGCGCCTCAATCGCGGGCGCGCGCACCGTGATGAGCGGCTCGCGCGGGAACACCGGCGTGCCCTCCGGCACGGCCCAGATGTCGCCCGTGAAGCGAAAATCGCGCAGATACTCCAAAAACTCGTCGCTGAAGAGATTCCGTCCGCGCAGATACGCAATGTCCTCCTCGGAGAAGTGCAGCTCCTTGATGTAATCGACGATCTGCTCCAGACCCGCGGCAATCGCCATGCCGCCGCCGTCCGGCACCGAGCGGAAGAACACGTCGAAATACGTGATGCGGTCCTTCAGACCATGGTCGAAATAGCCGTTGCCCATCGTGAGCTCATAGAAGTCACAGAGCATCGTCATGTTCATCTTCGCGCGGATATCCATGGTGAGATACCTCCTGAAAAAACAGTAGATTACACACATTATAACACGCCGATGGCGCAAAGCAATCATTATTAAATTAACAATAAAGGAGAGCCGCCTTCGGCTCTCCTTTCGCGTATTATGCGTTTTTCTTTGCTCTGTCATTGGTGTCCAGCGAATTGCGGTAAACCACAAACCGCTGATACAGAAACTCCGTTATGAAGTTGAGAATCATGTTGATCGCCGTCACGAGGTATTCGTTCCAGCCGCGCACGCCCGCCAGCTGATGCTCCAGCACCGTGCTCAGCGGCGTGAACACGAGGTAGTAGAGAAACACCAGCGCCATCGACTTGCCGACGTTCTCGTCGGACTGGAAGGTATAGCGGCGGTTGAACGTGAAGTTCCAGAGCACGCTCAGCACCAGCGCCGTCAGATAGCTGACCCAGTAGGGGAGATGCAGCAGCTCGTTCAAGAGCGTGAACGTGCCGATCTCGATCAGCCCGGCGGAGATGGAGAACAGCAGAAATTTCAAGCTGCGCCACAGCTCGTTGTTCATGAGAGTTCGCTCCCTGTCATTTCAAAAATTTGAATCAATTGTAGCACAGAAACGCGATTTGTCAAGCGCCGCAAGGGATCTGGTTACCGTGTCGAATTTTTAACAAAGCGTTGCGTAAAGTGTTCAGAATTGCCTGTTCATTTTTTAACCTAATTATGTAACCC
>JBGUHV010000072.1:0-19085 GCA_045112425.1 Oscillospiraceae bacterium
TATATCAATGATCACACGCACGAGCCCGAGAATTTTGAAGGCCCCTTCACTGTGCCGGAGGGCTGTGTTTTTGTCATGGGCGATAACCGCAACGCCTCCACGGACAGCCGCGCCGCCAGCCTTGGCGCAGTCGATACGCGCTATATCATGGGCCGCGTCTATGCCACGGTGTTCCCGCTCAAGAACATCGAGTGGAACGCCGTAGATCCCTACTGAGATGACGGAAGCAACGAAATGGATCAGATCTTTGAAAAATTGAATATTCAGTGGTTTCCCGGCCATATGACCAAGGCGCAGCGGATGATCGAGGAGCAGATGAAGCAGGTCGACGCTGTCTGCGAACTCCTCGACGCCCGCATCCCTATGGCCAGCCGGAACCCGGATATCGACCGTCTTGCCGGAGAAAAACCCCGCATCGTGATTCTCAACCGCGTCGATCTCGCTGATCCTAAGTGGACTGCGCAGTGGCGTAAAGTTTTTCGCGAGCAGGGCATGGCCGTGCTGGAAACCGACTGCCGCAGCGGCAAGGGCGTCAAAGGCTTTGCCGACGCGGTTCGCTCTGTGCTGAAGGAAAAGATGGAGGCTTACGCCGCCAAGGGGCAGGTCGGCCGCGCCATGCGCGTCATGGTGCTCGGCATCCCGAACGTCGGCAAATCCACCTTCATCAATCAGGTCGCGCGCCGCAAGGCCGCCATCGCGGGCGACCGCCCCGGCGTCACGCGCGGAAAGCAGTGGATCACGGTCTCAAGTGATCTGGAACTGCTCGACACGCCGGGCATTCTCTGGCCTCGGTTCGACAGTCAGGAGGTCGGAGAGCTGCTCGCCATCACCGGCGCGATCAAGGCCGAGGTGCTGGATCGGGAGACGCTCGCCGCAAACTTCATGAAGCGGCTTGCACTCACGGCGCCGGAGGCGGTGGAGCAGCGCTATAAATTCCGCCCGGATGCGGAGGAAAACGGCTTTGCGCTTCTCGAGCAGGCGGCGAAAAAGCGCGGCTTTCTCATCTCCGGCGGGGAGTATGATTTGGAGCGTATGGCCGCCGTGCTGCTGGATGAATATCGTTCCGGCAAGCTCGGACGGATCACGCTGGAAATTCCGGAGGCTGCGGAATGAGCCTTTGGGATTACGAAAAGGAACTCCTGGCCGCCGGACGCGGCCCGATTTGCGGCGTGGACGAGGCAGGCCGCGGCCCTTTGGCGGGGCCGGTGTGTGCCGCCGCCGTGATGCTGCCGCCGGGGCTGGAGCTTCCCGGCCTGAACGATTCCAAAAAGCTCTCTGAGAAGAAGCGAGACGCCCTCTATGATCAGATCCGCGCTTCGGCGATTGCTTACGGCATTGCCTTTGCCTCCGTGGAGGAGATCGAATCGCTGAACATCCTCGGCGCCACATTTCTTGCCATGCGCCGGGCGGTGGAACAGCTGGGGCAGACGCCTCGGCTTGTCCTTGTCGACGGCAACCGCGATCCCGGCCTGCCGTTTGAGACGGAGTGCGTCGTAAAGGGCGACGGCAAATGCGCTGACATCGCGGCGGCCTCCATACTCGCCAAGGTCACGCGTGACCGGTATATGCTGGAGCAGGCGGAGCGCTTTCCGCAGTACGGGTTTGAGAAGCATAAGGGCTACGGAACGGCTGCACATTATGCCGCGCTCCGGGAATTCGGGCCGAGCGAGATTCATCGGCCTTCGTTTTTGAAGAAGATGCATTAAAATGACCATACACTCCGATCAAATTAAATCCACCGGCAGATGGGGCGAGGATCAGGCGGAGCGCTATCTCAAAAAGAAGGGTTACCGCGTGATCGAACGCAACTATTCCTGCCGCTTCGGAGAGATTGACCTGATCGTCGCTGACCGCGAATTTCTCGTCTTTGTCGAGGTGAAAACCCGCCGGAGCGATGCGTTCGCCGAGGCGAAGGAATTTGTCGGGGCGGCAAAGCAGCGCCGGATTCGTCTGGCAGCCTCGATGTGGCTTGCTTCCAACGAGACGCAGCTGCAGCCGCGGTTTGATGTCATTGAGATTTACGGAACCGAGCAAATGCGCTATCGAGATCTTCAGATTCGGCAGATCGAAAACGCCTTTGAATGAAATGGGAGAGACCAGAATGAACTATTTCAGCACCAGAACGCTTTTGAAGACCAGCGCCGCCGGCGCCATCGCAAAGGGACTCGCGCCGGACGGCGGCCTTTTTGTGCCGGATCAGATTCCGGCGCTTTCTGCGGAGGATCTGCAGCAGCTTTGCGCGATGGATTATCGTGCGCGCGCCGTGCAGATTATGGGGCTCTATCTGGAGGAGTTTTCCGTCTCGGAGCTTGCGCAGTTTGCCGATGCGGCATACGGCGCGCAGTTTGATGATCCCGCCGTCGCGCCGGTGTACGCGCTGAATGAGAACACCTCTTTTCTGGAGCTGTGGCACGGACCGACCTGCGCGTTCAAGGATATGGCGCTGCAGATGCTGCCGTATCTGCTCACGGCCTCTCTGAAAAAGACGGGTGAAACCCGGCAGGTCTGCATCCTCGTCGCCACCTCGGGTGACACAGGGAAGGCTGCGCTGCAGGGCTTTGCGGACGTGCCCGGCACGAAGATCATGGTGTTCTATCCGCACGGCGGCGTGTCCGATGTGCAGCGGCTGCAGATGGTCACGCAGCAGGGGCAGAACGTCGCTGTCCGCGCGGTAAACGGCAATTTCGACGACGCGCAGACCGGCGTCAAGCAGATCTTCGGCGACGCCGCTATGGCGGAGCGTCTGAGCGGACGCGGCTGGTTCCTTTCGTCTGCCAACTCCATCAACTGGGGTCGCCTCCTGCCGCAGATTGTGTATTATATCTCTGCCTACTGCGACGAGGTGAACGCAGGCCGGATCCAAATGGGGGAGAAGATCAACTTCGTTGTACCCACCGGAAACTTTGGAAACATTCTCGCCGGCTGGTACGCAAAGCAGATGGGGCTCCCGGTGAACCGCTTTGTCTGCGCCTCCAATGAGAACAATGTTCTCACGGAGTTCATCCGCACCGGAACTTATAACAAGAACCGCCCGTTCCACGTTACGGCGTCGCCGTCGATGGACATTCTGGTTTCCAGCAATCTCGAGCGCCTGCTCTTCACGCTCTCCGGCAGCGCGCCGGAGACGGACGGCTATATGCGCGCTCTGAGAGAGCAGGGGCAGTACACGGTTTCCGCCGCGCTGCTCGAAAAACTGCAGGCGGAGTTCTCCTGCGGCTTCTGCGATGATAATCGCACCCGCGCCGCCATCGGCAGGGTCTGGGCGGAGCATCATTATCTCATGGATACGCATACCGCCGTGGCCTATCAGGTCTTGGTGGATTACCGCAGCGAAACCGGCGATCAGACGCCTGCGGTCGTCGTGTCCACCGCGAGCCCGTTTAAGTTCTGCGACCATGTCCTCCGCGCCGTCGGCGGCAGCGCAGACGCGCCGGGTGTGCAGCTCATCGACCGACTGGCCGAGGCGACCGGCATTCCCGCGCCCGCACCGCTTGCGGGGCTGGACAAGCGCGAGGTTCGCTTCGGAGACGTTGTGGAAAAGAAAGCCATGCCGCAGGCAGTCGAAGCATTTCTGGCATAAAAAAAGAACCGGGAGCGGTCAGGCCGTTCCCGGATTTTTCGGAGAGGAGGAAGCGCCGTGTCGCTCTTTGCCATCGGAGATCTGCATCTCTCGCTGGACGGGTCGAAATCCATGGAGGTTTTCGGCGGACGCTGGACAGACTATCAGCAGAAAATCGAGCGCGGCTTTTCGCTCCTGACCGATGAGGACGTCTGCGTCCTCTGCGGCGATCTTGTCTGGGGGATGACCATGGAGGCGGCACTGGAGGATTTCCGCTTCATCTCCCGTCTTCCCGGAAAGAAGATCATCCTCAAGGGCAACCACGATTACTGGTGGAGCACCGCCGCGAAGGCATACCGTTTCTTTGAAGAGAACGGCATGGAGAACCTGCAGGTTCTTCATAACAACTGTTATGAATACGGGCCGTACGCAATTTGCGGCACACGCGGCTGGTTCTTCGAGGAGGAGCGCGGCGATGCGCACGATCGCAAGATCATGCTCCGAGAGGTCGGGCGTCTGGAAGCCTCGCTCAAGGCGGCAGGGAAGCGCCCGAAGCTCGTGTTTCTCCACTATCCGCCGATCTATCAGGGCTATGAATGCCCGGAGATTCTCTCTCTGCTCGAGCAGTATCAGGTCGAGCGCTGCTATTACGGCCATATCCACGGCAAGGGGCACGCGGCTGCCTTTCAGGGCGAGCGAAACGGAACGGTGTTCCGCATGGTTTCTGCCGATTATCTCGATTTCTACCCGCTCAAAGTGGAATAAAAAACCCGGTCAGATCGTAATCTGACCGGGTTTTATGCTCTTAAAGGAAGAACTTCGGCTCCTTGCGCGTTGAAGCGGAGCGCTTGAGCAGCAGCTTCGCCGCCGCCTTGTCCGCGATGGGAATTCTGCGCGCGCCGGAGGTACATACCGAGACGCAGCGCATGCAGCCGATGCACTTGAGATAGTTTGTGCGCGTCAGGTGCTTTTCGTTGATCGCGCCGACGGGGCAGTTTTCATAGCACATGCCGCAGCCGACGCAGCCGATGATGCTGATCGGGCGAACCGGCGCCTGCACGGAGACCAGATGCTTTGCCTTGCCCGGCACCGGGACGCTCTTGAAGCTCGAACGGCTTGTGACCTCACCGAGGAAGCGCTTGAGTTGATCGAGATCCTGCGCGTCGGGGCGGCCCTTGCCGTATTCCGGAGCGAGGGAGTGCGGCGCGATCATCTCGCACGCGGCGGTCACCACGAACTTGCTCTTTTCCACGGCCTCTTTCAGCTCCGCAAGCGCGTCGCCTGCCGAGCGGTTGCCGTAGACTGCCACGGCGATGGCGGGGCCGCCGTGTCCCTCAATGTGCTTCATGCGGTCGTGCATGGGCTTCGGAATCCGTCCGCCGTAAACCGGAACGCAGAAAACGGCGAGTCTGTCCTTGTCGACGTCGGAACCGATCATTTCGGCCTCGGACGTAATATCTGCCGCGCCGCAGCCAAGGTATTCCGCAATATGCTCGGCAACCTTGCGCGTGCCGCCGGTGGGACTGAAATAAAAGACGATGCTGTCCATAGTTCATCCATCCTTTCTGTTTTTCTCAGCATACCATTTTGACCGCATGGTTGTCAATTATCCATTCGCCGAATTTGATTTGAGGCGGATTCTTTTGGCCGGAAAAGCCTTGAACGGAAAGGATTTATTTCTAAATATAGTGTTGATTTTGTTCTGACAATCTGTTATAGTATATGGGCGTGTAAATTCGTACATTACATCCCGCTCGCGTGGGATTAGGAGGAAACAAAACCAATGAACGTCCAGAACATCGAAAAGAAAGAGAACAACACTGCGTCCTTCCAGGCCATCGTGGAGGCTGCCGATTTTGAGAAGGCGGTCAACGAGGTCTATAAGAGAAACAAGAAGGAGCTTTATATCCCCGGCTTCCGTAAGGGCAAGGCGCCCCGCGCGGTGATCGAGGGCATGTACGGCAAGCAGATCTTCTTCGAAGAAGCCGTTGAGGATTTGGCGGATCCCACCTTCCAGGCTGCGCTTGCCGAGACCGATCTGCGCATGGTCGGCCGTCCTTCCATCGAGAACGTTGATATCAGCGACGATAAGGTTCTGACCTACACCTTCAGCATCACTCTGTACCCCGAGGTTCAGCTCGGCGAGTACAAGGGCATCGAGGTCGAGGCGGACGAAGCTGAGTTCGACGATGCCGTTCTCGAGCAGGAGCTTGAGGAAGTCCGCAAGCGCAACGCCCGCCTGATCGACGTGGAGCGCGCCGCGCAGAACGGCGACCGCGTGACCATCGACTTTGAGGGCTTTGTGGATGACGTCGCTTTTGAAGGCGGCAAGGGTGAGGACTATGATCTCGAGCTCGGCAGCGGCACGTTCATCCCCGGCTTTGAGGAGCAGCTGATCGGCGCTTCCGCCGGTGAGGCGCGCGACGTGAACGTCACCTTCCCCGAGGAGTACACCCCTGAGCTCGCCGGCAAGGCCGCGGTGTTCAAGGTTGTCGTCAAGAGCGTGCAGGAGCAGGAGCTCCCCGAGCTGGACGATGAGCTCGCCAAGGACATCTCCGATTTCGACACCATGGAGGAGTACAAGGCCGATCTCCGCGAGAAGCTCGTGAAGAACTTTGAGGACGAGAAGGAAGGCAGCTTCGCCACCCGTCTGATGGAGGCCGCCATCGACAAGATGGAGGTTGAGATCCCCGACGTGATGGTCGAGGAGAAGCTCGAGGAGCAGCTGCGCACCTATGCCAGCTCCATGGGCATGATGCCGATGGATATGAGCAAGGAAGAGATTCTCAAGGCCATGCAGATCGATGAGAATACCTTCAGCACGGTCATGCGTCCGCAGGCCATGTTCGAGCTCAACACCGAGCTGCTGCTCGATGCTGTTGCCAAGGCCGAAGAGATCACTTCCACCGAGGAGGAGGTAGAGGAGGCCATTGCCGACATGGCGAAGAACTACAGCATGGAGCCTGACCAGATCCGTCAGTTCGTCAACGTCGACGTCGTCCGCACCGATCTCGCCCGCCGCAAGGCTGCGCAGGTCATCCGCGACAACGCCGTCAAGAAGGCGCCCGAGGCTCCCGCCGAGGAAGAAAAGTCCGCTGAGTAATCATCCGACTAAAGAGAACGGATTGCGGCCATGCTCTCTTGGGTAAGCAAAAGAATGAAAGGAGCATATCAATGAGTTTGGTACCGTATGTTGTGGAGCAGACCTCCCGCGGGGAGCGCTCCTATGACATTTTCTCCCGCCTGCTGAATGACCGCATCGTCATGCTCTGCGAGGAAGTGAACGATACGACCGCGAGTCTCGTCGTGGCGCAGCTTCTCTATCTCGAGGCGCAGGATCCCGATAAGGACATTCAGTTCTATATCAACAGCCCCGGCGGCAGCGTCACAGCCGGCCTCGCCATCTACGACACGATGCAGTATATCAAGGCGGACGTCTCCACCATCTGCATCGGCATGGCGGCCTCCATGGGCGCGTTCCTGCTGTCCTCCGGCGCGAAGGGCAAGCGCATTGCGCTTCCGAACGCCGAGATTATGATCCATCAGCCCTCCGGCGGCAGCCAGGGGCAGGCGACGGACATTCAGATCCAGGCGGCGCACATTCTCCGTATCAAGGAAAAGCTCAACCGCATCCTTGCGGAGAATACCGGCAAGCCGATTGAGACCATTGCGGCCGACTGCGAGCGGGATAATTACATGACCGCCGAGGAGGCGCAGGCCTACGGCCTGATCGACAAGGTCATCTATCAGCGCTGATTCAGTTTTTTGGTTCTGGGAGGGGGCGTTTGCTCCCTCCCAAAATAAGTATTTTTGCATTCTTTTATCCCGATTCAGAAAAGGTGAAATCATTTTATGGCGAGAAACGATGATAAGAAAAATGTCCGCTGCTCGTTCTGCGGCAAGCCGCAGTCTCTGGTAAACCGACTGATCGCCGGCAACGGCTCTTATATATGTGACGATTGTATCCGCCTTTGCATGAACATCATCGACGAGACGTATGATCCCGGCGATATGGATACCGGCAGCGTGAGTCTCGGTCTCTCCGAGCGCGAGATTCCGAAGCCCGCGGAGATCAAAGCGCGCCTCGATGACTATATCATCGGTCAGGAGCGTGCCAAGATTTCGCTCTCTGTCGCGGTCTACAACCACTATAAGCGCATCATTCACGGCGACAACAGCGATGTGGAGCTCCAAAAGAGCAATATTCTCCTCATCGGCCCCACCGGCAGCGGCAAAACGCTCTTTGCGCAGACGCTTGCCAAGATGCTGAATGTGCCGTTCGCAATTGCCGACGCCACCACGCTGACGGAGGCGGGCTATGTGGGCGAGGACGTGGAGAACATCCTCCTCAAGCTCCTGCAGGCGGCGGACTTCAACGTGGAGAGTGCGCAGCGTGGCATCATTTACATTGATGAGCTTGATAAGATTGCGAGAAAAGGGGAAAATACCTCTATCACGCGCGACGTTTCCGGCGAGGGCGTGCAGCAGGCGCTGCTGAAGCTCCTCGAGGGCACGGTTGCCAACGTTCCGCCGCAGGGCGGGCGCAAGCATCCGCAGCAGGAGTTCATCCATGTCGACACCACGAACATCCTCTTCATCTGCGGCGGTGCGTTCGACGGCATTGACAAGATCGTCGAGCAGCGCATGGATAAGCGCTCTATGGGCTTTGGCGCCGAGATCAAGAGCGCGAAGGATCGCAACCTGAGCGAGATCATGGAGAATGTGAATCAGCATGATCTTCTGAAGTTCGGCATCATTCCCGAGCTCATCGGCCGCATGCCTGTGCTCACGAGCCTGAATTCCCTCACCCGCGAGGATCTCATCCGCATCCTCACCGAGCCGAAGAACGCCATGACCAAGCAGTATCAGGCGCTTCTGGGCTATGACGACGTTGAGCTTGAGTTTGAGCCGGATGCGCTCGCGGCCATCGCCGATAAGGCCATCAACATGGAGATCGGCGCGCGCGGACTGCGCAGCGTCATGGAGAAGATCATGACGGATATCATGTACTCCGTTCCCTCTGATCCCACCATCGAGCGGGTTGTCATCACGGCGGCCTGCGTCGAAGGGGAGGAGTCTCCCCGCGTTACCCACCGGGGGCATTCGTGATCCGGATGCTCCGGTTTTCCTGAAAGGAGAACTGCATGGATCAAAACAATCTCAAATTTGATACCGCCCGCACGCTGCCGATGATGGCGCTGCGCGGGCTCACGGTCTATCCTGCGATGCTCCTCAATTTCGACGTGGAGCGTCCGGGCTCTATCGCGGCGCTGGATCTTGCCATGAAGAAGGATCAAATCATCTTTCTCGCCGGGCAGAAGGACATCGCCGTCGACGTACCCGAGGTAGACGATGTTTATTCCATCGGCATCGTGTGCCGCATCAAGCAGATGATGAAGCAGCCCGGCAGCAAGACCGTGCGCGTCATGGTCGAGGGCATTGAGCGCGCGCAGGTTGTGCGCGCCCGCCGCACGATGGACGGCTTCGAGGCCTTTGTAGAGCCTCTGCCGGACATTGCCGAGCGCAGCAGCGCAAAGGCGGATGCGCTCATTCGTCATTGCTGCAACATGTTCGATGAATATATCCACGCCTCCGGTCATATCGCGCCGGAAGCCATCATCAATATTCTCGGCAGCACGAATCCCGCCTTCGTGGCGGATTTCATTGCGCAGCATGTGTTTCTTCGCCCTGAGGCGAAGCAGGAGCTGCTCGAAGAGCGCCGTCCGACGAAGCGCCTCACGCTGCTCTCCAGGCAGCTTGGCCGCGAGATTGAGGTGCTGCAGCTGCAGCACGATCTGGAGGAGGCCGCGCAGGAGCGCGTCAATCAGCAGCAGCAGGAGTATTATCTCCGCGAGCAGATGAAGGTCATTCAGAACGAGCTCGGCGAGGGAGACGACGATGCCGACGAGGATTACGCCAGTCGGATTCGTGCCCTCGAGCTGCCGGAGGACTCCGAAAAGCATTTGCTCAAGGAGGTCCGCCGCCTGAAAAAGCAGCCCTTCGGATCTTCCGAGGCGTCGGTTATCCGGAATTATCTCGACGTCTGCCTTGAGATTCCGTGGAACACCCGAACCCGGGAAACGCTTGATATCCGTCAGGCGCAGAAAACGCTCGACGCCGATCATTATGGTCTGGATAAGGTCAAGGAGCGCATCATTGAGTCGCTCGCCGTGCGTCAGCTCACGCCGGATTCGAAAGGCACTGTGCTCTGCCTCGTCGGCCCTCCTGGCACCGGCAAAACCAGCGTTGCCATGAGCGTCGCCCGCGCGCTCAACCGCAAGCTTGCGCGCATCTCTCTCGGCGGCGTGCATGATGAGGCCGAGATTCGCGGTCACCGCCGCACTTATGTCGGCGCCATGCCCGGCCGCATCGTTTCCGGCCTGATCACGGCTGGGAGCATGAATCCTGTCATGGTGCTCGATGAGATCGACAAGCTCGGCAGCGACTACCGCGGCGACCCGTCGTCCGCGCTGCTCGAGGTGCTCGACGGAGAGCAGAACAATCGCTTCCGCGATAATTTCCTCGAGATTCCCATCGACTTTTCCGATATCTTCTTTATCACCACCGCAAATACGACGTCCACCATTCCGCGCCCGCTGCTCGACCGCATGGAGGTCATTGAGCTCACGAGCTATACGGATGAGGAGAAGCTTCGCATCGCCAAGCGCCATCTGCTTCCCAAGCAGCGCGCAAAGCACGGTCTGAACGGCAATCAGCTGCGCGTGAGCGACACGGCCATCCGCGAGATCATCTCACTCTATACGCGCGAATCCGGCGTGCGAACGCTCGAGCGAGAGCTCGCCTCCATCTGCCGCAAAACCGCGCGGCGGATTGCGATGGGGGAGTGCAAGAGCGTCGCCGTCAAGGCCGGCGGTCTGGAGCCGTTTCTCGGCGCGCCGCGCTTCCAGCAGGAGCATCTCTATGCCAAGGATGAGATCGGCATGGTACGCGGTCTTGCCTGGACACAGGTCGGCGGCGAGGTGCTCGATGTTGAGGTCGGCGTTGTGGACGGCAACGGAAAGCTCGAGCTCACCGGCAACCTCGGCGACGTCATGAAGGAATCCGCCCGCGCCGCCATCACTTATATCCGCAGCCGTGCCGATGTGCTCGGCATTGATCCGGACTTTTATAAGAATAAGGATATCCACATTCATTTCCCGGAGGGCGCCGTGCCGAAGGACGGACCCAGCGCTGGCATCACGATCTGCATCGCCGTCATCTCCGCGCTTACGGAGACGCCGGTGCGCCGCGATCTCGCCATGACGGGCGAAATTACGCTGCGCGGTCGCATCCTGCCCATCGGCGGTCTGAAGGAAAAAACCATGGCGGCGCTCCGCACGGGTATTACCACGGTCATCATCCCCAGTGAGAATGAGAAGGATCTCGCCGAGATTGATCAGACGGTGCGCTCCGCGCTGAACTTCGTTACCACGGATCATGTGGATAAGATTCTGGACGTGGCGTTTGCCCATCGTCTTCGCAAGAAAAAATCGGCGAAGAGCGCCAAGAGCGATCAGCGCGGCGCAGAGCTTCGTCAGTGAAAGAGAGAACGCTATGCCGGCACTGAACCTGAATAACGCGGAGTTTATCAAATCCGCGGCCAACCCCGGCGGCTTTCTTCGCACAGAGGAGCCCTGCATCATCTTTGCAGGGAAGTCCAATGTGGGAAAGTCCTCTGTCATCAATCGTGTCCTGAACCGCAAAAACTTCGCGCGTGTCGGCGCGCACCCGGGTAAGACGATCCATGTCAATTACTTTTATATTGATAAGAAGGTCTATTTCGTGGATCTGCCGGGCTATGGCTATGCCAGCGTCGCCAAAACCGAGCGCGAGCGCTGGGGCAAGATGATGGAAGCCTTTTTCAGCGATCCGGAGCGTATCGACCTCGGCGTCATGATCGTCGATTCCCGCCATAAGCCGACGAAGGACGACGTCACCATGGCGGACTGGTTCCATTCCACCGGATGCCCGCTTGTCGTCGTGGCGAACAAGACGGACAAGCTCAAGAAATCAGAGATCGAGCCGAATCTGAAGCTGATTGCGGAAACGCTCTCTCTGGACGATTCTGCGGTTCTCATCCCGTTTTCCGCTGAAAAGGGTACCGGACGAGAGCTGCTTCTGGCGGAACTGATGAAGGTTGTGAAATAATCACGGCGGAGGACCCACCATACCGGTCCTCCGTCTCTTTTTGAGGTGATGAAAGTGAAATCCCGTAAGGGAAGGCATGCGCTCTATCTGTTTTTCAGTCTGATCCTGTATCTTGTCATCGGTGCGCTGTTCGGCTTGTGGCTCACACTGAGCGCGAATCTTCGCGGCACCTTTGATCCCAAACCCGGCGCGCTCGCCGTGGTGCTGATTTGCTTCTATGCCGGCATTCTGCTCCAGACGTTTCTGCATGAAGGCGGGCACATGATCTTTGGCCTGCTTACCGGCTATGGATTTGTCTCTTTTCGCGTTCTTCGCTGGACGTGGGTTTGGCAGGACGGCAAAATTGTTGTGCGGAAGTATTCCCTCCCGGGTACGCTCGGCCAGTGTCTGCTTTCTCCGCCCGAGGGGTATGATGACATGGCGGACGCGCCCTATGTGCTCTACCACCTCGGGGGCGTACTTGCAAATCTCATTGCAGCTGCCGTTTTCATGGGTCTGACGCTGTTGATTCCCGGGCTGTATGGAAGACTGATCTGCGTCGGTCTTGCGCTTGCAGGCTTTTTACTGGGGTGCACCAATGCCATTCCGAACGAGCCAGGCGTGCTGAATAACGACGGGCGGAATCTGCTGGAGCTCCGCCGCAGCGCAGATGCCCGCCGCGATATGCAAAAGCAGCTGGAGATCACAGCGCTGCAGGTCGATGGCATGCGTCTGCGTGACATGCCGGAGGAGCTCTTTGAAGCGAACGCTGAATCTGCGAAAACCTCCATGATTTCTGCCTATGTGTTAGGCGCGCAGGAAAACCGCTTTCTCGATCAGCAGATGTTTGCAGAAGCGGAGGAACTGATCCGCCTGCTCACCGAGCAGAAGCCGTATTTGATCTCCCGCATCCAGCAATCCCTTCTGCAGATGGATCGACTCTATCTGCGCGCGCTCGCAGGGGAGAGCCCTGTGCCAGACAAAGCGGAGCTGAAAACGCTCAAAGCTTATCGTGCGCTGCTCCCGGTCTGCCGCACGAACTATGCGCTGGCGCTTGCCGCCGGAGAAACCGCGAAAGCGGAGTCACTGCTCGCGGAGTTTGAGCGTCTGGCCTCCAATTATCCGTATGCCGGCGATCTGGCTTCCGAGCGGGCGCTCGTCGAGCTTGCGAGGGAACGCATTTTTGCGGGGAAGTGATTGCTTCTTGACAATTTCGGTCGGATTCAATAAGATATAAACTGTCATAATATGAACAGAACTTCCGATGGAGGATATCACATGAAAGAAGAAACCTGGTTTGAAGAGATGGAACGCCGCATTCCCGCCGGAGAAGTGCGCACGCGTTTTGCACCGAGTCCTACCGGATATATGCACGTCGGCAACCTGCGCACCGCGCTGTATACCTATCTGATCGCCCGTCACCACGGCGGCAAGTTCATCCTCCGCATTGAGGATACCGATCAGGGGCGTCTGGTCGAGGGCGCTGTCGATGTGATCTATAAGACCATGGCCGAGTGCGGCCTGCAGCATGACGAAGGCCCCGATGTCGGCGGCCCGGTCGGCCCGTATATCCAGACCGAGCGCCGCGGCCTTTATAAGGAATATGCCGAGCGGCTGATTGACCGCGGACATGCCTATCGCTGCTTCTGCGACAAGGAGGACGCCGAGGAGGAGAACGTCTCCGAAGGTGTGGCGATCCACAAGTACGACGGCCGCTGCTCCCGTCTGAGCGAGGCGGAGATTCAGGCGAATCTCGATGCCGGCAAGCCCTATGTCATCCGCCAGAAGATCCCGAGAGAGGGCAAGACCACCTTCCACGATGAGATCTTCGGCGACATCACCGTCGATAACGACACGCTCGACGATCAGGTGCTCATCAAGCGCGACGGTCTGCCGACCTATAACTTTGCCAACGTCATCGACGATCATCTCATGGGCATCACGCACGTCGTGCGCGGCTCGGAGTATCTCTCCTCCACGCCGAAATATAATCTGCTCTATGAGGGCTTTGGCTGGGAGATCCCGAAATATATCCACTGCTCTCCCGTCATGCGCGACCAGCATAACAAAATGTCCAAGCGGCATGGCGATCCGTCCTATGAGGATCTGATTGCACAGGGATACGTCACCGAGGCGGTGGTCAACTATGTGGCGCTGCTCGGCTGGGCGCCCGGCGGCGAGCAGGAGATCTTTTCACTCTCTGAGCTGGAGCAGGCGTTCGATCTCAAGGGCATCTCCAAATCTCCCGCCATCTTCGATATCGTTAAGCTGCGCTACTTTAACAGCGAATATCTCCGTGCCATGGATCCGGCGCGCTTTGCCGAGATTGCGGAGCCCTATATCCGTCAGGCTGTGCAGAATCCCGCAATCGACGCCAAGGCCATTGCGCCGCTGCTCCAGCAGCGCTGCGAGGTTCTCACCGAGATTCCGGAAAAGGTCGCCTTCTTCGAGGCGTTGCCGGACTATGATCTCGCGCTCTACAGCAACAAGAAGAACAAGCTCAATCCCGAGTCCTCTCTGGAGCTTCTGCATGCTGTCCGCCCACGTCTCGAGGCGCTGGATGCATGGACGCCGGAGTCAGTTCTCGGTGTGCTCTCCGGCTTGGCGGAGGAGCGCGAGATGAAGATCGGCAAGGTCATGTGGCCGGTTCGCATCTCTGTCTCCGGTCAGGCGGTGACGCCCGGCGGCCCCGTTGAAATCTGCACCATTCTCGGTAAGGAGGAGTCGCTTCGGCGCATGGACGCCGGCATTGCAATGCTGGAGGAAGGAGCGCAGGCATGAAGCGGAAGGGAATTGCCCGGCTGATCCCATGGCTGATCGGCCTGGACGTGCTTCTGCTCACGGTTTTGATTGTGGTCAATGTGTTTCACATCCGGATCGTTTCACCGGAGGGCGTCCTGCCCGTGATGCACACCCAGCGGCCGGTCGTGGCAGAGACGATCACGCCGGAACCGTTTACGCTCGGCGATGAGCCGGAGCAAATTCTGGTTGACCACAGTGACGTTGACCGGCCTGCGGAGACCGCACTTCCTATGGGGGATGAGGAGCAGCAGGCGGTTCTCGTGGCCGGCAGCTTTGCGCTGCGGGGCGGCCCGGACTTTTCGCTCTATCTGGATCGGGGCCGATTCCAGCTGATCGAAAATGAGGGGCGCTGCTATTTCTGCCCGCAGGGCGAAGGCGGAGATCTGTATCTCGAAATCGCTTACTTCAACGGTGTTCGGGCCGAGCGTCTTGCACCGAGCGTGTTTCAGGATTATGGTATCATCATTCAAGCAAGTGATGTGGAAGAGGTCGAGCTGAACGGACACGCTGCAAAGCATGTCACTGCCAATACTATGGAAAACCACTACGATGCGTATGTCCTCGATTCAGATTCCGGATGTGTCACACTCGTGTTCTGTGGTTCGGATGCGGTTTCCGAAACGGCGCAGCAGGCGCTTAAAGCGTCGCTGCAGACCTTCCAGCTATCTGCGCGTCCTTAATTGACAACACATGAAAAAAGCTCTTTCGGTTATCCTATCCGAAAGAGCTTTTTTGTGTGGGAGGGCAACCATTTGAGCAGAAGAGGAAAAATTAGGCTGATTTCATTTTTCGGCGCGCTGTTCGTTTCCCTTGTCGCTGCAGTCGCAGCGTGCCATGTTGGAGCGGGAGCCTATACTACGCGGCTGGACGCGCAGACCGAGCGTGCTTTCGGGGAGGCTTACAGCGCTGTAGAGCGTCTGCAGCGCTCACTGGATGCCTGCGCTTTTGCGACGGATGCGCCGATGCAGAGCGCGCTCTGCACGCAGCTTTATGCGGACGCCTCTGCGGCAGAAACAGCTCTGAGCGCGCTGCCGGTGGAGCTGGACGCACTGGAAAACGTATCTCGTGAGATTTCTGTTGCGGGCGACTATGCGTTTCTGCTCTCCCGCGCTGCAGCAAGCGGAAACACCTTTTCGCAGGATGCGCTTTCGATCCTGTCGGACTTCTCAGAGACGATCCATCCGCTTGCAGACAGCCTTTCTGAGATTCGACAGGCTTTTGCGCAGGGCGACGTGGTCACGGAATCCCGCGGCCGATTGCTGGATGCGCTCGATAATCTCACTGTGGAGACAGAGCAAACGGGAAACACGCTGAACGTCGCATTTCACGACCTCGCAGCGTCCTTTCCCGAATCGGAGCCGCTCCTATATGACGGGAAATTCAGCGATCACGAGGGAGTAACTCCTGCTATGCTGGCTGGCAAACCGGTCGTCACGCAGGAGCAGGCGCGTGAGGCAGCTGCGGGCTTTCTGCAGTGCGAGCCCTCAACGCTGAAGCCGCTGGGCTTTCGTAGCGGAGCGCTCGCATGCTGGCGGTTCTCGCTGCCGGAAGAGAACGCGGTCATCTCGGTCACGGCGCGGGGCGGGGAAGTGCTGCAATTCCTCTCCGACCGTGTGGAGGGAGGAGAAGCGGATCCGGAGCAGGCAAAGAACATTGCGGCGGCATTTTTGTCTGAGCACGGTTATCCTGCGATGGAATGCATCGAAGCAAGTGCATCCGGGAGCGAGGTTACTCTGACGATGGCGCCGCTGTCGGATCAGGTCCTGTGCCTTCCGGATCGTATCACGATGCGGATCTGTCCGGCAACCGATATGGTGACGGCGTTCGATGCATCCGACTATCTGAGATATCACGCTAAGCGGGAATTCGCGCAGAGTTCGTTGGATTGGACGCCTCCGGAATCGCTTTCTGTGGAGTCGCAGCGGGAGGTGGTGCTGCTCTCTCCGGGCGGCCAGGAGCGCGATTGCGTTGAATATCTCTGCAAAACGCAGGACGGCCAGTCGGTACGCATTGATGTCAATGCAGAGACCGGACTGCAGGAGCGAATTTTGCTCGGAGAAGCAGTCGGACAGACGGTCGATTGAACCGCGGAAAGGCTTGACGAAAATTCGGGGAACGTGTATTATTAATGGGTATAGATTTTAGTCATCCATGGAGGCTCCATAATGAATATCATACCCAAAGTCGAGTGCCGCCGCTGCGGACGGGAATTCTCCGGTCTGCGCAGCCGCTGCCCATATTGCGGAACCACGCGTGTCCGCGCCGGCGATACCGTTCCGCCGATTACCGCGAGCGAGGTTCCGGGAACGCCTGCCGCGCAGCGTGCAGAGGTCAACACCCGATGGCAGACGATTTTCGGCCTGCTACTGCTTGCCTGCGTCGTGCTGGCAGTGATTGTTCTGATCACGATCAGCCTTGCCGACGCCAAAGAGATCAACAGCTCCACCGCGCAGAATCTGCCTACACAGGATGTGCTCCCCGAGGAATCCTTCGAGCCGGAGGAAACTGCCGCTCCCGCAGAGAGCGCAGAGCCGACGGAGACGCCCTCTCCCGCAGATACCACCAGTGCGCAGGAGATCGGCAGCATCAAGCTCACCTATTACGGCAGCGAGCGCACCGAATTCAGTGAGGCCGTCGGAGAGACGGTTCCGCTCGAGGCTGTCACCTATCCGGACGGAATGGCCGGCCAGGTTGTCTGGGCGAGCGAGAACGAAGCGGTCGCCATCGTGCGCGACGGTCAGGTCACCGGCATCGGTCAGGGCATGACGACGATCACCGCCTCCATCGGCGACGTGGTCGCCAAGTGCACGGTTTACGTCGGCTAAAAACGCTTGCAAACAACAATATGGCATGGTATAATATCCATGCCTATGTGGGATTAGTTCATCGGTAGAACATCAGCTTCCCAAGCTGAGGAGGCGGGTTCGATTCCCGTATCCCGCTCCATATGAAACAGGACGCTGACAGTTCTCAGCGTCCTGTGTTTTTTTCCGGAGGTTTCTATGCGCGTATTGTTCATCGGCAACAGCCATACTTATTTTCACGACATGCCGCACACGTTTATGCGGATGTGCGCGCAGCTTACCGGTGAAGCGCCGGAGGTTGCCATGCTGGCGTATTCCAACCGCTCGCTGGCATGGCACCGGGAGGAATACTTTTCTCTCCGCTTCGCGCTGCTTTATGGGAACTATGATTATTGTGTCATTCAGCAGCAGGCGCATCCGTTCCCGGATGAGGAGGAGACGAGGCGGAGCGCGCTTCGCATTCTGTCTCTCTGCCGTTCCGGCGACACGCAGCCGGTTTTGATGATGACATGGGCAGAGAAAGCACATCCGGAGCATTTTGCTCCGATGCAGCGGTTTTACCGCGCGTTTGCGGCGGAAACCGGCGCCATGCTTGCGCCCGTCGGTGCGCTGTTTGACCGGATTCGGCAGGAGCATCCGGAGATCGAACTCTATTGGCATGACGGTGAGCACGCTTCCGCGTATGGCGATTATCTGATCGCGGCGCTGCTTGCGGCAATGCTGTGCCAAACGGATGATCTGTCTGCGCTGGATGATCAGGCGATAGATTTTGATCTTAATTTTGAAGGCGAAGACGGGATGCCGCTTGCCAAAGAACAGGCTGCGGACTGTACTGTTCAGCTTGATCCGGAGAAGGCCGCGATCTTGCGGGAGCAGGTTTCCCGCAGCTTTGAATGAAACGGGAGGGGATCGTCGTGAGTGATACGGCAAAACTGCTCGTGCTTACGGAGCTGTCCAATCTGAACTGGACGCAGTTTTTTGCAGTCTATCGGGAGTCCTCGGAGGAAAATGCAGCCGATTGGTACCCGGAGCTGCCGCTCGCAGAGGCGTTGAAATTGTATGAGGCGGGGTATCGGGAGTACTTGCTTGGCGTTTTTCAGGCAGAGAACGGGATGCTGCTTCTATTGGAAAAGGACGGCGTCTATCGCTCTGCGCTTCGCCTAATCCCGCAGGGGCAAAACAGCTTCCTTCTCGAAGCCCTGGAAACGCATCCGGATTTCCGCGAGATGGGATTTGGAAAGCGCATTCTCCATGAAATGATGCTCTATCTCCATCAAACCCGCCCTGGGTGCAAGGTGTTTTCTGAGGTTTCCCGAAAGAACAAACAGAGCATTGCGACCCATCGGGCTGCCGGATTTTCCGCTGAGACTGGTGAGAATTGCGATCTGCGCATGACGTGGACGGATGCGCAGCTTGCCCGTCTTGCAGCGCAGGAAGCGCGGCTGGATCGAATTCTTGCGGCGGACTCGCCGTCGATTGAGGATCTTCGAGCGCTTGAAGCGTACTATGAAAGCCCTCTTTGGCGCATGGATTATGAGAGCGATGAGGCCGGTCAAATCCCCGAGCAGGTCAAGCGCGGCATTTTGAGCGAGGATGCGATCTATGATGTCCTGACGACTTATGAGGAGCTGCTGCGATGATGACCATACGTTCTATGCGTGAAGCGGATCGCGCTTCCGTTCTCAATATGATGCGCGTATTTTACGCCTCGCCAGCCGTGCATACCAACGGCTCGGAGGAGATCTTCCAGGCGGATATTTCCGCCTGTGTCGGAGATAGCCCCTATGCCGAGG
>JBGUHV010000073.1:0-3456 GCA_045112425.1 Oscillospiraceae bacterium
CGTCTTCGGCGCCAAGGCCGCCGCGGGCTATGCCACGGCCAAGCGCATCATCCAGCTCCTCTGCTCGCTGGCTGCCGACGTGAACAACGATCCCGCCTGCAAGGGCCGCCTGCAGGTGCACTTCCTCGAGAACTACCGCGTCTCCGCCGCCGAGATCCTCATGCCCGCCGTCCAGGTGTCCGAGCAGATCTCCACCGCCGGCAAGGAGGCCTCCGGCACCGGCAACATGAAGATGATGATGAACGGCGCCATCACAATCGGCACGCTCGACGGCGCGAACGTCGAGATGTATGAGCGCCTCGGCGATGAGAACATGTTCCTCTTCGGCCTGCACACCGAGGAGGTCAACGCCCTCAAGGCCAACGGCTATTATCCGCAGGAGTATGTGAACCGCTCCGACCGGCTCCGCCGCGTCCTCGAGCGCATGAACCACGGCTATGCCGACGGCGAGAGCTATTCCGATCTCGCCGGCAGCCTGCTCTACGGCGGCGACCCTTACATGCTCCTCGCCGACTTCGACAGCTACGTCGATACGCACAACCGCATGTATTCCACGCTCCGCAATCCCTCTGAGCGCGCCCGCATGTCTCTCGTGAACACGGCCAAGTCCGGCTTCTTCGCCGCCGACCGCGCCATTCTCGAGTACGCCAAGAACATCTGGAACGTGTAAGCTCCGATCAAATGCAAGCATTTGATCGGGAAGGCTTGCGCTGCAATCCGCGCCCTCGGTCGCAAATGCGATTTGCGATCTGAGGGCGCTCCTTTCCGCGAGCAGAGTTTTTTCCGCCGCGCATGTCGCCGGAAAAAACATTGAATTTCTTCGCGTCTGCGGACGCGAACTCTGCGAGGCTGATTGTATGGATTTTTCCTATGTCGCCGTGGTCGGCGCTGTGAATATGGACGTCTGCGGCAGACCGTATCAGAAGCTGATCCTGCAGGACTCGAACCCCGGCGTGGTCAGCTATACGCCGGGCGGCGTCGGGCGCAACATTGCGCACGATCTGCGTCTGCTCGGCGTCAATGTGCGCTTCGTCACCGTCTTTGGCGACGATCCCTACGGCGCCGCCCTGCGCGAGAGCTGCCGCTCCCTCGGCATGGATCTGAGCGACGCCGCGACCATGCCCGGCATGCGCACGTCCACCTATCTCTATATCACCGACGAGCGCGGCGAGATGCAGCTGGCGTTGAGCGATACGGATATCTCCGAGAGCATCACGCCTGCGTTTCTTGCCCCCCGGCTTCCGATGCTCAACGCCGCCGCGGCCGTCGTCGTGGACGGGAACCTCACGCGCGAGACCCTCTGCTGGATCGCCGAACACGTCACCGTGCCGATCTTTGCCGATCCCGTCTCCGTCACGAAGGCGGAGCGCCTGCGCCCGATCCTCGGCGCGCTCCATACCTTCAAGCCGAACCTCACCGAGGGGCAGCACCTCACGGGCGAGACGCAGCCGGCCCGCATCGTGGACGCACTGCTGCAGCAGGGCGTGAAAAGAGTCTTTCTCTCCCTCGGCGCGGACGGCATCTTTGCCGGCGCGGGGGAGGAGCGTGTTCTGCTGCCGTGCTTTCCGACCCGCATGGTGAACACCACCGGCGGGGGAGACGCCGTCATGGCGGCGCTGCTCTGGGCGTTTCTGCGAAACAAGACGCTCGAGGAATCCGTTTCCGCCGCCCTCACAGCCGGCCGCCTCGCCGTGGAATACGACGGCACGAACAATCCCGCCCTGAACGAGGACACGCTCCTGTAGCCTGGCTCCCCCTCCGGGGGAGCTGGCAGCCCGCAGGGCTGACTGAGGGGGTCGCCATTCCTATACGCACGCAAATAAGAGACCGTATACCGCAACGGTCTCTTTTCGCATTTGTGCAAAACGTAGAAATTGCGTTATTTACAAGAAAATACTTGCAAAAGTGCGAAAAATGTGATTTAATGGTATGCAAGGAGGGATGGCATGGACGAATATCATCACAATGCAAATCAATCAAACCAGCCCCGGGCGGCGCTGCCCGGGCTGATCGAGAACCCGGGCATTCCGCTGCAGCTGGATCGGAAGGGCTGGCCGGTGAAAACCATCGACAATTTCTTCACCGCGCTCGACTGGGATTACGAGTTTTCCAACGTGCGTTACAATGAGCTGGCGCAGTGCGCGGAGCAGTTCCGCTATGAAAACTTCGGCGCGCCAACCGTCACGCGCTGGGCGGCGAAGGATCTGGCGTATGTGGAGCAGCATCTCGAGCGCTATTACGGGCTCTACAGCCCCACCAAGCTGCAGACGGCGCTGCGCCTGTTCTATGATCACCGGCGCTATCACCCGGTGCAGGAGCGCCTGAAGAAGCTGCAGTGGGATGGCGTGCCGCGCATGGAGGGCTTTCTCACGCGCTGGATGGGCTGCGAGGACACGCCCTATGTGCGCGAGGTGAGCAGGCTCATCTTCGCCGGCGGGGTGCACCGGCTGTTTCAGCCCGGGTGCAAGTTTGACTATGTGCCCGTGCTCGTCGGCGCGCAGGGGAGCGGCAAGAGCACGATTGTGCGCTGGCTCGCCGTCGAGGACGACTGGTTCACCGAGCTGACCACCATGGAGGGCAAGGAGAGCATTGAGCAGCTCACCGGCGCGTGGATCTGCGAGATCACGGAGCTGCTGGCGCTCTCGCGCGTGAAGGAGCAGGAGGCGGTCAAGAGCTTTCTCTCGCGTCAGCGCGACCGCTACCGCCGCCCGTATGACCGCGAGGTCACCGAGCAGCCGAGAGGGTGCATTTTCCTCGGCACGACGAACCGGCGGCAGTTTCTGCGCGACCGCACGGGCAACCGGCGCTTCTGCCCCGTGGAGGTGCACACGACCGGCGCGGAGCTCTACGCACGGCAGGCCGAATGCCGCGCCGAGATTCTGCAGTGCTGGGCCGAGGCGTGCGCGCGCTATGATGAGGGGAAGCTGCCTGCCGTGGCGGACGGTAAGCTGCTCGCCGCCTTCGAGGCCGAGCAGCGCGACGCCATGGAGGAGGACTGGCGCGTCGGCGCCATCGAGCGCTATGTCTACAGATGCCCGGAGGACTATTTCTTCTGCGTGCGCGACGTGGCGCGAAACGCCCTCGTGCTCGGCATGGACAATCCCCGAGACCCCACGCCGCAGGAAAGCCGCGAGATCGCCCTGATCCTGGACAGCCTGCCGATTCTCGAGCGGGCAGGGAGGAAGCGGTTTCCAAGCTACGGACAGCAGCAGGCGTGGAAAAGAAACGACGTGTGATTGTGTGATCGGTGTGAATCAGTTTCCTAACCATTTTAAAACATTATTATTTATAATAGTTATAGAAAAGTCATTCACATCATTCACACGTTCACAGCAGAGACAGACAGGCGCCCCTCTCCCGGACGCCTGCCGCACTCCGGCACATTCGCAAGTGGTAATCATCTGCCGTTGGGCGGGTGGCTTTGGCAAACGGGCCTACGGGGGTGGGATGTGCCGG
>JBGUHV010000074.1:0-2896 GCA_045112425.1 Oscillospiraceae bacterium
GCTGGGCAGATTCGAACTGCCGGATGTCCGCTGCTTTGCAGCCGCCATCCGGCGCGGATTTGACGTGCTTCGCACGAGGTCGGCAGTTCGAAGTCCAAAAACCCAAAAGAGAGGCATCCCCTTTGGGATGCCTCTCTTTTGGAGCTGCTGGGCAGATTCGAACTGCCGACCTCATCCTTACCAAGGATGCGCTCTACCTACTGAGCTACAGCAGCAGACAAATCCCGCAGAGCGAAACGCTCCGCGGGAATGGCGACCGAGAAGGGACTTGAACCCTCGACCTCTAGCGTGACAGGCTAGCGTTCTAACCGACTGAACTACTCGGCCATTAACTCCGCGCTGTCGTCCAGCGCTTGCTTAATATACCACACCGAGTTTGCAAAGTCAAGCACTTTTTTCGCTATTTTTTATCTTGTCAAAAGATCCTCAATCCGGCGCATACCGTGATGGATCGTGATGACGACGACGCGGTCGTCCGCCTGGATGGCGTCATTGCCGCCGGGGATGAAGCACTCGCTGCCGCGGATGACGGCGGCGACCAGAACCGAGGGCTTGAGCTTGAGATCCTTGAGCGGCACGCCGACGACGGGAGACGCCGCGCGGACGATGAAGCCCAGCGCCTCTGCCCTGCCGTCCGCGACGAGGCGCAGCGTCTCGACGCCGGAGACGTCGGCGCTGTTTTGCATGGCGCGGATATATTCCGTGATGCGCGAGGCGGTGACCGCGGCGGGCTGGATCATGGTGGTGACGCCGTACTGCTCGGCGAGCTGGACGTAATTTTCCTCATTGAGCTTGGTGACAACCTTCGGCACCTGCTCGGACTTGGCGAGCGAGGAGAGCACGAGATTCATCGCGTCCGAATCTGTGAGAGCCACGAGCGCGTCCGTATCGAGCAGACCCTCCTCGCGCAGGAGATTCGGCTGGGCGGCGTCGCCCCAGATAACCGTGGCCTCTGGCAGCGCGTCCTTGAGCGCTATGCAGCGCTTTTCGTTCTGCTCGACGATGATGGTGCGGATGCGCATTTTGGTCAGCTCCATCGTGAGCCGCTCGGCGATGCGGCTGCCGCCGATGAGCATGACGCCCTGCACCTCATGCGTAAACTCGCCGATGCGCTTAAAGAGCGCGTGCAGCTCGTGCGGGCTGCCGACAAGAGAGATATCATCCCCCGCTTCAAGCGTGTAGTCTCCGTTCGGAATGTGCAGCTCTCCCCCGCGCTCGAGCGTGGTGACGAGAACGCCGGCGCTCACGCTGGAGCGGAAATCCTGCAGCCGGACGCCGCAGAGCTTGCTCTTGGGATTGACGTGGTACTCCACCAGCTCCGCGAGGCCGTTGGCAAACGGCTCCACCTTCGTCGCCACGGGGAAACGCAGAATGCGCGAGATTTCCTTGGCGGCGGTGCGTTCAGGATTGATAGAGAGGCTGAGCCCCATCTCATCGCGCAGGAGCAGCATGTCCTGATAATACTCCTCCTCACGGACGCGGGCGATGGTATGGCGTGCGCCGAGCTTGCGCCCGACGGCGCAGCTGATGAGGTTCGTCTCGTCCGACATGGTGGCGGCGATGAGGAGATCCGCCGTCGCGGCACCAGCCTCGCGGAGCAGCTCAATCGTGGCTCTGCCCTCGAGAACGATGACGTCCAGCGACGTGGAGATGAACTCCGCGCGCTGAGAATCGGGCTCGATGACCGTGATATCATGGTTTTCCAGCAGCAGCTGTCTGGCAATGGCATAGCCGAGGCGGCCGCCGCCGACGATGATGATTTTCATACAGAACCGTCCTTTGACGAAAATTTGATTTTTATTCTATCACAGTTCCGCGCATTCGGAAAGTGCACGCCGCATATTTTTTCTGCTCCGGCGCAGAATAAGGGCATCCAATCAAAACGGGAGGCTGCACGATGAAACGAATGCTGCTTGCCGCCGTCTGCGCGCTGACGCTGGCGGCGTCGGGATCTCCGGCTCTGGCCGGAACGGAAAAAGGCGATCTGGCGCACGCGCCGCAGGCGGAAAACCTGCAGATCGAAACCTACCGCAACACGTCCGTGGGAGGCACGCTTCAGGCCGTCGACCCTGAGGGTGAGGCCGTGACCTTCACGCTCACGACCGAGCCAATGAAGGGCACGGTGGAGCTGCACGACGACGGCACCTTCACCTACACCCCGAACGAGAACAAGAAGGGCAAGGACTACTTCGGCTACAAGGCCGCGGACACCGAGGGCAACGTCTCGCAGGAGGCAACGGTAATCATCCGGATTCGGAAGCAGAAAACCGACGTGGTCTATGACGACATGGACGGACGCGCCGAGGGGCGCGACGCGGTTCTGCTCGCGGAGAACGGCGTGTTCGTCGGCCAGTGCGTCGCCGGGCACTGGCTGTTTGACCCGGAGCGCACGGTGGATCGGGATGAGTTTCTGGCGATGTGTCTCGCCGTGCAGGGCGAACCGACGCTGCAGGGCGTGATGACCACAGGCTTCGGCGACGACGAGGCGATTGAGGCATGGGCGAAGAGCTACGTCTCCACGGCGAGGATGCACGGAGCGGTACAGGGCTATTCCGACGGGAAGCGGATGGTGTTTGACGCCGGGCGCCCGATCACGCACGCGGAGGCCGCCGTGCTGCTCAACCGGATGTTCGAGCCGGAGGAGGTCAGCTTCACGACCTCGGAGACTGTGCCCGCCTGGGCGGAGCAGGCTGTGGCAAACCTGACAGACTGCGGGCTCTTTGCGGCGGATCTGCGCAGCAGCGACCCGCTCACGCGAGCGGAATGCGCGGGGATGCTTGCTGCGATCATGGAACAGATGGGATAAGTAAAAAGGCACACTCAAAGGTGTGCCTTTTGTCATTTCAGGAGTCCGTCCTTCACAATCCAGATGAAGTCCTGCACATTGGTGACCATC
>JBGUHV010000075.1:0-2137 GCA_045112425.1 Oscillospiraceae bacterium
GATGGGCCGGTGCTCGTTGGACAGGCCCGCGCGGCTGCGGCGCACGGCGTCGGACACGGCCGCGATGGCCTTGTCCTGGCCGACGACGCGCTTGTGCAGCTCGCCCTCCATCCGCAGGAGCTTCTCTTTCTCGCTTTCCATCATGCGGGCCACCGGGATGCCGGTCCAGCGGGCCACGACCTCGGCGATGTCCTCGGGCGTGACGGCCTCCGTGATGATCGGGTCCTTGATGGCGGCCTGCTTCGCGGAAAGCTCCTCGATGCGCTTCTGCGCGGCGGCAAGCTTGCCGTAGCGGATCTCCGCGACCTTGCCGTAGTCGCCGCCGCGCTCGGCGATGGACGCCTCGCGCTTGTAGTCCTCGATCTGCTGGCGCGTGTTGTTCAGCTCCGTGACGATGCTCTTCTCCTCGTTCCAGCGGGCGGCCAGCGCGTCGCGCTCGGCCTTCGCGGTCTTCAGCTCCTCGTCGATCTTCTCCGACTTGAGGGTCACGCCCTCGCGCTTGACGGCTTCCTTCTCGATCTGCAGCTGGCGGATCTTGCTGTCCAGCACGTCGATGGGCTCCGGGACGGAGTTCATCTCCAGACGGAGCTTCGAGGCGGCCTCGTCCACGAGGTCGATGGCCTTGTCCGGCAGGAAACGGTTGTTGATGTAGCGGTGGCTGAGGTTGACGGCGGCGATGAGCGCGTCGTCCTCGATGCTCACGCGGTGGTGATTCTCGTATTTCTCCTTCAGGCCACGCAGGATGGCGATGGACTCGGCGGGCGACGGCTCGTCCACCATCACCTTCTGGAAACGGCGCTCCAGGGCCTTGTCCTGCTCGAAATATTTCTGATACTCGTCCAGGGTGGTCGAGCCGATGGTGCGCAGCTCTCCGCGCGCGAGCGCGGGCTTTAATATATTGGAAGCGTCCATGGCGCCGGACGAGCGGCCTGCGCCCACCAGCGTGTGAATCTCGTCGATGAAGAGGATGATCTCGCCGTCGCTGTCCACGACTTCCTTGACGACGCCCTTGAGCCGCTCCTCGAACTCACCCTGGTACTTCGCGCCTGCGATCAGCGCGCCCATGTCCAGGGAGAAGACCTTGCGGCTCTTGAGGTTCTCGGGCACCTGCCCGTTGACGATCTTGGTGGCGATCCCTTCCGAGATGGCGGTCTTGCCGACACCGGGTTCGCCGACCAGGATCGGGTTGTTCTTGGTCCTTCGACTCAGGATCTGCAGCACGCGACGGATTTCCTCGTCGCGGCCGATGACCGGGTCGAGCTTTCCTTTGGCCGCGGCCTCATTGAGGTCCACGGCGTACTTGCTTAAGAATTCGTACTTGCTGTTCTCCATATTTTATCGTCGGCCCATTAGAGGGTCTGGATGGAGAGCGCTCAAATGTTGAGCCACTGACAAATTGTCAGTAAAAACCTGCATGAAAAAACGCAAAAAAATTTTGGCGATTCAAAAAATGTGTCTATCTTTGCAATCCCAACGCTAAGCAATAGGGTTTTGCGGAAATAGCTCAGTTGGTAGAGCGCAACCTTGCCAAGGTTGAGGTCGCGGGTCCGAGCCCCGTTTTCCGCTCCACAGAAAGCCAGTCTAATCGACTGGCTTTTTTCGTTTTTGCGCACGGGAAAAGAGGTTAGCCCACCGGTAATAAACAGGGGGCATCCGTGCGGATGCCCCCTGACCTTTAGTAATTCCAACCTATTTTACCGAAATACTAACGACTATTTCACAATAATCTGCTTGCCGAGCTTCAGCTTGTCGCCGGAGTCGTCGACCGTCCAGTACTGAGGCTTGCGGGGACCGTTGCCCTCGACGTGGTGCACCACATAGCGGAGCTCTCCCTCGAAGGTGCGGAACAGCATGCCGTGGCCGGAATTGTTGGCAAGGAACGGTTCGGGTTCCTGCACCCACGGGCCGGCGATGGTGCCGGACTCGGAGTAGCAGACTTCCTGGAGGTAGCGCTCCTTGCCCCAGGTGCTCCAGAGCATGCCAAGCTTGCCGGTCTGCGTGCGGAACATCTGCGGGCCGTCGGTGACCCAACCCGGCATCTTGAGGCCGAAGGTAGCCTCGCCCAAGCCGTTCATTTCGCCGCAAGGAGGGCACTCGGAGGCGCGGAACATCGTCACAGGCCAATCGGAGATGGTCT
>JBGUHV010000076.1:0-13928 GCA_045112425.1 Oscillospiraceae bacterium
TATGGCGCGCGTGAACGAAAAGGCGACGCACATCCAGCCCACGTTCTCCATCGTCGGCAAGCTCTTTGCCGCCGATCTCACGGACACCCGCATCGTCCAGTCCTCGGCGAGCGGCTTCGGCCAGCACAACGTCATCACATGGGGCATCGACCACGGCAAGCCCGCCTATGCCGAGGAGAACGACCCCACCAGTCTCTGGGTCAACAGCACCGTGGACGGCTGGCTCTCAGACATCTCGCAGGAAGACCGCGTCGTCCTCGTGGACGATCTGTTCGACGCGCTCGCCGCCGGCGGCGCCGAGCACCTCGATGAATTTGATGAAGGCGGCCTCGCCGGTGTCGAAAAAATCGTGCGCCGCATGCGCGACTCCAGCGAGACGACGCGCAAGCTCATCAAGGATTTGCCCAGACAGGCGTTCAAGCAGTCGATCCAGAACCTCCGCGATAAGCTCAAAGGCGAGGAAAAGGAACCGGAACCCACCCCGGCGCCCGCAGAGGCATAAAGAGAGCCTGTCAAGGAACGATGTTCTTCGACAGGCGAAGGGCTACTCGCGCTCCATCGCCCTTCGGTTGGTCGGCGCGAGGGCGCGGCATCCGAGCCGCGAACTCTGCGAGGCCTTTTTGACAAGCATAAAAAACGCAGTGCGATCAATGCATCGTACTGCGTTTTTTATGCGGTTGCTTCCTCCTTCTGGAGCCTGAATTTCGTTCAATGGTGAAATATCACGAGCCCCAGGGCGAAGGTGAGCGCGTTTGCCGCGAGCGTGAGCAAAAACAGCTTTCGGCTTCGCCCGAACGCGCAGGCAAAGATTGCGTACTCCGCCGCCACGACCAGAAGCTCCGCCAGATATGCCTCGGGCGGCCTCCATCCCGTCACAGTGACCGCGGCATTCAGCACGACGTTCGTGAGAAGGTTCGTGCAGATGATGACAATGATCGCATCACGGCTGTGATAGCCCATGGCGGAGAAGAACAGCATCTCCACCGCCGCGGTCAGCAGCGCCGGGCCGAGGAAAAGGAGCAGCAGCTCAAGAATCAGCGTTATCATCCCGGTGCTCCTCCTCGCGGCGCTGCCTGCGCAGGCGCGCGATCGCGCGAATCAGAAGGCTTGCCGCGACCGCGGCCACAGCGATGGTCAGCACGATCCCGAGCAGCCCGAACCCGATGACCGGGCCGGGCATCACGTCCGCCCGCGCGGGCAGGATGCAGAGCATGAGCGCCGTCAAAACCGCGCCCAGCAGATCCACAAATCGCTTCATGTCAGGTTCTCCTTTCCGCATACAAAATGGCCCAGAGGCCGAAGCCAAAGCTGAACAGCACGCAAATCCAGAGCGCCGGGCCGGTCAGCGTCATGAGCTGCCCCGCGATCATCCCCGGCCAGAGTGCCGAGGCCGTCAGCCCAAAGGCGAGTCCGGGCGCGTCCGGCATGGCGCGCCATAAAAGCCAGAGCGTCACCGGCATCGTCAGATTCAGCGCGAGCTGGCCGAGCAGGGAAGGGGCCGCCCACGCGGCGCAGAACGCGATCAGCAGCGCCGCCGGCAGGATCGAGACCCAAGCCGTCCGCCGCGCGCCGATCCGGTCGGCGAGAAAGCCGCCCGCGCACTTTCCGGCGAAGACAAATCCGGCGAGCAGCAGCGCGCCCGCCGCGCCGGACTTCCACGGAAATGAGACCGCGCTCCCGCCCACGGCGCGCACGGCTACCGCGAGCGTCAGCAAAACCGGCGCCAGCAGGGAAGCGTTTTCTTTCCGCTCTCCGGCGGAAGCTTCCGCCTCCGGCAGGAGCAGGCTCAAAAATGCACATAGGATCAGCCCGACCGCAAACACCCATCCGAGCCCCGGCCAGAGCGTGCCGAGCGTCAGCCCCGCCGCCCCGGGCGCGACGAAGACGCCGAGCGGCCATGCCTTGCCGCTGCTTTCGAGCAGCGTCATGCGCCCGCCGGCGACGTGAAACGCGCTGTTTCCGAGTCCGATCAGCCCCACGCGGAGCCACCCCGGCGCCGGCAGCGCATAACCCAGCACGATCAAGACCATACTGACGGCAGCGGCCAATCCATCCCGCCGCAGCCGATCCGCCGCAAGCCCGATGAGGCACTGCGTCGAGAAGGCGAGCGTGTTGTAAACGAGAATCAGCATTGGCAGATTTCCCACGTCAGAGAGCTTCCCGAACACCGTCGCCGCGCAGAGTCCGTCCACGAGCAGATGCGCCGCCGCGTTCACCGCCAGCCGAATGTACCGATCCCTGTTCACGCCATCACCTCCCGCGCCTTCATTCTACCATGCCAATATCATATTGTAAATACATTAAGAATATATTACAAAAATATGAAATCGCAGAAAACTATTCAACATTTCCAATTGATAAATGTCCGGTAACGTGCTATTCTATGGATGGCAATCCAAAAACGGAAAGGAGGAGTTTCCATGATTCTCACGCCCGAGCAGCAGGCGCTGCTGGACGGCTCGAAGGGGGAGACCATGGCCAAGGTGGTCAAAACGCTCGTCATGTACGGCGACGCGTTCGACGCCGAGCGCATGGTGCCGGTCACGAGCGAATACGGCCACACGGTCATCAGCTTCGGTCTCAAGGTGCTCTCGCCGGTCTATGATCTCTATCAGAAGCTGCTCGACGAGGGGCTTCTGAGCCGGCAGAAATTCACCGCCGACCCCCGCCCGCTGGATAAAAAGGTGCCCAGCTCTCTGCTGGACGACGTGGTCTTCAAGCACATCATGTACACCGATCAGAAGCGCTATGAACAGCAGCTCGAGGATCTCGGCCTGCTCGGCGAGGACAGCTATACCTGCACGAGCTATCTCCCGCAGGTCGGCAACGTACCCAAACAGGGCGACGTGCTCTCCTGGGCGGAATCATCCGCCGTCATCTACGCCAACTCCGTTCTCGGCGCGCGGTGCAACCGCAATTCCGGCATCATCGAGCTCATGGGCTCGGTGGCGGGCTTCGTGCCGGAGTTTGGCCTCCTCACGGACGACGGACGCAAGGCCGACTGGATCGTGGAGGTGCGCTGCACGAAAAAGCCCGAGGCGCAGCTTTTGGGCTCCGCCATCGGCATGAAGGTTATGGAGGACGTGCCGTATGTCAAGGGGCTCGACCGCTGGCTCGGCACGGAGCTGAATGAGGCCGCGACGACCTATCTCAAGGACTTCGGCGCCGCCTGCGCCTCCAACGGCGCGGTCGGCCTCTACCACATCGAGCACCTCACGCCCGAGGCCAGACAGCAGGGCGAGGCGCTCATCCGGGAAAACGCAAAGGTCTATGTCATCGACGACGCCGAGCTGCAGCGCGTGAAGGAGAGCTATCCCGTCGTCTGGAAGAACCCGGAGGCCGAGCCGGAGCTCTGCTTCGTCGGCTGTCCGCACATGACCTTAAAGCAGCTCGAGGACTGGACGGACAGCGTCACCGCCGCGCTCAAGGCAAACGGCCTGAAAAAGGTCACGGTCAAAACCGTCTTCACGGCCTCCACCGGCGTGATCAAGGCGTTTCAGAAGACGAAGAGAGCCAGACAGCTCAAGCGCACGGGCATTGTGCTGAGCTATATCTGCCCGCTCATGTATATGAACAACCCCCTCTGCAAGAAGAAGGCGGTCATCACGTCCTCGAACAAGCTCCGCACCTACACCAGCGCCCGGTACTATACCGAGCCGGAGATTCTGGAAATTATCACCACGAAGAAGGAGGGAGCGAAATGAAAAAGACCTTTCAGGGCCGCGTCGTCGTTCCCGGCACGTGTACTGCCGAGGCGCTCGTCTCCAAAGGCGGCTTCAACACCCTCGCCTCCTACCAGATGGCCGTCCAGTTCGGCGACAAGAAGGTGAAGTGCGGCGATCAGGGCAACCCCGATCTCTATAAGAAATCCATGCTCGGCAAGGCGCTCTGCCTGCCGATGACCATCGGCTCCACCACCGGCGGCATGGTGCTCTATGTCGCCTGCCAGCGCGGTGTGCAGCCGGCCTGCATGCTCTTCTCCGAGAGCATCGATTCGCTCGCCGCCGCCGGCGCGATCCTCGGCGACGTGTGGACGGATGCGAGCATGCCCGTCGTCGACCGATTGGGGCAGGACTTTCTCGACTATGCTCAAACCGGCATGACCGTCACCGTGAAGGAAAACGGCGTTGTTGAAATCGGATGAAGTTTAAAAAGGAAGGGGAGCGGTCACGATGACCGCTCCCAAATGTTTTTCATGTTGTAATTTGATTACCAGGGCATGAAGGGCTTCAGCGCCAGAATGGCGGGCCAAATCACAGTGTACTTGAATCCGTTCCAAGCGAGATCGAACAGCATGTGTTAAGTCCTCCTTATCAGATTTCGTCCCCTTGAGGACGGTTTTATGATAACATATAGGAATTCAAAATGTCCATTCGGAGAATGCCTAAGAATTCCATTGAAGATTTGAACAAAGGGGAGAAATGCCGTTGATCGAAAAATTTTTGCGATAATTTCACGCCTTTCCGGCAAGGAAAAGATAACATACTGTATTTACAAAAAGAGACGGTTTCCAAACGAAAACCGTCTCTTTGTTTGTTTTTACCAGTTGCGGCTGAATTCGCTCAATTTCAGCCCTTCGTTCTTCTGCTCCGCCCAGCGAATGGACCACTCGTTGTTGAACAGCAGCAGATCCCGCCCCTGGAAATCCTGCACCCAGCGCGTGTCGCTCGCGAGGTTCAGCTCGTCCGGCTTTTTCGGCGTCTCGTCAATCCAGCGGATGTAGGAGTAGCTCAGATCCCGGCGGCGAATGTCCACGTTGTATTCGTTGCGCAGCCGGTACTCCAGCACCTCAAACTGCAGCACGCCGACCGCGCCCACGATGACCTCCTCCATGCCGGAGTTCGGGGAGTGGAACATCTGAATCGCGCCCTCCTGGGCGATCTGGGTCACGCCCTTGGAAAACTGCTTGCGCTTCATCGTGTCCACCTGCGAGATGACGGAGAAGTGCTCCGGCGCGAAGGTGGGGATGCCCTCGAAGCGCACCTTCTTCTTCGCCGAGCACACCGTGTCGCCGATGGAGAAGATGCCGGGGTCGAACACGCCGATGATGTCGCCCGCAAAGGCCTCGTTGATGATCGCGCGCTCCTGCGCCATCATCTGCTGCGGCTGCGCGAGCTTGATCGCCTTGCCGCCCTGCATGTGGTAATACTCCTTGTCGCGCTGGAACACGCCCGAGCAGATGCGCATAAAGGCGATGCGGTCGCGGTGCGCCTTGTTCATGTTCGCCTGAATCTTGAACACGAAGGCGGAAAACTCCTCGCTGAACGGGTCGACCGTCTCCTCCGCCGTCTCGCGGGGGAGCGGGGGCGTCGTCATCTTGAGGAAGTTCTGCAGAAAGCGCTCCACGCCGAAGTTCGTCAGCGCCGAGCCGAAGAACACCGGGCTCAGCTCGCCCGCCTGCACCGCGTCGAGGTCGAATTCATAGCTCGCGCCGTCGAGCAGCTCAATGTCCTCCACGAGCTTTTCGCGCATGCGCTGGCCGATCAGCCCGTCGAGCACCTCCGTGTCCGTCAGCTCGCATTCCACGGCGCGGATCTTGTCCTGCCCGCGGTGATGCTCCTGAAACACCAGCACCTCGCGCTCGTCGCGGTCAAACACGCCCTTGAAGTCGTGCCCGCAGCCAATCGGCCAGTTCACCGGATAGGTGCCGATACCGAATTCCTTTTCCAGCTCCTCCATCAGCTCAAACGGATCTCTCGCCTCGCGGTCGAGCTTGTTGATGAAGGTGAAGATCGGGATGTGCCGCATTGCGCAGACCTTGAAGAGCTTCCGCGTCTGCGGCTCGATGCCCTTGGCCGCGTCGATGACCATCACGGCGCTGTCCGCCGCCATGAGCGTGCGGTAGGTGTCCTCGGAGAAGTCCTGGTGACCGGGCGTGTCAAGGATGTTGATGCAGTAGCCGTCATACTCAAACTGCATCACGGAGGACGTGATCGAGATGCCGCGCTGCTTCTCCAGCTCCATCCAGTCGGACACGGCGTGGCGCGCGGTGGCCTTGCCCTTCACGGAGCCCGCCAGCTGGATCGCCCCGCCGTAGAGCAGGAACTTTTCCGTCAGCGTTGTTTTGCCGGCGTCCGGGTGCGAAATGATGGCGAACGTCCGCCGCCGCTGAATTTCCCATTTTGTATCCATAGCAAACCTCTGCGTTCTGATTTTCAAACTTCGTAATTATATCCCATGAAACCTTGCAGTGTCAACACTTTCCGCGATTTTGAACCGCACTGGGTAAAATGACGAAAAGTGCATGGGAATCTGACAAAAAGTCGTTTGTTTCATAATTGACTTCCATTTAAAACGCTACTACAATAAAGAGCAACATGGCAATAAAATGTAAAGGAGCATAAAAATGGAACTCAAGCTGTCCAAGAAGATCACCAAGCCTGATTTTCAGGGAGAATTCACCGCGAGCATCCTCGCCGCTGCCGCCTCGCCTGACATCATCTCCTTCGCCGGCGGCCTGCCGAACCCGGTTTCCTTCCCCGTGGAGGAGATGGACGCCGCCGTCCACAAGGTCATGCAGGAGAAGGGCGCCGTCGCCCTGCAGTACAGCAACACGCAGGGCTATCAGCCGCTGCGCGCGTGGATTGCCAAGCGTTATGAGGTGCTCGGCGTGACCGACGTCGAGGCCGATGATATCATCATCACCAACGGCTCCCAGCAGGCGCTGGAGATGGTCGGCGCCGCGCTGGTCGATCCGGGCGACAAGATCCTTGTCGAGAACCCGACCTATCTCGTCGCGCTGCAGAGCTTCCATCTGTTCGACCCCGAGGTCATTCCCGTGCAGATCAACGCCGACGGCATCGACTGCGACAAGCTGCAGGCTGCCATCGACGCGAACCCCGAGGCGAAGTTCATCTACGTCATCCCGAACTTCCAGAACCCCACCGGCCTGACCTATTCCAAGGCCGTGCGCGAGCGCGCCGCCGAGATCTTGAAGAAGTCCAACCTCCTCGTGCTTGAGGATAACCCCTACAGCGAGCTCCGCTTTGCCGGCGAGGGCGGAAAGTCCTTCGGCTACTACCTCGGCGAGCAGTGCTGCATGTTCGGCACCTTCTCCAAGATCGTCTCTCCCGGCATGCGCATTGGCTGGATCTGCTGCCGCAACCAGGAGCTCAAGGCAAAGCTCCTCAACTACAAATCCACCGCCGACCTGCACACCAACATCTTCTGCCAGATGGTGCTCGCGCAGTATCTGGCCGATAACGACATTGACAAGCACATTGAGAAGACCAAGGTGCTCTATAAGCAGAAGGCTGAGTTCATGATGGACTGCATGCGCAAGTACCTGCCCGCGGGCGTCACCTTCACGCCCACCGAGGGCGGCATGTTCCTCTGGGCGGAGCTGCCCGAGGGCATCACCGCGGTCGATCTCTACCGCGCCGGCCTCGCGCGCGGCGTGGCGATCTGCCCCGGCGACCCGTTCTACGAGTACGAGCGCGACGTGCGCACCTTCCGCATCAACTATTCCAACTCCACGGACGAAGCCATCGAAACCGGCATGAAGATCCTCGGCGAGGTCTGCAGCGAGCTCATGGCAAAATAAGAAGCGTAAAAGACAAGAGGACTGCCGCATTCTGCAGCAGTCCTCCTTTTATATTTGTTCCGCACCGTAAAAACGTGTCATTCTGAGCGAAACGAAGTGGAGTCGAAGAATCTTGGCAGAGCAGTTGGATAGAAGCGGATGGTTCTGTTTTGCTGCCATGCCAAGATCCTTCGACTTCGCGCTGCCGCGCTCCGCTCAGGATGACATGATAGTGACTTCGCAGCATTTTTCACCTTGGCTCCCCCTCCGGGGGGAGCTGTCCGCACAGCCCTTTCCCCCGTGGCTCCCCCTTTGGGGGAGCTGTCCGCGCAGCCCTTTCCCCCTTGGCTCCCCCTTTGGGGGAGCTGTCCGCACAGCCCTTTCCCCTTGGCTCCCCCTTTGGGGGAGCTGTCCGCACAGCGGACTGAGGGGGCTACCGCAGCACCCACATCGCCTGCGCCTGATTGAGGATCGTTTCCAGATCCCACAGCTTCTCCGAATTCTGCACGCTGTTCGGATCATTCAGCCGAATCCGCCCATCCTCCTCGCCCGTGAGCAGAATAAAATGCCCCGTCGTCGTGAAGTCTCCCGGCCCCATGATGCACACGATGGGGTTTCCGACCGCGAGATTGTCGCGCACGCGCTGCGCGTCCTGCGGGATCGGGGTGGAGTCCAGCCCGAGCAGCGCCGCGCCCTCCGTAAAGAAGCTCCAGCTCGTGCCCTCGCCGACCACGTTGAAGCCGTGCGCCTCGGCAAACAGCGCCATCGTCCAAGGGTCATAGGACGCGTCGCCGGTGATTTTGATGTATGCCATCGCCATGCACGTCGGCCCGCAGCCGGCGAGCGCCATGAGATTCTCGTTGTAGCGCCGGCAGCCCCAGCGCAGATCCCACTGCATCAAAAGCGGCGCCTCGCCCGGCGTGACCTCGCCTGAGAGATCAATCTCCTGCGTCTCATTTTTCCGCAGCGGATATTCCTTCACGAATTCCCGCGCGTCCGCATTTCTCTCATAGAGCGCCACCAGCTCGTCCGGATAGTCGGCGGGGGAGAGGCCGTGCGTCCGCGCATAGAGCCGCAGCGAAAACGGCATCCCGCTCTCCGAGAGCGTCAGCGCCAAAACTGCCAGCAGCAGCACCGCCGCGCTCCAAATCCGAACCGGCCTTCGTTGCTTCACCATCCTTGGTACCTCCTTATAAGCCTTCCCCCTCGGGGGAAGGGGAACCGCGCTTGCGCGGTGGATGAGGGGCGTTCCCCTCCGCAGCTGCTTTTATGATACCGCACCCCTGTGTCCGAATTGCATCGAAATTCTGAAGATCTCCTTTCTTTCTTCCGTCCGTTCCCTGTCATCCTGAGCGGAGCGCGTCAGCGCGGAGTCGAAGGATCTTGGCGCGCACCAAAACAGAACCATATGACAAAACTTAAATTATCATTGACTTTCTGACAAACCATGGTATATTGTCCTTGCAGGTGTCAAGACACCAATTCGAATCACACTCCTTCGGAGGTAGAAACATGAGCAAATTCAAGGCTTTTTTAAAGCGCAAGGACATTGAGATCACGCTCAAGCGCTACGGCATCGACGCCCTGAGCGCCATGGCGCAGGGTCTGTTCTGCTCGCTGCTGATCGGCACGATCCTCAACACCCTCGGCCAGCAGTTCCATATCGGTTTTCTGACCATGCCGATTTATGCCGACGGCCCCACCATCGGCGGCGTCGCCATGCAGATGGTCGGCCCCGCGATGGCCGTCGCCATCGGCTATGCGCTCCATGCGCCGGCCATGGTTTTGTTCTCATTGGTGCCGGTCGGCTTTGCCACCAACGCCATCGGCGGCGCGGGCGGCCCGCTCGCCGTGCTCGTCACGGCGGTCATCGCCTCCGAATTCGGCAAGGCGGTCTCCAAGGAGACAAAGGTGGATATCCTCGTCACGCCCATCGTCACGATCCTCGTCGGCGTCGGCCTCGCCATGCTCGTCGCCGCGCCCATCGGCAAGGCGGCCTCCTGGGTCGGTCAGGTCATCATGTGGGCCACGCAGCAGCGCCCGTTCATCATGGGCATCCTTGTCTCCGTCATCGTCGGCGTCGCGCTCACGCTGCCGATCTCCTCGGCTGCCATCTGCGCTGCGCTGAGCCTCACGGGGCTCGCCGGCGGCGCCGCCGTCGCGGGCTGCTGCGCCAATATGATCGGCTTTGCTGTCATGAGCTTCAAGGAAAACCGCTGGGGCGGCCTCGTCAGCCAGGGCCTCGGCACCTCCATGCTCCAGATGGGCAACATCGTCCGCAATCCGAAGATCTGGATCCCGCCGATTGTCACCTCCGCCATCACCGGCCCGATTGCGACCTGCATCTTCAAGCTCGAGATGAACGGCGCCGCCATCAACTCCGGCATGGGCACCTGCGGCCTCTGCGGTCCCATCGGCGTCTGGACCGGCTGGGTCTCGCCGAGCGAGGCGGCTCTCGCCAACGGCGCCGCCGCCATCCAGCCCGGCGCCATGGACTGGATCGGCCTGCTCCTCATCGCCATCGTCCTGCCCGCGGTCATCTGCTGGCTCCTCGGCCAGCTCGCCCGCAAGCTCGGCTGGATCAAAGAGGGCGACCTCACGCTCGACTGACTGATTCTGATATCTGTAAAAGAAGCACGCTCCGCTGCGGCGGAGCGTGCTTCTTTTTTGGAACAGACGACGGGTTAACACACAAAAGCCGCCTAACCGCACCTTTGTCGATTATCGCCTAAGGTTCACATAATTTTTTGAACATGATGAACAAACGGTAAAATCCGACTACAAAGCGAAAAAAATCGGTTACATTTTGGTTTCTGCGGCGTGTTTTTTCAAATTTTCACCTAATAAATGGCATCATTTCCCCATTTTTCATTTGCGTTCATGATGCAATATCATGTATAATATTCCTGTAATATAATCTGCATATCGTATGCAGATACCCCCTGTTATGCAAATACAGAACGAAAGGAAGAATTGTATGAAGAAAAGAATCATGAGCATGCTCTTGGTCCTGCTGATGGCGATCTCTCTGCTGCCGGCCGCTGCTCTGGCAACGGATTCTGAGCCTGCGCCGACGGAGACGGATAGTCTCTATCTCGGCAAAAGCTATGATCCGGCCACCGGCAAGCTGACGCTCGAAACCTATGCCAAGGGCGAGACGGTCGTCGTCGAAAAGACGCAGCCCTGCGACATCGTCCTCGTGCTGGACGTGTCCGGCTCGATGGGCAATGAGAGAAACAATAACCCGTGGATTAAAGTTGGCAATATTTCCGACAATGATATGTCCCAGCTTGATCCTGTTCATGGAGCGACTGCCGGTGTTTACCGTGTGAATCAAAGAGTTTTCGGTGAACGTGATATGCGCTATTATAACGGGCATTGGCAGTACGATTCATTTGGCATCGGCACGAACTGGAAGAATATCGAAGATGTTTGGTTTTCCAATTTGTTTTCACTGAATGATGTTGAAATCAAAAAAATTGACGCGCTTAAGATCGCTGCTACTGGATTTATCGATGAAGTGCAGAAGAATGCCGAGAAAAATAACGTTGATCACAAGATTAGCATTGTGAAGTTTGCCGGCACGAAAACGGATGTAGTTGGCGATAACTACTATAACGGTAATACGTACAATTACTCTCAGGTTGTCACAAACCTTACCTCAGCTAAAACAACTGCGGATGCACAGAACCTTAAAGCTAAGGTGGATGCTCTGGGTTATGGCGGCGCTACGCATGCGGATTACGGCATGGAGCATGCCAAGAGCATCTTGACGGCGGCAAATGATCCCAATCGCAGCAAGGTGGTTGTGCTCTTCACAGATGGAGAACCCGGTGAAACCGGCTTTGATGATGATGTCGCGGATAATACTGTCCTCGCAAGCAAAGCTCTGAAGGATATGGGCACTGTTGTCTACTCCGTTGGTGTTTTTGATGACGGTGTACAGACGAAAGTCCACCGTTATATGAACGCCGTTTCTACTAACCATAAAGATGCAACCGCCTATTCGGAGGGTGGAACTGCTCCCCATGATTATTACATGACTGCCTCCACCGCTACTGGTCTTGAGGATATCTTCAAGAGCATCGCCGAGGAGATCGGCGGCTCTCTCGTGGAATTGAACGAGCAGAGCACCGTGGTCGACCAGATGTCCTCCTACTTCAAGCTGGACGGCGTCTCCGCTGCGGATCCTTCCAAGGTCGAGGTCTACACCGCTGACTGCACCGACGAAGACGAGAACGGATTTGTATTCAGCTCCACGCTTGTTCCGTTCACCGGCGCGAAGATCACCGTCACCGACGGCGATACCGTGAATGTCTCCGGCTTTGACTTCTCCGAAAACTGGGTTGGCAAGGACGGCAGCGGTAATTATCACGGCAAGAAGCTCGTTGTCAAGTTCCCCGTGCAGCCCAAGGCTGACGCTGAAGGCAAGGTTCCCACCAACAGCAGCGCCTCCGGCGTCTATGACAAGGACGGCAAGCTTGTTGCCGAGTATCCCGTGCCGCAGTATACGCCTGCCACGGTGTCCAGGGTCATCGACTTCAACGCCAAGGTGAATCTGGCAAATGGCGTGAGCCAGTTGGGCGAGCAGACCCTGAAGAACGGCGAGTTCACGCTCGAGAGCGGCGTTCTCGCCTACCAGTTCACTCCGGTGAACCTGGCTTCCGGCGCGGCGTCTCTCGTCATGGACGGCGTGGACAGCGCCATGACGTTTACGTCCAATGTCTGGACCAAGTATAACGCCATCCCCGCGAACAACATTTACTTCGACGACGATCTCGTCGATCATGACGCCCTGACCTATGACGACGGCTCCGGCTACAATGCCGACGTGAGATCCGACGTCTCCACGGATGCGGGCGTGATCAACGCCAACGGCGAGAAGCTCCTCTTCTTCACCTTCACCGGCACGGGCATCGACGTCTACTGCACCACGGACAAGGCCGGCGGCTATGTGCAGGCTGCGATCTTCAATGGCACTGTGAATGCCGATACCCCGAACCTGAAGGATCAGCTGGTGGCAGGCCAGGATCGCATTGCGGTTCGCAACTACGCCATCACGACGCGCTACAACACGCCCACCGTGAGCTACACGGGTCTGCCCCACGGCACCTACACGCTCTACGTCCGCGCCATGACCGGCTCGAACTACAAGCTGGACGGCGTGCGCATTTACAATCCCATGGCGGATCAGAGCGTCTATGACAACAACAAGCAGGAGCAGAACGCACAGTTCGCGAACCTGCGTGACAGCCTGGTCAACGGCGAAACCGATGTGGTGGCCTTCGTCGATCCGACGGCGGGCACCCTCACGGATCAGGCCGCCAATGCGATCAACGACATTCTGTTCATCGATGACGCCAACAGCCCGAACCTGAAGCGTGCTGTGTCCGGCGAGGCTGTCTACGAGAACGCGTTCAAGGCCTATGAAGCCAACGGCCCGAAGACCGAGATCTATCTCGCGAAGGATCAGGCCATCGTCTTCAACATTGCCGATGCGGATCAGTACGATCACTTCTGGCTCGGCATCCGCGCACCGGAGGACGGCGTCGGCAAGGTCACCGTGAACAGCAAGGAGATCGTAGTCGGCTCCGCGGTCGATATGTACTATGACATCACGGTCGGTACTGACGGCAACGTCACGATCACGAACACCGAGGACTGCATGATCGCGCTCACGAACCTGAAGGTCACCAGTGAGAACAACGCGAAGGCACTGTCCTTCGGCAGCGTTTCCCCGCAGATGCTGAAAGCGGTCAGCGATCAGGCGGCTGCGAGTGCTGCGGGCCAGACCACGCAGGACGATGCAGATACGACGATGAGCAGACTGGTGCGGCAGATTCTGTCGAGCTTCATCCAGCAGCTGTTCGGCAGCATCTCCAGAATGTTCGGCAAGTAAGCAAAGGAGGAACTTTCAATGAAAAAAATCTATGAAAAGCCGATGCTCTACGCCGAGTCATATGAGCTTGTGGAGCATGTAGCGGGCAATTGCTATCTGGACACCATGAACACCCCGACCCACCGCAGTCTGGATAACTGCGGCTTCAAGGTGAACGGAGACAGTGCGATTGCATTCCAGAAGTCCGACGTCTGCAAGGGCTGGTTCGATCCGCTCTTCCCGGAAGATCCTCTGGACGATGTGTTCTGCCACAACACCTTCGCGGACATGGCGGCCATGTTTGCCTCCTGATCCAGACCCCAAACACACAAAACCCCGTCTCGAAAGAGACGGGGTTTTTCATGCGGTTTTTCATTTCAGCAGCGCATAGAGCGCCTCGCAGCTGTCGGCGTATTTCTCCGCGCCGGCCTCCTCCAGCACCTCCCGGTCGCGAAAGCCCCAGGTCACGCTGATGCAGGGCACGCCCGCTGCCCGGGCGGTCATAATGTCCACCTCCGAGTCGCCGAC
>JBGUHV010000077.1:0-7480 GCA_045112425.1 Oscillospiraceae bacterium
CCCGGTCTGCCTTCAATCTATTACGGCGACGAGGTCGGCATGCAGGGCTTCTGCGATCCGTTCAACCGCGCGCCGTATCACGAGGAAGACCCCGAGATGCGCGAGTGGTATCAGACGCTGGCCTCGATCAGAAGCAGCCATCCGGCGCTGCAGACCGGCGCAGCGGCATTCTTCGCCCCGGCGCTGGATGTGATCGCCGTACTGCGCACGACCGTGAACGGTGCCGACGCTTTTGACGACGGGCAGCCGAAGGAGACCTTCCTCACGGTGATCAACCGCGCCGACAAGACCGTCGAGACCGAGCTGAACCTCACCGAGCCCGGCATGGGTCTGTGTGAAAATATGCCCCTGTCTCTGATTCGCTCCAGCTTCCGGAGCGCAAAGGACGTCTGCACCAAGGACGAGATCGCCGTGACCGACGGTGTGCTGAATCTGAAGCTCCCCGCCGGCAGCGTGACCATCTTCCAGCTTAGCTGAGAAACAAACACAGCAAAAGACCTGCGATGAAAACATCGCAGGTCTTTTTATTTGCTCCATTCAGATGATCTTCTCGCCCAGCGGCTTGCCGCCGAGGACGTGGAAGTGCAGGTGCGGCACGGTCTGGCCGGCATCAGGACCGCAGTTGGAGATAACGCGGTATCCGTCCTTAAGGCCTTCCTTCTCGGCGATCTCGCCGATGACCTCAAGGCAGCGGGAAGCAGCAGCCGCATTCTCAGCGTTGATTTCACTCACAGAACCAATGTGGATCTTCGGGATGACGAGGAAGTGCACCGGTGCCTGGGGATTGATGTCCCGAAAGGCAAAAACGGTGTCGTCTTCATACAGGCAGGTCGAGGGGATCTCCCCCGCCGCGATTTTACAAAACAGACAGTCAGACATGGCAGGTATCTCCTTTCATATTCAAATGCCGAGCTTCTCGGCAACAAAGTCATCAACGATTGCGAGCGCGTCGTCCGTCTTGAGCGGGTTGGTGCCGCCGCCCATAGCGGAATCCGGCTTGCCGCCGCCCTTGCCGCCCGCGACGGCGGACACGGCGCGAACCAGATCGCCGGCCTTGATTCCGGCAGCGACGGCTTCCTTGCCGCAGACAGCCACAAACGTGACCTTCTCCCCTGCGACCGTCGCGAGCACTGCGACGATCTTCGAGTCCTTATCGCGCAGGAAGTCGCCCATCTTGCGCAGCTCATTCGGCCCCATGTCCGGGCGCGTCGTGGTCACAACATGGTAACCGCCGACGTTCTTCGCCGCGAAGAGGAAGCGCTCCACATCGCCCGCGATGATCTTATCACGCATCTTGTCGATCTCCTGACGCAGCGTCTTCATCTCGTGCACAAAGCCCTCGGCCTTTTCCAGCAGGGCGTTGCGCTTGACCTTGAGAATATCGGCCACGCGCTGGAGATCACAGTGCTCCTCCTCCACGCGGCAGAGGCAGGCCTTGCCCGTGATTGCCTCAATGCGGCGCACGCCGGAGGCGACGCTGCTCTCAGACAGGATGCGGAATGGTCCGATCTTCGCGGTATTGTTCAGATGCGTGCCGCCGCAGAGCTCCAGGCTCGCGTCCTCCATCTTCACGACGCGGACGACGTCGCCGTATTTCTCGCCAAAGAGCGCCTGCGCGCCCATGGCCTTTGCCTCGTCCAACGACATCTCAGAAACGGCGATATCTAAACCGTCCAGAATCTGATCACAGATGAGTTCGTTGATCTGCTGCAGCTCCTCCGGCGTCACAGCGGAGAAATGCGTGAAGTCAAAGCGCAGACGGTCGGGCTCCACGAGCGAGCCCGCCTGATGGACGTGGTCGCCCAGCACCTTGCGCAGCGCAGCATGGAGCAGATGCGTAGCGCTGTGCGCGCGCATGATCGCCTTGCGGCGAGCGGAATCCACCTCGGCCTGTGCCGCCTGCTCCACGGTCATGGAGCCGGATTCCAGCACGCCGGAGTGGAGGAACTTGCCGCCCTTGTCCTTTTGCACGTCGGTCACGCGGAAGAAGCCGGTCTCCGTGCGGATGACGCCGTGGTCGGCCACCTGTCCGCCCATCTCGGCGTAAAACGGCGTCTGGTCGAGCACGACCACGCCGGAATTGCCCTCACTGAGTGCAGAGCAGACCTCGCCGTCCGTGACGAGCGCAAGAATCTTTCCCTCGCCGGTCAGGCTGTCATAGCCGGTAAACGTCGTCGGCGTGGCGTCCAGGCCGAGGTCAATGCCCGCCCAGGCGAGATCACCGAGTGCCTCGCGCGCCTTGCGGGCGCGGACACGCTGCTCCTCCATCAGATCCTTGAAGCCCTGCTCGTCGACGGTCATGCCCTGCTCCTCGACCATCTCGCGCGTGAGGTCGAGCGGGAAGCCGTAGGTGTCATAGAGCTTGAAGGCGTCCGCGCCGGAGAAGACGGTCTCATTCTTCTCCTTATGCTCCTGCAGCAGGCCGGAGAAAATGTCCATGCCGGCGTCGATCGTCTTTCCGAAGTTCTGCTCCTCGTTGAGGATCACGCGGGTGATATACTCCTGCTTCTCGCGCAGCTCGGGATACTGGCATTCATTCTCCTGCACGACCGTCTCGACCACCTGCCAGAGGAAGGGATCGTTGACGCCGAGGAGCTTACCGTGGCGGGCGGCACGGCGGAGCAGACGGCGCAGCACGTAGCCGCGGCCCTCGTTGGAGGGCAGCACGCCGTCGCAGATCATCATCACGCCGGAGCGGATGTGGTCAGTGATCACACGGAGAGACACGTCCACCTTGTCGCTGTCACCATAGTGCGCACCGGTGAGCTCGCTCACCTTATGCGTGATGTTCATGACGGTGTCGACGTCGAACAGGCTCTCCACGCCCTGACACACGACGGCCAGACGCTCCAGCCCCATACCGGTATCAATGTTCTTCTGCACGAGGTCGGAGTAGTTGCCGTTGCCGTCGTTATCAAACTGGGAGAAGACGTTGTTCCAGACCTCCATGTATCGGTCGCAGTCGCAGCCGGGCGCACAGTCGGGCTTGCCGCAGCCGTACTTTTCGCCGCGGTCATAATAGACCTCGGAGCAGGGGCCGCAGGGGCCCGCGCCGTGCTCCCAGAAGTTGTCCTCCTTGCCGAGGCGGACGATGCGCTCTGGCGCAATGCCGATCTCATCGCGCCAAATATTGAACGCCTCATCGTCGTCCACATAGACGGAGGGATAGAGCTTGTCGGGGTCAATCTCCAGCCACTCCGGGCTCGTGAGAAACTCCCAGCACCAGGCGATGGCCTCGTGCTTGAAGTAATCGCCGAAGGAGAAGTTGCCGAGCATCTCAAAATAAGTGCCGTGGCGGCTCGTCTTGCCGATGTTCTCAATGTCGCCGGTGCGGATGCACTTCTGGCAGGTGCAGACGCGGTGGCGCGGCGGCTCCTGCTCGCCCTTGAAGAAGGGCTTCATCGGCGCCATGCCGGAGTTGATGAGCAGCAGCGACTGATCGTGCTGCGGAATGAGCGAAAAGCTGGGCAGACGAAGGTGACCCTTCGACTCGAAGAAGCTCAGAAACTTCTCGCGCAGCTCATTCAGACCGTAAGGTTTCATAGTGTTTCCTCCTGTAAAAACAAAAACCCCGCCCCAAATACAGGGGCGAGGATCATATACTCGCGGTACCACCCTGATTATCCGCAAAGCGGATATCTCGTGCCGTTCGCTAACGGGAACGCCCCGCCCGGTCTCCCGGGAGGCTCGGAAAGCGGCTGCCGTGGTGATCGCCGAGGGGCTTCCACCGTCCCCCTCTCTCTGAAGGCGTCCTGCCGCGGCTTTTCTTTCGTCAAAGCCGGATAACAAAAGATATTTTAGCACAGAATCGGAAGAAGTCAAGACAGGAAAAAGCGTGCCGCCGAGGCGACACGCTTTTCTTTCTTTGAGTTTGCGATTACTTCGCGGCGGCCTTCTGCTTGGAGAAGGTCTGGATGCCTTCGATCACGAGGATGATGGCGAGCACGAACATCGCAGCAGCGAAGACGAGCTGGAACCAGTCGCCCCAGGCAGCAGCGCCGGAGCCAATCAGGCCGATCTTCTTGATGACCGTGATGGCAAGCTGCGTCAGCGTGGCGCAGAGCATGAAGATCATCGGGAAGATGAACATCTTGTTGTTGCGGCCGACGTTGCCGAGCCATGCGGCAACCGCCATCAGAGCGAGGCCGGCGAGCAGCTGGTTGGCAGCGCCGAACAGACCCCAGATCTGGCTGAGGGAGAGACCGCCGAGCACGCAGCCGACGATGACCATGAACAAGGTGCCGAAGAGCGGATAGGCCAGAACCTTGCGGATGCCCTTGGCGTCCTTGTAGCTCTTCTCGCCGTCCTTCAGGAACAGCTCGGAGAACATGTAGCGGCTCAGACGCGTGCCGGAGTCGAGGGAGGTCAGAGCGAAAACGGAGACCGCCAGCGTCAGCAGCGCGTAAATGGTGTTGAAAGCGGGGCTGTTCTCGCCGAACATGGTAGCAATACCGGCGGCGAACGCAGCGGAGGGAGAACCGAAGTCGCCGTTGGTGTACTTGGAGAACACCATGCCGACCGCGATCAGGGAGATGACGCCGAGCGCGGACTCGATGAGCATCGCGCCGTAGCCGATGGGCTTGGCGTGGGCTTCGTTATCGAGCTGCTTGGCGGTGGTGCCGGAAGCGATCAGGCTGTGGAAGCCGGAGCAGGCGCCGCAGGCAACGGTGATGAACAGCGCCGGGAACAGGCCGCCGAGGCCGGTCTTCCAACCGGTGAAGGCGGGCAGCTGGAACTCAGCAGTGTGACCGACGCTCGCCACTACGATACCCACGATGGCGATACACATCATGGCGTAAAGCAGATAGCTGCTGAGGTAGTCACGAGGCTGCAGCAGGATCCACACGGGAACCAGAGACGCAATGGTGATGTAGAGACCGATGAGCACGATCCAGGTGGTGCGGTTGAACGCAAGACCGACCTTCAGGCCGAGAACAGTGATCGCAACGACGCCGATCAGGCCGATGATGGTGGCGGGCACAGTGCCCATGCCGGCGCGGTTCGTGAGCAGGCCGTAGATGATGGCGAGCACGATGAACAGCATGGAGATCATAGCCGTGGTCTCATTGCCTGTAACTGCGTCGCCGGTGGTGATGACGGAGGCCGCCTCGTTGGACATGAAGGTGCCGGCAACGACGTTCACGAAGGACGCGATGACGAGGATCAGAACCAGCAGCGCGAAGATGAGGAAGAGGGTCTTGGCCTTCTTGCCCATGGTGTCGCCGATGATCTCGCCGACGGACTTGCCTTCATGACGGGTGGAAGCGAACAGGGCGCCGAAGTCATGGACGCCGCCGAAGAAGATGCCGCCCAGGACGCACCACAGGAAAACGGGAACCCAACCGAACACCGCCGCCTGGATGGGACCGTTGATGGGGCCTGCGCCCGCGATGGACGAGAAGTGGTGGCCCATCAGGACCGCCGGTTTGGCCGCGACGTAGTCGACGCCGTCGGTCATGGTGTGTGCGGGGGTCGGACGCTTGGGATCGACGCCCCACTGTTTTGCAAGCCAGGAGCCATAAGTCACATAGCCGATGACCAGCAGAACGATAGCAGCAAGAATAATCAGAACTGCCATTTTTCTCACTCTCCTACTCTAGTAGATGATATATTGCTCAGGAGCTTTTTCAGGTCGCGCCCGTGGCGGTTAACGGTGACGCGGCCGGAAGAAAGCTCGATTGCACCAAGTCGTAAATTGCTCCAGCCCTGGATGCCGTGCCTGTAGCCCTTGCTGCGGTTGGTACGCCGCACAAGCTTTCTGGCATCGTCCGGAAGCGAATCGGTCAGGAAGATCACCGTCACGTCGCTGTTGCGGTGATTCTCGCCGGGATGGATCTGCGGCATAGCGAGCTCCCACGCCGTCTCCATCCGATCGGAAACCGTTTCAGCCGTCAGCGCGTCCTCCGCTGAGAAATAGACAAACTCGTTGCTGTCCATTTCCCAGAGCTTGGCGGACTTTATGAGCAGATAACTCTCGCCGTGGCTGTGGAACTCGGCGGCAGCCTGAAACGGCGCCGGGGGCGCTTCGATCAGATCATAATATCTTGTATACGATTGGAGCAGGCGCTCCAGCGCTTCCTGCGGCGACATGCGTTTCTATCCTTTCCTCCAAATTCCAGATGTTATTCTAGTACTTTCTGCACAAGAATGCAAGTAATTTTTGAAGAATTTTTAACAATACAAGGGCTGCCTGGCATATTTTAGGGCATTGAGGCGATATTGGTCAAACCGTGCGCACCGCCGAGTCCTGCTCCGGCGGGCGTTCATAGCCGATTTTCGCCTGCGGGCAGGCTTTCTTGAGCGCAGCCAGCAGCGCCTTGCTCATGCGCTCGGTGGCCACGCGGATCTGCGCGAGCTCCTGCTCCTCTGCCCCGCAGACGATCACGCTCTCCATCGGCAGACCCTGATTGCAGCAACCCATGCGGGCGTTCACCAGCTCAACGCGGCGAAAGCACCGTGTAATCGCGGCAAGCCGGAGATAATAGACCTTGCGTCCGACCTTGAAGAAAAAGTACGTCGTGCCGAGCTTGGCGGGCGCAAACTCCTCCGCCTGCTCATATTCCTGCTCGAGCACGGCTTTGTCGACGGCTTCGCTTTCCGCTTGCAGAGAGATATATTTCATATGGTACCAGCCTTTCTGCCACAGCACACATTGTGCATAATCCTAATTGATTTGATATTTTAGCACTTTAACGAGCAAAACACAACCCTTTTGGAGCTCTAATTAACTAATTGATGATTGAAAAAAATTCATAAGATTGTCAGCGGATTCACAGACGTAACAGCAAAATTGTATGAATCCAAAACGATTGACAAGCACGTCGAATCCTGTTAAAATAAGGCGTCTCAATTGGAAGTCTTTTGAAAGTCTTTCGAAGCAGGATGCGACCGCTCTCCTTCGAGAGCCAAGGCCACACGGACAGCCGGGTCGAATGCCGAAAAACCGCAGCGCGGTTGGCAACTTCTGTTGCCTTATTGATTGAGTTAAAAGCTCAAGTTTTGCAGTTGGTCACTTGATAACCAAGCCTTGTGAAATGGTCAATAAGAGTAGTAAAAGTATCTATGCTATATAGACTCTCAAAGACTAAAATGAAAACTTCTCCCTGCCGGGGCGTATTGGCATACGCTGTCGGCGGGATGTTTCGCAAGCGCTCGGTGATCGGACCGGGCGCTTTTGCTGTTTCTCGATCTGATTTCGCGCGGAGAGGAAGAATTATGGACAAAAACAAGAAAATCATTGAGCTGAAGAATATCTCGAAGTCCTATGACGGCGTGACGGTGCTCGACAACATCCATCTGCACATCTATGACAACGAGTTTTTGACGCTGCTGGGTCCCTCCGGCTGCGGCAAGACCACGACGCTGCGCATGATCGGCGGCTTTGAAACGCCCGATCAGGGCGACGTTCTCTTCCTCGGCGAGCGGATCAACGATCTCCCGGCGCACAAGCGCAACGTCAATACCGTCTTTCAGCGCTATG
>JBGUHV010000078.1:0-8511 GCA_045112425.1 Oscillospiraceae bacterium
CGGCTCTTGATTACAACGGAGCCAGGATCCTTCGACTCCGCTTCGCTCCGCTCAGGATGACAGAACATGAGGATGGTGCGGATTCGCCGGAGACGGGTTTGTATCACAAAGAGATGAGGCGGTGCAGACGCACCGCCTCATGACGATTTTTTATTTATTTGGCTGCGGGCTTGAGGATCAGGTTCAGGATCTTGTTGGTCTTGAAGATGACCTTCACGACGTCCATGCCCTCCATGGCGCGCTGCACCTTTTCGAGCTTGACGGCCTCGGCCATGACGGTTTCCTGATCGCTGTCCACGGGAACGATGACGGTGCCCTTGAGCTTGCCGGCGACCTGCACGGCCATCTCGACGGTGGTATCGGCGGTCTTGCTCTCATCCCACGTCGGCCACTCGGTCTGCATGCACATCTTGCCGTACTTGGCGGCAAAGCCCTTCATCTCCCAGATCTCCTCCACGATATGCGGCGCGAAGGGGCTCAGGAGCTTGAGGAGCACCTCGAGATCGCCCTTGGAGCAGCCGCGGGCGGTGAACTCGTTGACCATGGTCATCATGGCGGCGATGGCCGTGTTCATCTTGAGCTCCTCGATATCCTCGGAGACCTTCTTGACGGTCTTGTGGATGATCATCTCGTTGGCGGGGGTGACGCCCTCCTCGTCCGAGCAGCTCTCGCCGAGGTTCCAGACGCGGTCGAGGAAGCGCTTGGAGCCCTTGACGGCCTCGTTGGCCCAGGAGACGGCCTTCTCGAAGTCGCCGATGAACATGATATAGAGGCGGAGCGTATCGGCGCCGTACTCGTTGACGATATCGTTGGGGTTGACGACGTTGCCGCGGGATTTCGACATTTTCTCGCCGCCCTCGCCGAGGATGATGCCGTGGCTGGGGCGCTTCTGATAGGGCTCCTTCGTCGGGACGACGCCGAAGTCATAGAGGAACTTATACCAGAACCGGCTGTAGAGCAGGTGGAGCGTGGTGTGCTCCATGCCGCCGTTGTACCAGTCGACGGGCATCCAGTAGTCCATGGCCTCCTTGGAGGCGAACTCCTTGTCGTTGTGCGGATCGAGATAGCGCACATAGTAGACGCAGGAGCCGGCCCAGTTGGGCATGGTGTCGGTCTCGCGCTTGGCGGGGCCGCCGCACTTCGGGCAGGTGGTGTTGACCCAGTCGGTCATCTTGCTCAGCGGGCTCTCGCCGTCGTCGGTGAGCTCATAGCTCTCGACCATCGGCAGCTCGAGCGGCAGCTCGCTCTCTGGGATCGGCACCCAGCCGCACTTCTCGCAGTTGACGAGCGGGATCGGCTCGCCCCAGTAGCGCTGACGGGTGAAGACCCAGTCGCGGAGCTTGTAGTTGACCTTGCGCTTGCCGAAGCCGTGCTCCTCGGCATAGTCCTTCATGGCGGGGATGGCTTCCTTGACGGTCATGCCGTTCATGAAGCCGGAGTTGACCATGATGCCGTCTTCCTTGGCGACATAGGCTTCCTTCGTGACGTCGCCGCCCTCGACGACCTCGATGATCGGCAGGCCGAACTTCGTGGCGAAATCCCAGTCGCGCTGGTCGTGGCCGGGCACGCCCATGACGCAGCCGGTGCCGTAGCCCATGAGGACGTAGTCGGAGACGAAGACGGGGATCGTCTCGCCGTTTGCGGGGTTCGTGACCGTGATGCCCTCGAGACGGACGCCGGTCTTTTCCTTATTGAGCTCGCCGCGCTCGAAGTCGCTCTTGCGGGCGGCCTCCTTGCGGTAAGCGTCGACCTCGGGCCAGTTCCGGATCTGATCCTTCCACTGCTCGAGGAAGGGCTGCTCGGGAGAGAGCACCATGTAGCTGACGCCGAAGAGCGTATCGGCGCGGGTGGTGAAGACGGTCATCGTGTCGCCGGTGTTGACCTTGAAGTCGACCTCGACGCCCTCGGAGCGGCCGATCCAGTTGCGCTGCTGGATCTTGACGCGGTTGATATAGTCCACATCATCCAGATCGTCAATCAGGCGCTGGGCGTACTTCGTGATGCGGAGCATCCACTGGCTCTTCTCCTTCTGCACGACGGGGCTGCCGCAGCGCTCGCACACGCCGTCGACGACCTCCTCGTTGGCGAGGACGCACTTGCAGCCGGTGCACCAGTTGACGGGCATGGTGGTCTTATAGGCCATGTCGTGCTCGAAGAACTTGAGGAAGATCCACTGCGTCCACTTATAGTAAGCGGGGTCGGTGGTATCGACGACGCGATCCCAGTCAAAGCCGTAGCCGAGCATCTTGAGCTGATCGGTGAAGGTCTTGATGTTGTTCTTCGTGACGATGGAGGGGTGGATGTGGTTCTTGATGGCGTAGTTCTCGGTGGGCAGGCCGAAGGCGTCGAACCCGATGGGGAACAGGACGTTATAGCCCTGCATGCGGCGCTTGCGGCAGACGATGTCCATCGCCGTGAACGGACGCGGATGGCCGACGTGCAGGCCCTGACCGGAGGGATACGGGAACTCGATGAGGCCGTAGAACTTCGGGCGGGGATCGCCGGTGATGGCGGCATAGGGCTTGTTTTCCTCCCACTTGGCCTGCCATTTCTTTTCAATTGCAGTAAAATCGTATTTCATGGAATAGTACACACCTTTATGAATTAGTTTTGAGGCTCCTGCTGCAGGATCCCGGTCAGATCGACGGTTTCGGCGTCATGCCATAGTCGCTCGAGATCGTAGAATTTGCGGGCCTCATCGCTGAAGACGTGCACGATCACGCAGCCGAAGTCCAGCAGCACCCAGCTGCCGGAGCGGTGGCCCTCCCGGCGCAGGGGCGGCTCGCCCAGTTCGGACATGACGTGGTCGATCTCCTCGGTGAGGGTCTTCACATGGGTCGCAGAGGAGGCGGTGCAGATGGCAAAATACTCCGCCAGCACCGTGATATCCGCGGTGTGCAGTAGTCGGATATCGAGACCCTTTTTGCTGTCCATTGCCTTGACGATTTCCATCGCCATTTCTTTTGCAGGCATCATATCGTTTTGCCCCTTTCTTATCATCATCGGCAGCGATCACCAGCGGTCATTGCCGCGGATCGTTCCGGTGGTTGCGGTAAGTGTGCCGTTGGAGGCGGCGTAGATGATATCGAGATTGTCCACGGTGAGATCCGTGGTGTAGGGATTGAGATACGCGTTGAGATAGCTGAGCCACTGATCGAGGTAAATGATGACGTAGCTCTGGCCGTGCACCTCCCCGCCGTAGTTGGCGGGAATCGTGTCGAAGACGATGTTCTCCTCGTCCATCTTGAGAAACTCCTGCAGGTAATACATGACGTTGCCGGAGGAGAGATTCGTGATGACGTTGCGCTCGAAGAGATTGACGAGCTTTTTCACGTTCGGAATGTTGCCGAGCGAGAGCATCTGCGAGGCGATGGACTTCAGCAGCGCATGCTGCACGTCGAGCCGGCCAATATCGCCGTTGACATAGGACGCGCGGTAGCGGAAGACGCACATGGTGTTATAGCCGTCGAGCAGCTGATAGCCCTGCGGCACATGAATATAGAGATCCTGACCGGGATCTTCATAGTTCATGTCAATCGGCACGTCGAAATAAACGCCGCCCATCGTGTCCACGAGCTCGACGAACACGTCCACGTCGAAGATGGCGTAGCTGTCCACGCGGTAGCCGATGAGCTTCTCCACCCCGTCGAGCAGGGCGGTGACCCCGTCCTCGCCCCGGTTTTCGGCGGCGGGATAGTACTGGTTGATCTTCTTCGGGCTCCAGGAGATGTTCACGGCGGTGTCGCGCGGGATGCTCACGAAGCGCAGCGTGTGATTCTCCGCGTCCAGCATGCCGACGAGCACCGTGTCGGTGAGGCCGGCGGCCTTGTCCTTGCCCGCGATGAGGAACGTGTAGCACCCGTCCTTTCGCCCGGCGACGTGGCGGTAGGCCGTCTCCTCTGCGGTCTGCTCGGTGATCTCCTGATTGACCTCGGGCGGGCGCGCCCAGCGGCTGTAGAGGAAAAAGCCCTCGCACAGCAGGATGATCGTGAGCAGCGCGATCAGGCGCCAGAGATACTTGCGCTGCTTCTTCGCCCGGCGGAGCTGCCGCTCGGCGAGACGCTCGTCATGCGCGGCTGCCGCCGCCTCCTCGGAGAAAGAATCCTCCTCGGGCAGAAAGCCGCCCTCCGGCTCGGCGTCGTAATATCCGCCGCGGTCGGCGTCGGAAACGAAGCCGCCGTATTCGGAATCGTCCTCATCGTATACAGGGCGGTACTTCATGACTGACCCTCCCTGCGAAACCATTCGAGCGCGCGCTCGGAGTTGGCGTGCGGCTCCCGCCCCTCGGCGCGGATCTCCTCCAGCCCCATCTCGAGGCCGAGGATCATGGCGGCGCGGAGATCCTCATAGGCGAGCTTGCGCAGCCGCTCCACACCGGGGAAATCGCGCGTCGGCTCGATATAATCGGCGAGATAGATGATCTGCTCCAGGAGCGTCATATTCTCATGCGCGGTGGTGTGCCAGCGAATGGCATTTTCAATCTCCTCCGGCACGCCGAAGAGGTCGCGGCTGAGGGCCGCGCCGGTCTTTGCATGGAAGAGTTTGGGATTTGCCAATTCATTCGTATCGTTTATAATACCATATTTTTCTGACAATAGCAATTGTTCGGCGGGGGTTAATTTTTTCGTGATGTCATGCAGAATGCCGGCCTCGGCGGCGTCGTGCTCATCGGCGCCCCAGCGCCCGGCGAGGCTTCTCGCCTCGTGCTCACAGCCCCAGACGTGGGCCACGCGGCGCGGCTGCAGGAAGGGATAGCTCTCCTCGCGCAGCCAGTCGAGCGAGGGCTTGGCGCCATAGAGCCGCTTTTGAATGACGCGTGCATAGACCGTCGCTGCGAGAAACTCCACGCCGTGGCGCTCCGGCAGGAGACGGCGGATCTGCGTGGAGGAGAGCGGCAGCGGCGGCGTTTCGATGACCTCCACGCGCGCGCTGTACTCGCGCTGCAGCCGCCCGGCGTGCTCTCGCACCGTCTCGAGCTCATCGTCATCCCGCGCGGTGGCGAGGAGCGTGACGTCGGCTAAAATCGTCTCAAACTCGCGCCACTCGTCGAAGGTGCGGAGCATATCCGTGCCGACGAGGAGGCAGAGCTCAGCCTCCGGATTTTCTTCGCGCAGGGCGCGGACGGTATCGACCGTGTAGCTCTTCCCTTCCCGGCGCAGCTCGATATCCGAGACCGTGACGCCGGGCATATCCCCGAAGGCGAGGCGGCAGAGCTCCAGCCGCTCCTCGGCGTCCGGCGAGCCGGAGGCGAGGCGCTTGTGCGGCGGCATGGCGGCCGGGATGATCAGCACCTCGTCGAGCTTCGCCTCGCACTGTGCGGCGCGGACGGCGGCGGCATGGCCGACGTGGGGCGGGTTAAAGCTCCCGCCATAGATGCCCAGTCTCATTTCTTCTTTGCCTTGGGCAGCTCGATCTTGGGCTTCTGCTCATTGCGCTTATAGAGCACAAACTTCGAGCCGATGACCTGCACGACCTCGGCGCGGCAGGTTTCGCCCAGGGCGTCCGCCGCCTCGCGCGCGGTGAGCAGGGAGTTTTCCAGCACGCGGCCCTTGACCAGCTCTCTGGCCTTGAGCGCATCGTTCATCTGGATGATGATATTTTCGGTGATGCCGCCCTTGCCGATGATGACGATGGTGTCCTCAGCGGCGGCGACGCCGCGCAGAAATGCGCGCTGCTTACTTGTGAGCATAATAGTTCCTCAATTCTTCCTTGAAAATCCGAAGCGCGTTGCCCCGGTGGGAAATGGCGTTCTTCTCCTCGGGGGAGAGCTCCGCCGTGGTTTTGTCATAGCCGTCGGGCAGGAAAAGCGGATCGTAGCCGAAGCCGTTTTCCCCGCGCGGGGCGAAGAGAATGCGCCCCTCAATCGTGCCGCGGGCACGCAGCACATCCCCGTTCGGGAAGGTGCAGCAGATGGCGGAGACGAAGCGCGCGGTGCGCTTCTCGAGCGGGAGATCGCCGAGCTTTTTCAGAACGAGATTGTTGCGGTCCTCGTCCGAATCCTCGTGACGCCCGGTATAGCGGGCGGAATGGACGCCCGGCTCGCCGCCGAGGGCGTCGACCTCGAGACCGGAATCGTCCGCAATGGCGGGCTCGCCCGTCGCGGCGGTGACGGCGGCTGCCTTGAGATAGGCGTTTTCTTCAAAGGTTTCGCCGGTTTCGTCGACCTCGAAGTCGCAGCCGGCCTCTCGCTGGGAGATGAGCTCCACGCCGAGATCGGCGAGGATGGCGCGGATCTCCTCCATCTTATGAGCATTGTTGCTGGCAAGGATCATGATATGTGCTCCATTTCTTCTCTTTTACTGCCCTGCCAAGATCCTTCGACTCCGCGCTGACGCGCTCCGCTCAGGATGACAGGGGTGGGTGCGCTCAGCTCAAGAGCGCCTCGACGAACTCGGCGGGCTTGAACTCGACGAGATCCTCGATCTTTTCGCCGACGCCGACGTATTTGACCGGGAGATCGAGCTCCTTGGCGATGGCGAAGACGATGCCGCCCTTGGCCGTGCCGTCGAGCTTGGTGAGGACGATGCCGGTGAGATCGGCGGTGTCCAAAAACTGCTTGGCCTGAATGAGGCCGTTCTGGCCGGTGGTCGCATCGAGCACCATGAGGGTCTCCACGTCCGCCTCCGGCAGCTCGCGCCGGACGACGCGGGTGATTTTATTGAGCTCGTTCATGAGGTTGGCCTTGTTGTGCAGGCGGCCGGCGGTGTCGACGATGATGACGTCCGTGCCGCGGGCTTTCGCCGCCTGAATGGAATCGAACACAACGGCGGCGGGATCACTCCCCTCCCCGTGCTTGACGATATCGACGCCGGCTCGGTTGGCCCAGACCGTGAGCTGCTCGGCGGCGGCGGCGCGGAACGTGTCGCCCGCGGAGAGAAGGACGTTATAGCCCTCCTTATCGAGCTGGCAGGCAAGCTTGCCGATGGTGGTCGTCTTGCCGACACCGTTGACGCCGACCATGAGAATGACGCTCGGCTGCGTGGTTAAAAGCAGCGCCGTGTCCTGCACCTTGATCATCTTGGTGAGGATCTGCACGAACTCGCGCTTCACATCCGCGCCCTTGCGGAGCTTCTTCTCCGCGATGGCCTTGCGCAGCTTGTCGATGGCCTCCTGCGTGGTCTCCACGCCGGTGTCCGCCAGAATGAGGCACTCCTCGAGCTCCTCGAAGAAATCCTCATCGTCCGGCTCATAGGCGGCGAAGATGCCGGTGAGCTGCTCGTCCATGCGGCTTTTGGTCTTGCTCAGGCCCTGCCTGAATTTATCAAAAAGTCCCATCTAAGTATCCTCCGATGTGTATCGTACTGTCATTCTGAGCGAAGCGAAGCGGAGTCGAAGAATCCTGGCACCGCAGTTGGACCGGGACCGGCGCTTTGATGCGCCTGCCAAGCCAAGATCCTTCGACTGCGCGCTGACGCGCTCCGCTCAGGATGACACGGAATTCCGTACTGTATCTTACCCGTTATCGAACCGCTTTAGCAGCCTCGTCGAGGCTCAGGCCGATCACGCGGCTGACGCCCTTCTCCTGCATGGTGACGCCGAAGAGATGGTCGGCCTCCTCCATGGTGCCGCGGCGATGGGTGATGACGAGAAACTGCGTGCTCTTGGAGAGGTTTCGCATATAGCCCGCGAAGCGGGAGACATTGGCCTCGTCGAGCGCGGCCTCGATCTCGTCCATGACGCAAAACGGCGTCGGCCGCACCTTGAGGATGGCGAAATAGAGCGCGATGGCGACGAACGCCTTCTCGCCGCCGGAGAGCAGCGAGATTGCGCTCACGGCCTTGCCGGGCGGCTGGACGCGGATTTCAATGCCGCAGTCGAGCACGTTTTCCTCATCCTCGAGCATGAGCGCGGCCTTGCCGCCGCCGAAGAGCTCGAGGAAGGTCTTGCGGAAGGCGGCGTCGATGGCGGCAAACTCGCGGCGGAAGATCATCTCCATCTCGGCGGTGATGTCCGAGATGATGCCCGTGAGCTCGCGCTTGGCCTTCAGAACGTCGTCGCGTTGGCCGGTAAGGAAGGTATAACGCGTGTTGACGCGCTCAAACTCCTCGATGGCGCCGAGGTTCGGCGTTCCGAGCGCGCCGATGGAGCGCCTCAGCTCGGACATACGGCGGTTGGCCTTGTGCATGCTCTCAATCGGCTGGCGCAGCTTCTGCGCGGCGGTGTGGCTGAGCTCGTAATTATCCCAGAGCTTATCGAGAATCTGCTTCTCCTCCATGTCGGCGGCGAGCTTCTTCTGCTCAAACTTGGCGACGAGCCCCTGCATATCCAGCAGGGCGCGGTTTTGCTCCTGCGCCTGCTTGTCGGTGCGATTTCGCTCCCCTTCGAGCTCCATGCGGCGGTTCAGAGCGGCGGTGAGGGTCTCCTTCTGCCCGTCAATGCGCATGCGCATGGCGGTGAGGCGCCCCTCCGTCTCCTTGAGCTGGGCGCGGAGCGTGGTCTCGCCGGACTCGGCCTGCGTGATCTGCTCGAGGCGGGCGGCGCGATCCTCCGTGAGCTCGCGGAACAGGCCGC
>JBGUHV010000079.1:0-12339 GCA_045112425.1 Oscillospiraceae bacterium
TTACAACGGTGCAATTTGATCATCTGAAATAAAAGCCCGAACGGCTTTTATTTCACAACACAAGCAAATGCTTGTGTTGCTCATCGGGCGATGAGATGATGATCAAATTATAGCATAATCCGCGCGCACGCTCAACGGTGCGCCCGGTTGATTTTTCGCGCGAAAGCGTGTATGCTTTTGCCGAATCACCAACGGAAGGGAGCGGACGCAATGGGCGAAACGAACGCACGGATCGGTGCAGCAGAGGACACGAGAGACTACGGGCTCGATCTGCTCAAAATCCTCGCCATGCTCATGGTGGTAACGCTGCATGTGCTCGGCCACGGCGGCGTGCTGAAAAGCACCGTCACACACACGGACTATGCCCTCGCGTGGGGTCTGGAGAGCCTCGCCTACCCCGCCGTGAACGCCTATGTGATCGTGACCGGATTTCTGTATGCCGGCAGACCGTGCCGGATCCGGAACATCGTGAGTCTCTGGCTTCAGGTCTTTTTTTATTCCGTGCTGATCCCCGCCGTGCTGCGCCTTCTGGGCTATGACGTGGGCGGCGATCTGCTCTTCAAGGGGTTCTTCCCGCTGCTGGCCAAGCGGTACTGGTTCTTCACGGCCTATTTTGCGCTCTTCTGCCTGATCCCGGCGCTGAACGTGATCGCAGCGGATCGCGCCCGCCTGCGCCGCACGCTGTTGGTCTGCCTGCTGCTGTTTTCGGTGATGCCCGTGCTCGGGCTCGGGGCGGATCTGTTTCTCACCAACCTCGGCAACTCGTTTCTGTGGTTTGCGGTGCTGTATCTCAGCGGGGCGTATCTGAAGCTCTATGGCACGCCCGCACCGCTGGAAAAGCACGGCCTCGGCCTGTGGCTCGGCGGGAGCGCGTTTCTGCTGCTGAGCCGACTGTTTTTCGCCTTTGCGGTCAGCCCGCGCACCTCGCTCCGGCTGGAGGATCTGTTTTATTCCTACGCCTCCCCGCCTGTTTATCTCGCGGCGCTCGGCCTCGTGGGCGGCATGCGCCGAATCCGCCTCTCGTCGACGACTGCCAAACGACTCGCGGTGCTCTCGTCGTCGCTCGCCTTCGACGTGTATCTCATTCACGACAACCCCGTTCTGCGCGCCTGCGTCATGGCCGACCGGTTCTCCTCCCTGCCGGCGCGAGGGCCGGCGCGGATGGTGCTCGCGGTGCTCGCGGCTGTGCTCGGCATTTTCATCGTCTGCGAGCTTATCGGCCTGCTCCGCCGCGGTCTGTTCGCGGCGCTGCGGATCGGCCCGCTGTCGGATAGAATCGGGCGGCGGCTGGAGGCCGCGCTCGACCGGCTGCTCGCAGGCTGATCCGGCGCTGATCATCCGCGCTTGCATTTGTCTTTCGGTTGTGCTATGCTTCCGCGGGAACAATCGCAGCCGCGATTCGTCCATGCATCCGTGAGGCGAAGCCTCAACAACCAGATAAAGGAGACAAGAAAATGAAAAAGACCATCGCTCTGCTGCTGGCCGCCATGATGATCTTCGCACTGTGCGCCTGCGGCGCCAAGGAAGAAGCCGCTCCCGCCGGCTCCGAGGCCGAGGAGGCCGCTCAGATCGTCGATTACGGCACGTCCGAGCTCTTCACGACCGAGGATATGGACGGCGCCATCGCCCTGATCACCGACCAGATCGGCAAGTGGGAAGGCGTGGAGCTCACGGGCCTGCGCTACGCCGGCGACGAGGCCGTCACCGAGGAGAACCTCGCATGGATCAACAGCCTCGAGGGCGCCGACAGCGCCAATCCCTTCACGCAGGTGATCGAGTTTGTGTCCGACTTCCACGTCGGCGCGGACATCGACCAAACCGTGCTCACGTTCGAGCCCGACACGGACTACACCGACTACCAGTGGTGGCTCGCCCGCACCGAGGGCGGCGAGTGGCAGATGATGAGCATGGGCTACTAATCGAAGAAACCCCAAAACCCGCCGGGAGCGCACTTGCGCTCCCGGTTATTTTTGTGATATGCTTTGCACATCATTCAGAATATGTAAAGGAGCGTCCGGCGTGAATCCGTATCTTGTGCAGGCGATCGGCTTTGTCGGCGTCGCGCTGTTTATCGTCTCCTATCAGATCAAGTCCAACCGGGCGCTGTTTTTCTGCCAGATGATGGGCTGTATCGTGTTCTGCGTGCAGTTCTTTCTCATAACTAAGTATTCACCTCCGCAGAGCGGAGGTAGGCGGGCATTCGCCCGCCAAATTGCGTGTAAAGCACGCAATTGAATACACCGTTGTAACGTCGTCATCTGCTATTTGCATTTTCAATGCAAATAGCCCAACACAAAGCTTGGCTTTGTGTTGCACAGCGAGCGCTGTGATGATGACTAGTTATGGGCGCCTATACCGGCGCGCTGGGGCTGACGATCAACATCACGAGGAATATTCTCCTGCTCAAGTCGAAGGACTGGCCGTGGGCACGGAGCCGTGCGACGCTGTATGTCCTGCTCGGAGCGCTCACGGTGATGACCGCGTTCACCTGGGCGGGCTGGCGGAGCCTGCTGCCGTTTGCCTCCGTCGCCATCACGAACACCGGCTACTGGACGCAGAACGCCCAGAAGATCCGCCTCGCGCAGCTGATCGGCTCGCCGTGCACGCTCACCTATGACCTCATCGTCCGCTCGTGGGGCGGCGCGCTGACGGAGGCCATCGCCATCGTGTCGATCCTCGTGTCCATCTGGCGCTTCGGCTGGAACAATCTCGCGGAGGAGACGTCGTGAGAAAACTGCGGATCGTCGCCGAATTGCACCGCACCGCGCAGAACGAGCTGCATCAGCTGCCGTTTTCGGCGAATTCGCACAACTCCCGATTCTGTCATCCTGAGCGCAGCGCGGCAGCGCGGAGTCGAAGGATCTTGGCTGCGCGGTCGGTGCAAGGCTGGGTGTTCTTTTTTGCTGCGCTGCCAAGATCCCTCGACAGGCTCGGGATGACAATTTGTTGAGATGCCGCAAATGCGCCGAAACAAGGCAATCATTTCAACCCTGCCCGCGCGGGCGGATATGGCCTGCCCCTGCCGTCGACAACAAAAAAGGAGAAGGAACCATGAAAAGACCCGTTTTATTCGCCGCCTTCCTCGCGCTGGCGCTGCTGCTCGCGGGGTGCGGAGCATCCGAATTCGGCGTCGCGCAGAACACGCCCGACCGCATCGTCATCTCGGCGGAGAACGCCGAGAAGGACGCGTTTTTCGCGACCGGCTCGGTGGAGATCACCGTGGAGGCGCCGTGACCATGGAGCTGAAACGACTTCCCTATGATCTCACGGTCTGCAAGCTCGCAGACGGCGCCGCCGTGGATCTGAGCGCCGATTTTTACTTCCTCTCGAAGACGGACGAGGAGCTCTCGCTCGTCTGCAAAACAGAGGACGCGCCGCGGGAGACCGTCGCGCGCGACGACGGGTGGAGGGCCTTTCGCATCGAGGGCGTGCTCGATTTTTCGCTCATCGGCGTCCTCTCGAAGCTCTCCGGCATCCTCGCTGAGCGCGGGATCGGGATCTTCGCCGTGTCGACCTACAACACGGATTACATCCTCGTGAAGGCAGAGAATTATGAGAAAGCGCTCGAAGCCCTCGCCGCCGAGGGGTACCGGGTCGAATAACCGCAAACGGACAGGAGAAGCCCTGTCCGTTTTAGTTTTTCCTCTTGACCTTCCATCGGGTGGAAGGTATATAAGAAGGTAAGCAGACACAGAAAGGAGCATCGAAATGGAATTTACGCATGTCAGTCCGCAGGCGTTTGCCGCATTGGGGCTCGGCGCGGCGCTCGGAATTCTGCTCCCGCTCGCCATTGCGCTGCTCTGGGTTCGGCGCAAGCGGGAGCCCTTCAAAACCGTCCTCGTCGGCGCCGTGATCTTCTTCGTGTTCGTCACGTTTCTGGAAAAGCCGCTGCAGGGGCTGGTCATCACGGGCGAGCACCCCGTCGCCGCGTTTCTGAGCGCCAATCCCGTCTGGTGGGCGCTCGTGGTCGGGCTGTTCCCCGGCGTGTTCGAGGAGACCGGGCGGCTGTTCGCGTTCAAGGCGATTCTGAAAAACCGGACAAACCGCGAGACCGCGATCTCCTGCGGCATCGGCCACGGCGGGATCGAGGTGCTGCTGCTCCTGGGCGTGAACGGCGTCGCCTATCTCGTCTATGCCGCGATGATCAATTCCGGCGCGTTCTCCGCCGTGGTCGAGCAGACGGCGGCCAAGGCGCCCGCGCAGGCGGAGACGCTCCGGACGCTCGCGGAGCAGCTGGCAGGCTATTCGTTTGCCGGCGTCGGCCTCGGCCTGATGGAGCGCGCCTTCGCCTTTCTGTTTCACATCGGCGCGTCGATCCTCGTGTTTTACGCCTGCCGGAATCGGGGGCGGTTTTGGCTCTACCCGCTCGCGATCATCCTGCACACCGCGCCGGACTTCCTCGCCGGGCTCACGCTCGCGAAGGTCATCACGATCCCGACCCTCGCGCTCGAGGGAATCATCGGCGCGTTCGCCGCGGCGGTCTTCGGCGGCGCGTATTTCCTGCTGTACAGAAGAGATCCTGTTTCCTGATCCTCGCCTCGGCGCCCCCTCCGGGGGAGCTGGCAGCCCGCAGGGCTGACTGAGGGGGGGAGGACGCCGTATACAAAAACATGAGGCGAATTCGTACTGCTGCGAATTCGCCTCACGTTTTTCATAATGGTCTATTGAAAAGTTCTTTTTATCTCTCTGACAAGTGATGAATTCCAATGGTTTTTCAAAATGCCATAATAATTGCGTTCTCTTTTTAAGTAATTTGTAGCCGTCAAGGTCGAGTCATTATCACAAGCCATATTATAGTTTATGATACCGGCTTCGATTATAGCTGAGAACAGCTTATCCAAGGCATCATCATAGAGATTTCTGTTATCCCACATTGCTTTGGGCAGCAACGAGGTCATGTTACCAAAATCTCGGAAAATATCGTAAATCGTGTCTGCAGCATTCTCGTGGCGCGCCATACTAAAAATGCTTTCAAGATCTGCCGTCGACAGTTCCCCTTGATGATATCTGGCAGCTAATGCAACAAAGGCAATGCAAATTGTCCTCGCATTATGAGCAAAGGAAATGCGATTTGCTGAGTCTGGAGAATTTAGATTTTCCCTATCAAACTTTTTCTGATAGGTTGTTCTGAAGTAATTGTCAATATAAAGGAGCTCTCTGCAAATATTAGCTACCTGTGATTGCTTCCCATTAAAAACTGGCTCATAATACTTTTCTTGATAAATAGAAGAGGGTTTCGCTCTACTCGCGCATGGCACTTGATACATAGCCGCTAAACAAAGCTTCCCAATTCCCATCAAATCCGAATTAAGCGCAGGTGTCTTATAACCGGCGGGGGGCGTTTCTCCTCGCTTGGTTTGATAAAAGATACCAGCTTCTCTCATTGCTGCGGCAAAACGAATCTGTTCCGGTGAATTTGCTTTGAGATCAACGGGCTTGATCGGCTTTTGGGTATTTGTTGCTTTTGCTATTGCCAGACTGAAAGCATTCTTCTCGTCTTCATTTTCGCCTACCGTTTTAATGATCTTGCAAGGCAAGAACAGATCTTGAGAATCGTTAATATTGGGGTTTCTATGAAGCATATAGGTTGTTTGACCGCCGTTCACAATGGAGAAGTTCTTTAGCTTAACCTCTTTTCCGTCAATCTCAAAATCATCGCACAAAATTGTGATGCCGTTATTCTTAAGCCAAAAAGATTCAGGATCATTGTTGATTGTATCAGCAATTCCTCTGTCAATGTCTCTTCCTGCAATATGATATCTCAGGTTTCTGGAAAGCAAGTTTATGTTGTGCTTGGCATACAGCTGCTTGATTGAAAACGCTGAAACATTGACGATTGCAGCGGCTTCCCCATACAGCAAATAATTATTCCTTTCATCTATGCAAATTTTGCCGCTTTCAACAGTCGGTCTCCTTGATTCAGATTCTTTGATTTCACCTTCAATATCAGCAGCAAACAGGATTGAAACATCAATTCCATCTGCCATATCTGGAAACTGCTCTTTGAGCTTTTTTGCAAGAAGATCGCGTCGTATACCCTTTTGCTCTGCGCTTGTATAAAGCACAAAATGAATTTTTGATTCTTCACCTAATTCCGCATTGAGCGACAGAAAGCGCGTTTGAACGGTTGTGTTAACTTGTTCAAAATGGCCTTGCAGCATATCCTTATAGAACAACGCCATTTTCAGCAGAGCATTTTGTATGTCTTCCTTAGAAATCCTCTGATAGAATTTCGATTGTCCAATTACCAAATCAGAAGCATCTGAATTAGGGTCAGTTAATAGGAAATCGACACCACCATCATACTGGCCATCAACAATAATATCCGCGAAATCACTCTCGCTAAGTTCCAAAGCGGGGTTCTTATAGAAATTGGCTTTGACACAAAGCGCAGAAAAAACATAGTCATTTGGTTTGCTGCGCAGTGAAGGATATACATCTTTTAAGGCAATAATCTTACTGAGAATATAATCGTAGGAACTATTCTGGTTCGCGGCAGCCATATCTTTACCCTCGTTTCTTTATCTGATTAACCCGAATTCTTTTTCTCTTGCCATTAAACAATCACGCATTGTCAAAGCCAACAACAAGCAGCGGAACTGTGATTACTTTTGAAAAGACGAAAGTGAGTTCTCTGAGGAATCTCTCATAGCTTGCAACATTCTTCCCAATAAAATCAGCACAATCTTTCACTGGTAAAACAACGATTCCTGCACTGATCTTTTCATCAGTATATAGAGTTTGAAGTTTCAAAATATCTGCATAAATACGTGCAATGTTTCCTGTCTGAACACATAATCCAATTTTTTCAAAAATCGAAGTTATGGATATTTTGGAATACACTGAGAGCGGAACGCTCTCTGACCATCCGCTGGCATAAAGCTTGTTCATAAGATTTTTATTAAATGCTCGAGTATCACCGCTCGCACCAACGCAGTCGATATCATTTATAGATTCAATCACAGAATTCCTGATGCTGTCAGGTATGATTTGCAGCCCGCTCCGATAGTTATGTATTTGTGTCTTCATGGTTTGGCTCCAATCTCTTTATGGCCTTCCACTCTTCCGGTTCTTCCGACAGACGGCTTCTTGAACTATCATATATTGGCTTATTAAACGGACGATATTTTATGGTTCCGTCAACAGACTGCTGCAGTCGTATTTTTGCAATTTCAACATATTCTTCAATGTATTCACATCCCCAAAAATGCCTTCCGTGAACGATTGCTGCAACTCCTGCCGAACCAGCTCCCGCAAAAGGATCAAATACTAAGTCTCCTTCGTTGGTTAGTGCCAGCACAAGCCGCTCGATCAAACCGACGGGGAACTGACACGGATGCGGTGTTTTTTCCACATGATTACTCTTTACATTCGGAACTTCCCATACATCTTCCGGATTCTTGCCCAATGGATTCCCTGACAACTCACCTTTGTTAGGCCCTTTTGAATGACGCTTTCCCGGATATTTTGAAGGTATTCTGACGGGATCTAAGTTAAAGGTGTAATTATCGCTTTTTGTGTACCATAAAATGGTTTCATATCGACCGCTGAATCGTCTTTTATTGTGAAGTCCATGACCAAAGTGCCAGATAATACGATTTCTAAGATGCATGCCTATCTTGTAAAAGATAGGGGCGAACAGGAAGTCAAGCGGGAGCACCTCATTGTTCTCTACAAAGCTTCCTACCTGCCAGCACAAACTTCCTGTGTCTTTCAAACGAACATATATTTTCTGAATGATCCGCTCTTGCCATTCTTCATATTCTTCAATACTTAATTTCTTTTCGTATTCTTTCCCGATGTTATAGGGTGGCGATGTCACAACCAGATCAAATATTGGCTCTTCAGGAAGCAAATCTAAAAACCGCTCAACATCCATACCAAACATTGCGTTTTCGTTCGGCATGACCGAGTTTATTTCATGTGCATCTCTGATAATTCTTACCTCATCCATTGAGCCTATCCCCTACTCAGCATTAAAAGCTCCCAAGATTCTTATTAATTGCTGTATAAACTAACAAGAATCTTACTATATTTGCCGAAAAATAGCAAGCATCTATATAGTTTGTATGATTTATTGATAATTTCTCTATACTGAGGCAAAGGGGGTGGTCTCGGTGATAGGGGAGCGACTTGCAGAAGTACGAAAAGACCATGGGGATACGCAAAAGACGCTTGCAGAAAAGATGAATGTCGTAGTTCATACCATATCCAGCTGGGAACAAGGCAAAAGCGAACCAAGTCACGAATTGTTAGTCCGAATCTGTAATCTGTATCACGTTTCTGCAGACTATCTGCTCGGCCTGTCCAACACAGACCCTGCTTATGAAAATCGAAAAGCTGCCGCGCTTAGTGAAGAGAACTCGACCCTGCTCAAAGAGTTAACAGAGTTTCTGCGTTGGCGTGATCAGCATAAAAAGAAAAAGCAATGACCTTGACATCCGCATCCGGTATGTCAGGGTCATTGCTTATAGATTGTTAGTCTGGGTTTTATGGGGCGCCGAGGTCGTCGCCCCCTACGTGGACTACAAAGCGAATCCGCCGAAGTGCGGTTATTATTTTGCCCGCTTCTGCACGGGTCGTCAAGGACGCCGACCCCTACATAGGTTGGAACGGCAAATTCAATAGGGTCTCAATTCGTTTCAATTCTTACACACTATATGGTATTCTTACCGCGCCGCCATTTGCTTTTTGCGCAGGGAAATGCTGTCTGCGATCATCGCAATACACTCACTGTTTGTGGGCTTTCCCTTCACATTGCTCACCGTATAACCGAAGATGCGCTGGAGGGTCTCGATGTCTCCCCTGTCCCAGGCGACCTCGATGGCGTGGCGGATGGCGCGCTCGACGCGGCTCGGCGTGGTGCCGAATTTCTTGGCGACGGCGGGATAGAGCACCTTGGTGACGGCGTTGATGATCTCCATATCGCCGACGGTGAGAATGATCGCCTCGCGCAGATACTGATAGCCCTTGATGTGCGCGGGCACGCCGATTTCATGGATGATATCGGTGACCATGGTCTCGAGATCCGGCTCGCCGGGTCTTGCCGGCGCGGACGGGAGGCTCGGTGTGCGCGGCTGCGCCGCCTGCCGGATGCGGCTGACGAGCAGCTCCGGCGTGCAGGGCTTGGGCAGATAATACGCCGCGCCCAGCTCCGACGCCTCGGAGAGCACCTGCTGCGTATAAAAGCCGGACACCACGATGGCGCGGGTGCGGCGGTGCTCCTCCTGCAGGCGCTGCAGCACGGCGAGGCCGTCCGCCTTGGGCAGAATCACGTCCGTCACGAGCACGTCCGGATCCTTCTCGCGCACGAGCGCGAGCGCCTGCTCGCCGTTGTCCGCCGCGCCGATGAGCACCATGTCGCTCTCGCGCTCCACCATGCGGGAGACCAGCTGGCGGAAATCCTCGCTTGTATCGGCCAGAAGCACGCTGATTTTGGTTGTCATAATGTTTTCCTCCGCAGAAAGTTTCGTTCGCGGCACGCTGTCTGTCTGTTTTCGCTGTTTCACCGCTTTTTCAGTAATAATTTAGCATAGAGATCATGCCAAAACAACGCGAAACAGCACGAATTGCTCGCAGAATTTGTTGACATAATTCTGCAGAAAGTCTGTGGATTCGACGGCATTTTCTGTCCGTTCGCGGACGTTCGCGTCATTCTGATCCAGAACGACAGAAATCGGCAAAAAGATTATGTAAACAATTCTTCGACAAATTTCGACACGGCAGGTCGGAAAAACCGCCGTCCCAGAAAGAGGCGGCGGGAGATTGGCGGGAATCGTGGAACGGATTGCCGCACCAGTGTGCGCACTGGTGCGCAATGACAGAATGGAGATCCGGTGCGGATTCGCCGAAATGCGGCGGTGTTTTTTACGCCCTTCCGCGAGGGTCGTCGAGGACGCCGACCCCTACGATGGGTGCGGTGCGGATTCGCCCGAGATTGGCAGTGAAATCGGTACGTCCTGCGCGGGCGGATGATATCCGCCCCTACGGCGGCGCGAGGCAACGTCGTCCGGCCTCGCAGAGTTTGCCCGTCAGGGCAAATATAATCCAATCCGATTTTTCAGCGACATGTGCGGTGAAAAATCTCCTTCGGGCGTGCGCGACGCACGCCCCTCGCGCCGACCAAACCGGGCAAAGCCCGGTGCGATGAAGCGCGAGTATTTCAAAATGAAAGGCCGCCATAAGCGGCCTTTCATTTTGGGAGCGCGTCAGCGCTCCTCGACCGGGATATACGGCGCTCTGATCTGGGCGGCGCGGTAGGCCGGGCGCATGATGCGCTTGCCGGTGGCCGCCTCCTCGAGACGGTGGGCGCACCAGCCGGCCATGCGGGCGCTGGCGAAGAGCGGCGTGTACATATCCTCGGGGATGCCGAGCATGTCGTAAATGAGGCCGGAATACATATCGACGTTGGCGCACATGGCGATGCTGCGGCCGGTTTTCTTCAAAATGCGCTCGATGCCGAGGGTCTCGATGCGCTCCATGAGGCGCAGCTCGTCTCCCCTGCCCTTGCTCTCGGCGAGCGACATGGCATAGCGCTTGATGACGACGGCGCGGGGGTCGGACTCGGTATAGACCGCGTGGCCGAGGCCGTAGATCTTGCCGGAGCCGTCGCCGGCGCTGCCGTCGAGCAGGCGGTCGAGATAATCGCCGAGATCGTGATCGGTGGGCGTGTCGCCGAGCTCCGCTCTGACGCCGCGGAACATCTCCATGACCTTGGCGTTGGCGCCGCCGTGGAGCGGGCCCTTGAGCGCGCCGATGGCGCCGGAGATGGCGCTGTAGGTATCGGTGCCGGAGGAGGTGATGGCGCGGCAGACGAAGGTGGAGTTATTGGACGAATGCTCGGCGTGCAGGATCATCATGAGATCGAGCAGGCGCGCCTCCTCCTCGGAATAGCGCTTGTCCTTGCGGAGCATGCGCAGATAGTTCTCCGCCAGACTCAGACCGGGCTTGGGGTTGTGGACATAGAGCGACTTGCCGTCGATATAATGCCGCTTGGCCTGATAGGCGTTCGCCGCAATGAGCGGAAAGCGCGCGATGAGCTCGATGGACTGGCGCGTGAGATTCTCCATGGAGGTGTCGTCCGCGTTGTCGTCATAGGCATAGAGATCCATGACGCAGCGGCCGAGCTGGTTCATGACGTTGTTGCTCGGGTTGCGCAGGACGTTGTCCTCCTGAAAGCGCTCGGGCAGCGAGCGCGCCTGCTCGAGCAGGAGATTGAACTTCTGCAGCTGCTCGCGCGTGGGCAGATGGCCGATGAGCAGCAGATACGCGACCTCCTCATAGCCGAAGGTGCCCGCCTTCTGGTGCGCGGCGATGATGTCCTCCACGCTGATGCCGCGGTAATAGAGCTTGCCGGGCATGCTCTGGCGGACGCCGTCCTCCATATAATAGCCCTGAACGGAGCCGATGTTGCTCACGCCGGCGATGACGCCGGTGCCGTCGGCATTGCGCAGGCCGTATTTGATGCTGGGATCGTCGCGCTTCAGCTGCGGGATCTGATACTGCGAGGCGAGCTCGGCATAGAGGGCGCGGATCTCTTCGTCGTGAAGCTGGCGGAAATCGGGCATGGGGAATCTCTCCTTGCGTTTTGCAATTTTAAAAGTTAAAACTTTCAGAATAAAGCGATTATACCTTGATATTTGGAAAATATCAAGGTATTTTTGCAATTTATTCTTTTAAATTCTGCATTTCGATGCCTCCGGCGCGGAGCTTATCCTCCGTGTCGGCGCGGATCGCCTGCCGCAGTGCACGCAACGGCGGGAATTCCTCGCAGCGGTCGGCGGCGTAGACGAGGTTCAGCGCGTATTCATTCTCCGACCACGAGGCGAGCTCCGACTCGTTGTGCTGCACGACGGCCTCGAGCCCGTCGAGCGCCTTGTAGATGCGCGCCTCCGTCGTCTCGCGCGCGGCCATCTCGGCATAGAGCGCCTCCAGCTCCGCGGCATACGGCGGCGGGAGCGCGCGCACCCACGCACCGAGGAGATCCTCCTCGCGCTGCTCGTCGGCGGCGGTTTTGAGGAAGGACGGAATGTCGCCCGTAAAGGCCTCGCCGAGATCGTGGATCAGGCACATGCGGATGACCCTGTCCATGTCCGCCTCGGGAAAGGCGTCGCGCAGGAAAAACGCCAGGAGCGCGAGCCGCCAGCTGTGGTCGGCCACGCTCTCGCGCCGCCCGCCGGACGTGTCGCAATGCCGCGTGGCGTCCTTGAGCCGCTCGGCGACGTGGAGAATGTCAAGTAGTTCGCGGGATGTCATATGTATTCCTCCATTGTATCTTGGCTCCCCCTCCGGGGGAGCTGTCTGCGAAGCAGACTGAGGGGGCCCCCTCCGACCTCGCTT
>JBGUHV010000080.1:0-8661 GCA_045112425.1 Oscillospiraceae bacterium
GTGAATGTAAAATTGGGAAACACACGGCTTCGCGGGTCGGGGGTGTCGGTTTTCCCGGCAGCCCTTTTTTGGTTTCGTTCAATGTCCATGGGTGTTTGAACGAAGGGGCTGCACTGCGCAGAACGGTCTCGGCTTCAAAGCCCACAGGGCTTTGAATGTGAGCCCGTCCTGCTCCGCGAGCGGTATTTTTCGGTCCGAAACGAGTTCCGGGCGAAAAATGATTCGATTTTCTTCGCCTCTGCGGAGGCGAACTCTGCGAGGCAGGGACGGCATCTGTTTTTTTGTGTTGTTTTTCATTAAAAAATGATGTATCCTAATATATTATGTGTCATCCTGAGCGGAGCGCGTCAGCGCGGAGTCGAAGGATCCTGGCACCGCAGCGAATCAGAACCAGCTGCCCAACCTCCAAAAGGAGCGATTTCATGAATACCTACGGACAATTCATCCGCGTGACCATCTTCGGCGAGAGCCACGGGCCGGGCATCGGCGTTGTGGTGGACGGCCTGCCGGCGGGGGAGAGCGTGGATCTCGAGGCCGTGCGCGTGCAGATGCGCCGCCGCGCCCCGGGCGGGGGAGACCTCACCACCCCGAGAAAAGAGACCGACGAGCCGCTGATCCTCTCCGGCCTCTATCACAACAAGACCACCGGCTCGCCGCTGACGGCCATCTTCCGGAACAGCGACCAGCACTCCTCGGACTATCACCCCGAGACGCCGCGCCCCAGCCACGCGGACTTTACGGCCTCGGTAAAGTTTCGCGGCAGCATGGATCTGCGCGGAGGCGGCCCCTTCAGCGGCCGCCTCACGGCCTGCATGGTCTTTGCCGGCGCCGTCTGCCGCCAGATTCTTGAGCGCCGCGGCGTTTCCATCGCCGCGAGAGCCGTGCAGGTCGGCGCGGCGAAGGGCAATGATCTCACCTTCGAGATGAAGCGCGAGATTCTCGACGCCCGCGCCGCCGGCGACAGCGTCGGCTCCGTGCTCGAGTGCCGCGCCGAGGGCGTGCCCGCCGGCGTCGGCGGTCTGCTCTTCGGCGGCATGGAGAGCCGCATCGCCGCCATGCTCTATGCCATCCCCGGCGTCAAGGGCGTGGAGTTCGGGCTCGGCTTCGGCTTTGCGGACAAGCACGGCTCCGAGGCAAACGATCCCTTCCGCCTGCAGGACGGAAAGGTCGTCTGCGAGACGAACCACGCCGGCGGCATCAACGGCGGCATCACCAACGGCATGCCGCTCATCGTGCGCATGGCGCTGCGCCCCACGCCGAGCATCGCCGCCGAGCAGCGCACCGTGAACCTCCAGACCATGGAGGAGACGCCCCTGCGCGTCCACGGCCGCCACGATCCCTGCCTCGCCCTGCGCGCCATTCCGGTCATGGAATCTGCCGTCGCCATCGCCCTGCTGGATGCAATGATGGAGGCTGCAGCAGAGAGAAATGTGTAATGATAGAGCAAATTAGGAATTAGGAGTTAGGAGTGATCCGGTTTTGTCATGCTGAGCGAAGCACGAAGTGCTGTAGTCGAAGCATCTTGGCAGAGCAGCAGGACAGACGCTGGGAGTTCTCTTTTGCTGCGCTGCCAAGATCCTTCGACAAGCTCAGGATGACAAAGCGGCTCCTGCGCCCCAACTACCTGTCAACTCCTAACTCCTCACTTCTACCTATTCTGAAAGGAGCAAACTTTCCATGAAAACCAACGATCCCATCCGGGTCAAAAAAGCCTGGATCCGTCTCGTCGCCGCGCTTGTGGCGGCGGTGGCGCTGCTTGTTGTCAGCAACTTCGGCGTCTTCAAAATGCTCGGCACGCCGAAGAGCCTCATGGCTGACGCCGCCTCCACTCTGCCTGTCGAGGGCTCCGCCGAGGAGGAAGCGCCTTCCGGCGCGCAGCCCGGCGACTTTGTGGAGCACGAGGTCTATCTTATTCTCAAAAACTTCGCCGAGGGCACCCGCGGCGGCACTGTGCTCGAGCGCTATGCCGTCGTGCCGGTGGACGGCAAGCTGGTCACGTTCCGCTTCCCGCAGCGCTGGCTCGAGTCTGAGCAGGGCATCGTCGACGCCACGCAGGATCTCTTAAACGGCGTTGCGCAGTACATTGATAAGTACATCGTCGTGCGCGGCACGGTGCAGACCCTGCCCGAGGACGTCTCCGGCGAGCTCTACAGCTGGTTTGCCGATAACCAGGAGTGGCTCTCCCAGTCCGGGCTCATCCCGCCCGATCAGGACGCCGCCTTCGTGCTCTCCGACCAGATGGTCTCGGTTGATACCGTCGGCAAGCTCCCGTTTGCCGCCGTCATCGGCCTCACGGTCGCCGCCGGCCTTTGCCTGCTCTATGCGCTCTATGAGCTCATCCGCATCCTCGCGAAGGGCTATGCCGTGAAGCGGCCCGAGCCGGAAGCCGCCGAAGCGCCGGAGGACGGCATCGAGGTGGAGATCACCGAGTCCGACCCCGAGACCGGCGAGGATGTCACCGATCTCGAGGTGGAAATCGTCGAGGAGGAGACAGCACCCGATGCCGAAGCTTGAACTCTGCGCGCCGTGCCTCTTCGGGCTCGAGGGTCCGGTGGGCAATGAGCTGCGCCACATGGGCGTTGAGAACGTCCGCCCGGAGAACGGCCGCGTCCGCTTCTCCGGCGATGAGAGCGCCGTTGCCCGTGTCAATCTCCGCTCCCGCTTCGCCGAGCGCGTGCTCATCGAGATCGGCCGCTTCGAGGCCAGGACCTTCGACGAGCTCTTCGAGGGTACCCGCGCCCTCCCGTGGGAGCGCTTCATCCCGAAAAACGGCGCCTTCCCCGTCAAGGGCTACAGCTTAAACAGCGCGCTCCACTCCGTTCCGGACTGCCAGAAGATCATCAAAAAGGCCGTCGTCACACGCCTCGGAGGGCGCTATCGCCTGAACTGGCTGCCGGAGGACGGCGAGAAATACCAGATCCAGTTTTCCATCATGCAGGACGAGGCCGTCTTATATCTCGACACGACCGGCACCGGCCTGCACAAGCGCGGCTACCGTCCGGCGCACGTCGCGGCGCCCCTGCGCGAGACGCTCGCCGCCGCCTGCGTGGACGTCGCGGGCTATCGGGGCAGGGGAGACTTCTGCGATCCCTTCTGCGGCAGCGGCACGATTGCCATCGAGGCCGCCTTGGCCGCCAAAAACCGCGCCCCCGGTTTGATGCGCGCCTTTTCCGCCGAGCAGTGGGGCGTCCTCCCGAGGGAAATCTGGACGGCCGAGCGCGAGAACGCCCGCAGCCGGGAATTCAACGGCGACTATCACATCTTCGCCTCCGATATCGACCCCAGGGCCGTCGCCATGGCGCGGCAGAACGCCCAGCGCGCCGGCGTCGCGGACTTGATCGACTTCTCCGTCGCGGACGCGGCGGCGTTTGACCGCCGAACCGAGCGCGGCGTCATCGTTACAAATCCGCCCTACGGCGAGCGCATGCTTGAGAAGAAGGAGGCCGAGGCGCTCTATGCCGCCTTCGGCAAGGCCTACGCCGCGCAGGCGCACTGGAGCCTCTATCTCATCTGCTCTCACCCCGAGTTCGAGACCGCCTTCGGCCAGAAGGCCGATAAAAAACGCAAGCTCTATAACGGCATGATCCGCTGCGACCTGTTCCAGTACCGCCGTTAGAACATCCCGTTTGCGTCCGATCCGGATCGACTGCTCCTCTCGGATTTCCGTCAGAACAGAGAATAGGAAAAACACAATTTCCGCCGCACGAAAGCGAGGCTCTCATGCATCAGGAACAGCTCAAAATCCTCAAGGCTCAAAATCCCTTTGCCGCGTTGCACGATCTGATCAGCGATCTCATCATGCAGGACATCATTTCGTTTCGCATTGCGCCGGGCACCCGCCTGGTGGAAAGCGCCCTTGCCGAGAGCTTCGGCGTCAGCCGCTCGCCCGTGCGCGCCGCGTTCGAGAAGCTGTTTCAAAAGGGATATCTCTATCAGACCGACCGGCACTTCTACGTCAAGGAGTTTTCCGCCAAGGAGTACCGCGATCTGAGCGACCTGTCGCGTATGATTGAGCCGTATGCCGCCGGCGAGGCCGCGCTCAAGCTCACCGACGCCCAGCTTCGGGAGCTCTATGATATGGCCTATGAGCTGCAGCGGCTGTATCATCTCGCCACGAGCGAGACGATTTCGGACAAGTTCATGCCCGTGATGGATATGGAATACCAGTTCCATACTCTGCTTGTGAACGCCGCCGGAAACGACGTGATCTCGCGCATCTATGAGGAGTATAAATACCGCATCCTCTACTATCGCAGCTACATTCTCAAAAACCCGCCGGAGGACGTGCTGGACATTCTCGCCAAAGACCACATCCTCATCTGCGACACGCTCAAATTCCGCGATCCGGACATGGCCATCGCCGTGGTCAAGCGGCATCTGTCGGTGTCCAAGCTCGTCATCCAGCACAGCCGGATTCTGGAATCCGGCTGGGGCAGCGAGGAGGATATCACCGACCGCAAAATGAGCTGAATGTCAAAAATTGCGATTAATATAACGACAATCCTTGCACAAAATGTCCATTTTCGGAAGTGCGTTGCACAAAAAATGAGACAATTTCTGGTTCAGCCTGCCGTAAAACTGCGGCAGGCTTTATTTTTTAGCACAAAATTTGACGCATTTTTCCTGAGAATGCTAATATCAGGATGAACCTTTTAATGGAAAGGGGGTACGCTGTTTGTTGAGCGCGGACGCCTGCACACCGCTTCAGGTTCGGGAGGGGAGAGCCATATGCCCTGCCTGCGGCGGACGAACACAGGTTGTCATTCAGTCAGATACCGTTCTGATCAATTTCCCGCTTTTCTGTAAAAAGTGTAAAAAAACCACGCTTGTGGAATACGGACAGAGCCTGAGCCGAAGAGCCTGAGCCACCGATGCGCGCTGCGCATGAGAGGTGACTTGGGCTGTTTTTTTTACAGAAAAGCCCGGAGCGCGGGAGAGAGGCCCGCGTGAAATCCCCGAGACTATAAAAAGTTAGGAGAGAGTCAAAACATGGCCAACAATAATCTGGACAAGCCGGCAGTGAGCCGCAATTATGTATGGTTCATGCTGGTCACGCTGCTGATCTTTGCAGTGGCGTTCGCTCTGCTGCTGGGCGGCATCAGCGGCACCAATTTTCAGGAGCACGGCGCCCTGATTCAGGTCGTCACGTTCTTCCTCGCGTTTATGCCCATCCTGCTCGTTCTCATCGGTATGCTCGGCTTCGATCTCTCGGCGCTGAAGGTCGCCCCGTTTGCGTTCCTGCTCGCCGTCCTGCTGAGCTACACGTTCTTTGCCAACATGGAGCACGGTCCTGTGGACCTCGCCCGCGCCATCTGGGCGCAGACCTGGAGCGGCATCGTCTCCTCGTTCTACATCGTCGGCCTGATCCTGTTCTCGTTTCTCATTCTGGACTTGATGCAGACCTCCGGCGCCATGGATATCGTCAAGAGCAAGCTGGCCGCCATCTCCGGCGGTGACCGCCGCGTGCAGCTGATTATCATCGGCCTGTTCGTCCCCATCTTCATGGAGGGCGCCGCCGGTGCCGGCACGCCCGCCGCCATCGCCGCCCCCTTCCTCGTCGGCCTGGGCTTTGATCCCGTGGTCGCCGTCGTCGCGGCGCTCATGTCCGACGGCGTGTGCACCTCCTTCGGCGGCTCCGGCCTGACCACCATGTCCGGCGGCGCGGATCTGGTCTCCGCCGGCGTGTCCAACACCGACCTCAACTTTGCGGCGGCCGGCGTGTTCCACATGATCGGCATCCTCGTCATGCCGTTCCTGCTCATCATCTTTGCCTATGGCTTCAAGGGCTTCAAGGGCAAGGGCATCGTGGGCTACTGCCTGTACAGCGGCGTCATCGGCGCTGCGCTGATGCTCATCTTCTCCAACTTCGTCGGCGGCTTCGTCACCGATATGGGCACCGGCCTCATCGGCATCATCTTCGCCATCCTCGGCCTCAAGATCTTCAAGATCGAAACGCCGAAGGAGCTCTATGCCGAGCCTCCGAAGATCGAGGGCAAGCCGAAGTATTCCTTCGTGCGCGCGCTGAGCCCCTATATCTTCGTGCTGCTCATTCTCCCCATCACGCTCACCATCTCCAAGTACATCATGGTCTCCAATCCCGACGGCAGCCAGATCCCCCTGTGGAACTGGGTGGTCGGCAAGGTCACCTATAACGGATGGATCGACCTGCTGCTCTTCCTCTGCTCGCTGCTGAGCATCATCACCCTGCGCTACGGCTTCGCCAACTACTGGAAGGCCTTCTGGCGCGCGCTCAAGAAGGTCATCCCTGTCTTCATCATCATGGCGTCCCTCTATTCCGTCGCCAACATCATGAAGATCCCCTTCATCTCCGAGGTGAAGGACGCCGCCGGCACCGTCACCCGCGAGAGCCTGTCGATGATCAAGCTGCTTGCGCAGGATATCGCCGCCGTCACCGGCCCGCTCTATCCCGCCGGCGCAGTTCTCATCGGCGCGGTCGGCGCCTTCATCACCGGCACGAACCTCGGCGCCAACCAGCTCTTTGCCACCATGCACATGCACGCGGCTGACATTCTCGGCATCAACAAGATCATGACCTTCGCGGCCTCCAACGGCGGCGGCTCGCTCGGCAACATGATCTGCCCGAACAATGTCACAGCGGCCTGCGCCACCGTCGGCATCACCGGTCAGGAGAACAGGGTCATGAAGCGCGTGGTCATCATGTTCCTCATCACCTTCCTGCTCTACGCGGTGCTGAGTATGCTTTTCGTCTATGTGATCTTCCCGAACGTCTCCGCGGAGATGACCAACGTCTTTGCCCGCATGGGCTGAGTGAAACCAAATGAAACGGGAGCCGCCGATGCGGCTCCCGTCAGGAGGAAAAGAAAATGCAATTTCCGAAAGTAGATAAAATCCCGCTGACCGATCACATTGTGCTCCCGGAGATGGTCAAGGTCCGGCAGCGCTTCGACTATGAGGATCTCGCCGATCCCGTCGCCTCGCTCAAGGAGCAGATGCAGGCGCTCGATCCCGCCACGATCGCGGGCGTCCGGGGCAAGCGCATCGGCATTTCCGCCGGCAGCCGCGGCGTGCCGTTTTATAAGGAAATGATGCGCGCCATCTGCGACCAGCTCAAGGCCTGGGGCGCAGAGCCCTTCGTCTTCCCGGCCATGGGCAGCCATGCCGGCGCCACCGGCGAGGGCCAGAAGGAGCACCTGAAGCAGTTCGGCGTCTCCGAGGAATATCTCGAGGTTCCCGTACTCTCCTCCATGGAGGTCGTGTGCGTCGCCACGCTGGACGACGGCTTTCCCGTCTACTGCGACAAATATGCCTACGAGGCGGACGGCATCATCCTCTTCAACAAGGTCAAGCCCCACACCCACTTCAAGTCCGAGCATGAGAGCGGCCTGCTCAAAATGATCTGCATCGGCGTCGGTAAGCACATTGGCTGCTCCACGTTCCACGCCGCGGGCTATGATGATTTCGGGGCCAATCTCGAGCGTGTCTCCAGGGCGTTTCTGGAGCATGTGAACGTCGTGTTCTCCGTCGGCCTCACGCAGAGCCCGTCGGATAAGATCAACCACCTCGAGGTCATCCCGACCGACCGGTTTTTCGAGCGCGACGCGGCTCTGCAGGCCATGGCCAAGGCCGAGATGCCGAAGCTCAAGCTCCCGCGCATCGACGTGCTCATCATCGACGAGATCGGCAAGGAGATCTCCGGCGCCGGCATGGACCCGAACGTGACCGGCCGCACCGAGCGCTACAGCCAGCTCGCCGGCTTCCACGCCATCGCTCCGGACATTGAGAAGATCGTCCTGCTCGATATCACCGAAAAATCGCACGGCGCGGCAGTCGGCTGCGGCGTGGCGGACATCGTGAGCTACCGCTTCGTGAACAAGCTCAATCTCTCCTTCACCTACACGAACATCATCGCGGCCAAGTCCTTCCAGATGGGCGCCATTCCGCTCTATGGCAATAGCGACGAGGACGCGATCAAGATGGCGTGCGCGCATGCCTTCCTGAAGGACCCGAACGAGGTGAAGATGGTCCGCATCAAAAACACCCTCATGCTCGAGGAGATCGAGTGCTCCGTGCCGCTGCTCGAGGAGATCGCCAGGCATGACGACATGGAGGTCCTCTCCGAGCCCTATCGCTGGGAGTTCAACGAAGAAGGAAACCTCTGGTTACGGTACCGGAGGTGTCCATTTATCTCTCTCTCAATCCCACGCAGAAATCCCCGGAAACCAGCCGGTTTCCGGGGATTTTTGCGTATAAAAAACCCACGCGAGCTTTCGCGTGGTCGTCGGCAGCATTTTCGCTTTGGTTACTTCTCACTGGGTTCCCAGCTATCGTCTTCACCAAAGATCAAATCGTCGAGATCACGCTCCAGTGAATACCATTTCATAGCGCGTCACTCCTTTCTGTGGATTTATTGACAAATTTATCTTAGCACACTTCGTGCCGGAATGCAAGACTTTTTTGTGAAAAACCGACGGCTGGGCGGCTATAATCCCAGCCGTTGTTGTAGTTATTCACAAATTGTACAAGATATAGATGATGTTTGTTAATATTTAATGATCCAGATTGCCTCGCAGAGTTCACGGCGTTGCCGTGAATAGATTCAAATCGTTTTTCCGGCGACATGTGCGGCGGAAAAACTCCCTGAGGCGAAGCGTCACGCGAGCCCTCGCGCCGACCAACCGA
>JBGUHV010000081.1:0-2249 GCA_045112425.1 Oscillospiraceae bacterium
TGTTCTGTCATCCTGAGCGGAGCGAAGCGGAGTCGAAGGATCCTGGCTCCGTTGTAATCAAGAGCCGCCATTCTCTCCGCTTCCTCCGTTTTCAACACTTTCAACAACCCCGTTCCGCTTTCTTTCTGGCTGTGAGGATGGATTTTGTTATGGATCTGAGGATGGTTTTGCGTCTGGATCTGGATCTGCGTCTGGATTTGGATTTGGGCTGGTGCTGGTTTGTGTCTGGAGCTGTGTCTGTGCTTGTGTCTGTATTTGGCATGCAAACCGATGCATTTGCATTCGCCTGCGTCTTTTCTGCCCGTCGATTCTGTTTTTTTACAATATTGAAATGTAGTCTTGCGATTATTCACCTGTGATGGTAAAATGATGAAACAGAAACCCAATACCGTAAAAAAGGAGAGAGAACCATGAAACGACTATTGAGCGCATTGCTGACCCTTTGCCTCGTTCTGACGCTTCTGCCCGCGTCCGCCCTCGCGGCGACCCCGAAGAGCGGCAAGTGCGGCAGCAATGTCACATGGGAACTGGACAGCAATGGATTTATGACCATCAGCGGCTCCGGCAGCATGTACTACACGGTCCAGGACTTCCAGTATGACCGGAATATTCGGAAGGTCACGATCAACCACGGCGTCACGAGCATCGCCAGGGAGATCTTCAAAGGCTGCTCCATGCTTGGGAGAGTGGAGATCGGCGACACCGTCAAAAGCATCGGCGCCGGCGCCTTCCGGGGCTGCTCGTATTTGTCGGAGATCCGGATCCCGCAGGGGGTCACGACCATCGAGGACGACACGTTCTATGGCTGCTCGCAGCTCCGGTATGTTTACATACCGCTCTCCGTGACGCACATCTCGGAGTCTGCGTTTGAAGACTGTGACGCGCTGGGCTCCATCTTTTACAGCGGAACGCGCTCGCAGTGGAATCGCCTGGTCGAAAGCGGCGATGTCGTTGTGCCCTCCGGGGCAACCGTCTTCTGCCAGTCCAATCCGATCAACGGCGGCTCCATCACGCTCAGCAATGATTCGTTCGTCTATGACGGAACGGCCAAGCGCCCGGGCGTGACGGTCAGGCTGGGCAGCAAGACCCTCCGCGAGGACACGGACTACACGCTCAAATACGAGAACAACGTGAATGCCGGCACCGCAAAGGTGACGGCGACCGGTACGGGCGATTATTCCGGGGTCCTCACGGCGGAGTTCCGCATCGAGCGGGCAGACCCCGGTCTCCGCTTTGAAAAGAGCTCCGTGACGTTCACCTCGCTCGACGACGTGATCGAAAACCCGCTGACGGCGGACTCGGACGGCGCCGTGACCTACCGCTCCAGCAACCCGAGCGCGGTCGCGGTCGACGCCGCCACCGGCGAAATCACCCTCCTCGCAGGACAGAACGCCACCATCACCGCGAGCATCAGCCCCACGAAGAACTATACCTACGGCTCCGCCTCCTACGAGGTGATCTCGGCGCTTGGCCACCGCTATGAGGTGCGCGGCGCCAAGGAGCCCACCTGCACCGAGCCGGGCTACACGGGCGACGAGGTCTGCATCGACTGCGGCGAGATCGGAAAGCGCGGCACGGAGATTCCCGCCAAGGGTCATACCTGGGGCGAGTGGAAAACCACGAAGCAGGCGACCGCCTCCGAGCCCGGCATGGAGCAGCGCACCTGCACGGTCTGCGGTGCGAAGGAGGAGCGCACGACGCCGAAGCTCGTCGACGCCAACCCCTTCATCGATGTGCACCAGAGCGACTATTTCTTTGATCCCGTTCTCTGGGCGTATACCCACGATCCGCAGATCACGAACGGCACCAGTCCGAACACCTTCTCACCGAACGCCACCTGTACGCGCGGTCAGGTCGTCACGTTCCTCTGGCGCGCCAAGGGCTGCCCGGAGCCGACGAGCACGCGCAACCCGTTTGTGGACGTCAGCACAGGCGATTATTATTACAAGGCGGTTCTCTGGGCGGCGGAGAAGGGGATCACGAACGGATCGGATACGACGCACTTCAATCCCGGCGGCGCCTGCACCCGCGCCCATGTGGTCACGTTCCTCTGGCGTGCGGAGGGCAAGCCGCAGCAGAGCGGCTATAACCCGTTCCAGGATGTGCCCAACGGCGAGTATTACACCCACGCCGTGAACTGGGCGGTGGGCAGGCAGATCACCAGCGGCACGAGCGCCTTCTCGTTCCGCCCGGACAGCCCCTGCACGCGCGGACAGATCGCCACCTTCCTCTATCGCTGCTACAGCGGC
>JBGUHV010000082.1:0-2714 GCA_045112425.1 Oscillospiraceae bacterium
GCACCTTCATCGCCGGCATCATCGGTGCGGCGAAGGACAACGGCGTCGGCATTGCAGGCATTGCCCCCAAGGTGACGATCATCCCGATCAAAACCTCCGACGGCAACACCACGCCCGACGGCGTGGGCGCCCAGGCAATCTATGCTGCGGTGGATGAATTCCACTGCGACGTGATCAACTACAGCTCCGGCTCCATCAAGCTCTCCACCGGCATGCGTGAGGCCGTCCAGTATGCTGTCAGCAAGGGCGTCATCATCGTCTGCTCCACCGGCAACGACGGCAACACACAGCTGCACTACCCCGGCGCGCTTCCGGAGACCATCGGCGTCGGCAGCATCAACAAGGGTCTGGAGCGCAGCGAATTCTCCCACCAGAACAAAAGCATTTTCGTCACGGCGCCGGGCGAGGAGGTCTACAGCATTGGTTCCCGCGGCTCCGTATACAGCTCCAGCGGTACGAGCTTCTCCGCGCCCTTCGTGACCGGTCTCGCCGCGCTGCTGAAGGAAGCGCATCCCCAGATGAACACCGATGACTTCAAGGCCATCCTGCAGGCGTCCTGCTACGATCTCGGCGATGCGGGCTACGACACGGAGTTTGGCTGGGGCCTGATCCAGGCGCCGGCGGCAATCAAAGCGGCTGCCGAGTATTTCGGCACCACTGCCCCCGAGATGCCGGACAGTCCTGCTCCCACACCCGATCCGAACTTCAACCAGACCATTTGGTCTCAGCTGTTCAACTTCAGCTGGCTGCGCGAGCTCTTCCAGAACATCATCCGCAGCCTCTTCAAGGGCTGGTCTCCGAATCTGACGTTCTGATCATCCGAAAAACCGAAACGGGACTGCTGCGTACTGCGGCAGTCCCGTTTTCCATCCCGCTGTATCGAAAACAAGGAATTGTAAGATGAAGACAAATCGTTTGATTTCCATATTGCTGCTGAGCATGGTTCTTCTGGGAACTGCCTGCGGGAGCGCGGCAAGGCCGGATGCGGTCATGCCCTCCGATGCAGGCACTGCCAGTGAGGAGCCCGCTCCGCCAACTTCGAAACCGGAGGAGCCATACGCATTCAAGGCGCATTTGTATTCTCCGCTGCTCTCGAAATACTATTCGAAAGAGTGGTGGGATTCCCTTTATCATCTGTGCGACGCGCTCCGGGAAGGCCGGGACACGTTTGCATGCGCGAGTCAGGAGATCTATGACTGGTGCATGGACGACGTCACGCTTGCGCACATGTTTCCCGCCGCCTGCATGGCGGTGACCGGCAAGAGCAATGACGAAACCGTGCCGTTTGAAAACGGGATTGGAAGAGTTTATTACAACATCCCGCCGGAGGAATTCGTCGCCAGACAGGCAGAATTTGAGACGCTGATTGAAGATCTTCTGAACAGCGTTCTGGAGCCGGACGACACGGAGTTTGAAAAAAGTCTCAAGCTCTATGCCTATATGGCGGCGAATTTTACCTACGGCGACATCATGATTGATGGAGAGGGGTTTACCTACTCGTCTCTGATGCGCAAACAGGGCATATGTGAGAACCTCAGCTCCGTCTATGCCTATCTTTTGCAGCAGGTCGGGGTGGACGCGCTGGCCATCGGATGCTTTGACGGCGTGGATCACGCCTGGACCTACATGGTCGTGGACGGCGAGGGCTATCACACCGACCCGACATTTGCCCTCCACGGGCCGCAAGAACCGCTGAACCTGACGTATTTTCTGGACACCGAAGAGGAACGAATCGAACAGGGCATGGTCATGGATGATCTGACCGCGGCGATGATTCCGGGATACTGGCTGAGCTACACGGAGACGTCCCTGCCCGCAGTGAGCGAAACGTATGCCTGCCTGCACCGGACTGAGTTTGTCTCCCTCGATGAGGAGCAAAAGACGCTTTACTATGACGACGCCGCGGGCATTCAGCCGTTCCAATATGAATGATCAATCGGTCTGTTCACCATCCCGGATGAGAAGGAACTCCAGAAGCTGATGGACGACATTCGGGAAAACCCGCAGAAATACAAGCTTTCGGTATAAAAAAGGAAATGGTGCAGCCCCAAAAGGGCTGCACCATTCCTTGCAAATAAAAACTTCCTTATAAGGCCGTTCCATTTGCAGCGTTCCTTTTTATTTGGTCACTTGTGTCACCGCGCCGTTGTGCAGGAAGAAGAGCAATCGTTCCTTCACCGGCTTTCCGGTGATCCGCGCCATGGCCTCGCCGTAGGCGCGCAGCTGCTCGGCGTAGTATGCCGTCCGCTCCGGCACGGCGGTTTCGGGGATGCGGTCGGTCTTGTAGTCGAGGATGACGATGCCGTCGGCCTCCTCCCACCAGCAGTCCACGACGCCCTGCAGCAGCACCTCGTCCGTCACGCCGCCGCCGAAGAAGCGGCTGGCGGGGAAGAGCAGCGAGAAGCGAAACTCCCGCCGCACCGTGCCCTCCTGCTCCGCCCTGCGCAGCCGCGCGCCGAGCGGGGAGACCATGAGTGTTCGCACGGAATCCACCTTCACGGCGCGCGCGTCGCGCTCGGAGAGATAGCCCGCGCGCACGAGCGAGGCGATCTGCGCCTTCACGGCGTCGTCCGTCTCCGCCTCGGTGAAGCGGAGATACTGCAGCACCCGGTGCGTCGCCGTGCCGCGCTCGGTGGGCGAGAGCGGCTTTTCCTCCTCGCGGAAGTCCGGCATGCGGAAGGTGCGCCGTCTCGCGCCGAGAAGCGCCGCGCCGT
>JBGUHV010000083.1:0-4298 GCA_045112425.1 Oscillospiraceae bacterium
GCCGTTGTCCTCCGCGCGCTGGCAGATCTGCAGCGCCTCTTCTCTCGTGATGTAGTGACCCTTGCCGGTCTCCACGAGGTAATCGGCAAAGTCGCCGAGGCCGATGCAGCAGTCGTCCTGAATTTCGCCCGAGCCCTCGCCGGTGATGCGGCGGGCGTTGCGGCAGGAGCAGTAGCCGACGGAGTACTTGCCGTCGTACTTATCCAGCCAGTGGGAGATGTGCTCGATGGGGAGCGTCTGGTTCTCGTGCTGGATAGCCTTCTCCACGGGGATGACGTGCATGCCGACGCCGGCGCCGCCGGGAGGAATCAGATGGGTCTTGCCGGCGAGGGGCAGGAAGGTCATGTTGTTGAACATCTCGCCCAGCTCCGGATACTTCTCCATCTGCCAGGGCACCATGTTCGTCATCTCGGCGATGCCGGGCACGAACACCTGGATGTAATACTGCTTCTCGCGCTGGGGGTTCTCCCAGTTGTACTCCACGGAGCCGCGCTTGCAGGCCTCCTCGAGAAGCGCCTCGACGTGCTTGGGATCCTTGCCGGTGATCTTCGCGATCTCGGCGAGGGTCTTCGGCTGACGCTTGCCCATCTTGAGCATGATCTCAGCCGTCTCGTCCGTCGGAACGGAGCGGTCCAGAATGATGTATTCCGGATCGTTCTCGGTGATCTTCTTGATGCCGAATTTCTGCGGAATTCGGTCGGTGATCATTTTACCGAGCTCAAACAGAATCTCTCTTGCCATGTGGTATTGGTCCCCTTTCCTTATTTGCATAAACGTTTCAAAAACCACAAAGTGATACAGGATGATTTTATCAACACATTGTTAAAAAGTCAACTAAGTTATCTGCTGCTAACCTGCTTTTTGTCTGGATCGGCAAAATATACAATAGAATACTGGCAAATCTGTCAACGGAATCGGACAAAAAACCCTTCTGCCGCAAAACCTTGCGGCAGAAGGGGAAGCAGTTTCTATCGTTCCTCCCGGAAGTAGGGCAGACCCAGACTGGCCGGAGGCTGGTTTTCGCGCTTGTTGCGCATGCTGGTGATGATGAGAACGATGATCGTCACCACATAGGGGATCATCTTGTAGAGCTCCTTCACGGCGAGGTTCATGCCGGAGGGGATGTACTGATGCAGGATGTACAGGCCGCCGAACAGGAAGCTCGAGAGGATGCCGATGTTCGGCTTCCACAGCGTGAAGATGACGAGCGCGATGGCGAGCCAGCCGCGGTCGCCGAAGGCGTCGTTCGACCAGATGCCGGCGGCGTAGTCCATGACGTAGTAGAGTCCGCCGAGGCCGGCGATCATGGAGCCAATGCAGGTGGCGAGGTACTTGTACTTCACCACGTTGATGCCGGCGGCGTCCGCCGTCTGCGGGTTCTCGCCCACGGCGCGCAGATGCAGACCTGTGCGCGTGCGGTTGAGAATCCAGCTTGCCACGAGCGCGATGATCACGGCCGCATAGGCGAGCCAGCCGTAGCTGAAGAACACCTGACCCAGCGCGCCCATGCTTTTGGCGAAGGGCAGCTTGGCCGAGAAAAACCGGCTGGAGTTGGAGAGCACGATGCTCGGCACGTCGCTGCCGGCGAGCTTGATGAGGCTGCCGCCGAAGAAGTTGCCGAAGCCGACGCCGAAGGTCGTCATGGCGAGACCTGTGACGTTCTGGTTGGCGCGCAGCGTGACGGTGAGGAAGCAGTAGATCAGACCCATCAGCAGGCTGCCGATGAGGCAGCAGACCAGCGGGATCATCGCTGCGACGAAGCCGTTCATCTCGGCGGCGGGCACCTTCTGCTCATAGAGGAACGAGCCGATGACGCCGCAGATGCCGCCGACGTACATGATGCCGGGGATGCCGAGGTTCAGGTTGCCGCTCTTTTCGGTGAGCGTCTCGCCCGTGGAGCCGAGCAGCAGGGGAACGCCCTGCATCACGGCGCGGGGGAGGAAGGAGAGAATGTCAAACATGCTTACTTCTCCTCCTTTCCGCTCTTGCGAAACTGAATCTGATAGTTGATGAAGAACTCACAGCCGATAATGAAGAACAGGATGATGCCCGTCAGAATATCGGAGAAGCTCTGGTTCAGGCTGAACATGGCGCTGATCTCGCTCGCGCCCTTGTCGAGAAAGACGAGCAGGAAGCTCGTGAGGATCATCCAGATCGGGTTGAACTTCGCCAGCCACGATACCATGACCGCCGTGAAGCCGCGGCCGCCCGCAATCGTGTCGGTCAGGGTGTGGTCGGTGCCGCCCACGAGCAGCAGACCCGCGATGCCGCAGATCGCGCCGGAGAGGAGCATCGTGCGCACGATGACCTTCTCGACCTTGATGCCGACGTAGCGCGCGGTGCGCTCGCTCTCGCCGACGACGGCGATCTCATAGCCGTGCTTGGAATAGTTGAGGTAGACGTACACGCCCACGGTCAGCAGGGCGACGACGAGGATCTTCAGCAGATATTTGTTGCCGATCTCCGGCAGCCAGCCGGCCTGCGTGGCGGAGTTGATCATGCCGATTGTGCCGGAGCCCTTCGGGTTTTCCCAGACGACGGAGTAATAGCGCACCAGCTGGATCGCCACATAGTTCATCATCAGGGTGAAGAGCGTCTCGTTCGTGTTCCACTTGGCCTTGAAGATGGCGGGAATGCCGCCCCAGACGGCGCCGGCGACGATGCTCGCCGCGATCATGATGAGGATGAGCGCCCAGTTCGGGAGCTTTCCGCCGAGGAGGATCATGCAGGCCGCCGTGGCGAGACCGCCGATCAGCACCTGACCCTCGCCGCCGATGTTCCAGAAGCGCATGCGGAACGCAGGCGTCACCGCGAGGGAGATGCAGAGGAGAATCGAGAGCTTCTGCAGCATATCCCAGAAGCGTCTCGCGGACGCAAACGAGCCCTTAAAGATCGTCACATAGACCTGCAGGGGGTTGACGCCGGTCGTCACCGTCGTCACGAGTGCGCAGAGAATCAGCGCCGCGATAATGCCGATTGCGCGAATTATCCATGCGCGGTACCAGGGCAGCGCTCCGCGCTTGGAGATGTGAAAGAGAGGCGTTTTCTCATGCATTGGCCTGATTCCCTCCCATCTTGGTCATCATCATGCCGACGTCGCGCTTCGTGGCGCCGCGGCCGGGCACGATGCCGCTCACCTTGCCGCCGCAGAGCACAAGGATGCGGTCTGCCAGCTCCAGCAGCACGTCCAGATCCTCACCGACGTAGATGACGGCCACGCCCTCAGCCTTCTGCCGGTTGATCAGATCATAAATCATATACGAAGAGTTGATGTCGAGTCCGCGCACGGCGTAGGCCGTGAGGAGCACCGTGGGGGCGGCGGAAATTTCGCGCCCGACGAGCACCTTCTGCACGTTGCCGCCCGAGAGACGGCGCACCGGCGTCGAAACGCCCGGCGTGTTGACCTCCAGCTCCTGCACCACGGTCTCCGCGAGCTTCTTCGGGCTGCGGCGGTCGGTGAAGATGCCGCGCCCGCGCCGGAAGGAGCGGAGCATCATGTTGTCGGAGAGGTCCATGTTGCCGACCAGACCCATGCCGAGTCGATCCTCCGGCACGAAGGAGAGCGTCACGCCCATCTCCGCGATGGAGAGGGGGTCTTTTCCGAGCAGCTCCTCGCGCGTGCCGTCGTCCTCAATGTAGGTGATGGAGCCGGCCTCCGTCGGCTGAAGGCCGGCGATGGCCTCCAGCAGCTCCTTCTGGCCGCAGCCGGAGATGCCCGCGATGCCGAGAATCTCGCCGGAGTTGGCCGTGAAGGAGACGTCGTCGAGCTTCAGGATGCCGTCCATGCTCCGCACCGTGAGACCCTTGACCTCGATGCGGGGCTTCGGATCCTTCGGCTCGGGGCGGTCGATGTTCAGCACGACCGGGCGGCCGACCATCATGTTGGTCATCTCCTGCGCGTCGGTGTCCTTCGTGAGCATGTCGCCGATGAACTGCCCGTGGCGCAGCACGGCCACGCGGTCGGAGAGGGCCTCCACCTCGTGCATCTTGTGCGTGATGATCACGATGGCCTTGTCGTCGTTGCGCATGTTGCGCAGCACCGCAAAGAGCTTGTCCGTCTCCTGCGGGGTGAGCACGGCGGTCGGCTCGTCGAGAATCAGAATGTCCGCGCCGCGGTAGAGCACCTTGATGATCTCCACGGTCTGCTTCTGCGAGACGGACATGTCATAGATTTTCTGGTCGGGATCGACCTCAAAGCCATAGGTGTCGCAGATCTCGCGGATCTTCTTCGCGGCCTCCTTGAGATCGAGCTTGCCCTCGAGGCCGAGCACGATGTTCTCCGTCGCCGTCAGCACGTC
>JBGUHV010000084.1:0-4328 GCA_045112425.1 Oscillospiraceae bacterium
GGAAGCTATGCCGCACCTCACGGCTGCAGATCTGCTGACGGGGATGCTGCACAATCGGCTGGGGCGGACGATTATTCGTTATGTAAACCAAAAAGCAGACACGCCGCTCTCCGCGCTCCCGGACGCGGCGCTCAAGGAGATCGCCCGCGCGTGCAAGGGCTTCTCTCTGCCGGTGCGCGGCACGGAGGGCTTTGACAGCGCGCAGGTGACGGCGGGCGGCATTCGCTGTGCGGAGTTTGACGCGCACACGATGGAGAGCCGTCTTGTACCGGGGCTGTTCGCCTGCGGCGAGGTGCTGGACGTGGACGGCGACTGCGGCGGCTTCAACCTCCAGTGGGCATGGAGCAGCGGACATCTCGCAGGGAGGCTCGGCAAATGATCGCAATCTCGAATCTGAAGCTGCAGCCCGGCGAGGACGAGGCGAAGCTCCGCGCGCTTGCGGCGAGGGCGCTGCGCATTCCGGAAGGGCGCATCCAATCGCTCACGATCCGGAAAAAGTCGCTCGACGCGCGGAAAAAGGACGATCTGAAATGGATTTACACCGTCAGCGTGACGGTGGAGGGAGACGAAAGCAAGCTCCTCGGGAAGTGTAAGCAGGCTTCGATTGTGAAGCCGTATCACTATGAGATTCCGAAGGTTGAGAGTGAATCGCGACCTGTGGTGGTGGGCTTCGGCCCGGCGGGCATGTTCGCCGCGCTCGTGCTCGCCTATGCCGGCGCGCGGCCGATTGTGCTCGAGCGCGGGCAGGACGTGGACACCCGCACGGCGCAGGTGGAGGCCTTTCGAGCGGGCGGCGCGTTCGATCCGGAGAATAACGTGCAGTTCGGCGAGGGCGGCGCCGGCACCTTCTCGGACGGGAAGCTGAACACCGGCACGCACGACAGCCGCATCCGCTGGGTACTGGAGCAGTTTGCCGCGCACGGCGCGCCGGAGCACATCTGCTCCGACGCCAAGCCCCACATCGGCACGGACGTGCTGGTGCAGGTGGTGAAGTCAATCCGCGAGGACGTGATCGCGCACGGCGGCGAGGTGCGCTTCGGACATCGGCTGACGGGGCTGGTCTCACAGGACGGTGCGCTCACGGCGCTGACGGTCGAAGGGCCGGAGGGGATCTATTCCCTGCCCGCCGCGCAGGCGATTCTCGCCGTGGGGCACAGCGCGAGAGACACCTTCGGGATGCTGAAGGACGCCGGGCTGCCGATGACGCGAAAGCCCTTTTCGATGGGCGTGCGTATTGAGCATAAACAAACGATGATTGATCTCGCGCAGTATGGCCGCGCGCGGGGCGAGGAGCTGCCGCCGGCGGACTACGGCCTGCATGTGAAGCTGGAGGATAACGCGAGCGCCTATACCTTCTGCATGTGTCCGGGCGGCGAGGTGTTCGCCGCGGCGTCGGAGGCCGGCGGCGTGGTCACGAACGGCATGAGCCGCTCCGACCGGAGCGGCGAGAACGCGAACAGCGCCCTGCTCGTGACGCTGCAGCCGGAGGACTTCCCCGGCGAGGGCGTGCTCGCGGGCATGGAATGGCAGCGCGAGATCGAGCGCAGGGCGTTTCAATACGCGGGCGGGGATTATAAAGCCCCGGCGCAGACGGTCGGGGATTTTCTGGCCGATCAGCCGAGCGCCGGCCCGGGCGGCGTGCAGCCGACGTATCGCCCCGGGGTGTTCTGGGGTGATCTGCGGCAGGTGCTGCCGGAGCAGATCACAGACGTGCTCGCGCGGGCGATCCCGGCGCTGGGGCAGAAGCTGCGCGGCTTTGACAGTCCGGACGCGGTTTTGACCGGGCCGGAGACGCGCTCCTCCTCCCCTGTGCGCGTGCTGCGCGGAGAGGATCTCTGCTCGGAGGGGCTCAAAGGCCTCTATCCCTGCGGCGAGGGCGCAGGCTATGCCGGCGGCATCACAAGCGCTGCGGTCGACGGGATGCGCTGCGCCGAGATGGTGTTGAAAACGTTAAAATAAGGAGCCGGTATTTGGGTCGTCGAGGACGCCGACCCCTACGATTGGCACCTTTCGATATCAATGAAAGAATGAGGCGAATTCGCGGTTTGTGCGAATTCGCCTCAAATGGTTTTGATTTAGAAATTGCTCTGCGCGGGCGGATGTATCCGCCCCTTGTAGTGTTAGCCGCCACACCTCACGATATTCTCGATCACGCCGTCGTAGAAGCTGCGGACGGTCTGCTGATCCTCGGTGAGGATGCCGCCCATGAAGGAGAAGTGATCCATGAACTGCTCGGGCATGACGTACCAGACGCCGGGGCGAACCGTGCGGACGGTCTGCGTGCTGACGAACTGATGCGGATCCTCCACATAGACGCCGTTCTGATAGTGGGCGGGATACATGCAGGCATAGGAGTTGACGATGCCGTCGTTCTTATGCCACGGCGCGCCGACCTTCGTCTGCGGCACGGTCACGGTGGAGAGCGTCGGGCCGTAGCCGGTCTGGAACTTGCCGGAGGTGACGCCGTCATAGGAGCCCATGAACGCGCCGAGCGGCCATGCCACGGGGAACATGCGGGTGTTCGGCGAATAGGAATCGGTGGCGGCGTTATAGGCCATGCGGTTGCCGTAGTAGGAGAAGTAATAGATATCGCTGTCCATGGTGATATCCTGGTTCAGATACAGCGACTTATCAATCGTGAGATCCTGGAAGCAGCTGTCGTTGTGCTCGAGGAATTCCTCGGTGATGGCGCCGCGGATCGCCTCGATGATCGTATCGGTGGGCTTGGGCATGATGCCGAACTGCTCGAGCTGGGGATCATAGATGCCGGTGAGCGGCGTGAGACCCGCGAGCTTGCAGACCTCCTCCACGAGCTGAGAGCCGACGGTCGTGAAGAGCGGCATGGACTCGAACAGATTCATACCGTTGGCGGGCGCGGCGAGCGTGGTGATCGAATAGACCCAGCCGTCCTTACCGCCGGTGAAGAGCGGGGAGATTCTGCCCTCGGAGGGGTGGGATCTCATGTAGGCCTGCTCCTCGGCGCTGCCGTTGCGCAGCAGCTCCTCGAGCAGACGCACCGTGACGCCGCCGAAGCTGTGGCCGACGAGGTTGATCGGGTGATTGGCATCCCACGGGCCGTTCAGAATGCGGGAGTATCTGCCGCCGGAATAGTCGCGGCCGTAACGGTCATGACCGTACATGGCGGCGTGCGCGGCGCCGTAGTCCGTGACGGTGCCGGTGAGCTGGGCATAGAGCTCGCAGGCGCGATCCCACGCGCTGGAGAAGGGGCCGACGGACGGGCAGCAGACGTCTGCGCCCTTGCTCTCGAGATACTGCTCGATGCTGCCGTTGAACATGCCGAAGTAGGTCAGCAGCGCGGAGAGATTGTCATAGCTGCCCCAGCCGAAGGCGCCGTGCACCATGACGACGGGATACTTCGGCGCGCCGAGCGACTGAACCTCGGCGGCGCGGGTGGCGCAGCGATAGAGCATCGTGACGATCTGGGCGCGGGTGCAGGGCGCGCCGGGCGAGAACGTCGAATCGCTCGTGCCGTTGGTGACGCCCTCAGCTGCCGCCCAGATGACGGCCTCGTAATAATAATCGTCGCCCGTCACGTCGGAGAAGGGATTGGCCATGAACGTGCCGGGAGAGCCCGCAGCGCGCCACAGGAACGTGACGGCCTCGGCGCGGGTGACGGTATTATCCGGGCTGAAGGTCGTGGCGCTGGTGCCGTTGGTGATCTTCTCATTGACGGCCCAGAGCACTGCGTCGCGGTAATAGGCGTCCGCCGGCACATCGCGGAAGGGCATCGTGCCGCGCACGGTTTTGCCGGAGTTGGCGCGCCAGAGGAACGTGACCATCTGGGCGCGGGTGCAGGTGGCGTCGGGCGAGAACGTGGTGGGGCTGGTGCCGTTGGTGATCTGCTTCGAGACCGCCCACTGCACGGCGTCGGCATAATAGGCGTCCGCCGGCACATCGCTGAAGCCCGCTGCGGCAAACGCCATGCCCGTCATGCACGAGAGCAGCAGACAGACCGTGAGCAGCGCGCTCAACATCTTCTTTTTCATTAGCGTACCTTCTTTCATTTAAAATTCGTTTTTCTGATTTATATTTTACAAAAATTAGAAGCTTTTGGCAATAGGAAGACACAACTTTTTCACAGAAAAGAAGAGACGACAGAGAAACGGATTGCCACACCAGTGTGCGCACTGGTTCGCAATGACACAAATAAAAAAACTGCCCGACAAGACGTCAGGCAGTTTTCTCACTATAAGCCTCGCAGAGTTCGCGGCTCGGAAGACGCGAATGAAATCCAATTGTTTTTCCAGCGACATGTGCGGTGGAAAAACTCCTTCGGGCGGGCGTGACGCCCGCCCCTCGCTTCGGCC
>JBGUHV010000085.1:0-15078 GCA_045112425.1 Oscillospiraceae bacterium
TGGGCTACCTGAACGTGACCGTGTTCGACCGCAATCCCGAGCCGGGCGGCATGCTCGTGATGGGCATCCCCTCCTACCGCCTCGACCGCAAGGCGCTCAAGGGCGAGATCGACATTCTCAAGAAGATGGGCGTTAAGTTCAAGATGAACACCGAGATCGGCAAGGACATTACCATCGACAAGCTGCGCAAACAGGGCTACAAGGCGTTCTACGTTGCCATCGGCGCGCAGAAGAGCTCGAAGCTGAACGTTCCCGGCGAGGATCTCACCGGCGTGTTCGGCGGCGTCGACTTCCTGCGCGAGGTGAACCTCGGCAACAAGCCCGCGCTCGGCAAGAAGTGCGCCGTCATCGGCGGCGGCAACGTGGCGATGGACGTCTGCCGCACGGCTGTCCGTCTGGGCGCCGAGACCTACGTCATCTACCGCCGCAGCGAGGCCGAGATGCCCGCCGACAAGGAAGAGGTCGCCGAGGCGCTGGAAGAGGGCGTGAAGTTCCGCTATCTCTCCGCTCCCGTGGAGATCGAGGGCACGGCTGCCGGTAAGGTCAGCGGCCTGAAGGTCGAGATCATGGAGCTCGGCGAGCCCGACGAGAAGGGCCGCCGCGCACCTGTGGGCACCGGCAAGTTCGAGACCATCAAGGTCAACTCCGTCATCTCCGCCGTCGGTCAGGTCATCGACTGGGGCGAGCTCGACGTGGGCGCGCTGAAGACCGGTAAGAAGGGCAACGCGGTTGCCGACCCGATCACCTATCAGACCGCGCAGGACGACATCTTCGTCGGCGGCGACGTCTACACCGGCCCGAAGTTCGCCATCGACGCGATTGCCGCCGGCCGTGAGGGCGCCGAGTCCATCCACCGCTTCGTCAACGACGGCCAGAGCCTGACGATCAGCCGCAACCTCCGCGAGTTCTACGAGCTCGACAAGGACAATCTCGCACTCGAGATCGACTGCTTCGACCGTCCGGCGCGTCAGCCGATCCTGCACGATGCGAAGAAGGCGAAGACCTTCCAGCACGACCGTCTCACCTTCACGGAGGAGCAGGTCAAGGCGGAGGCCAGCCGCTGCCTCGGCTGCGGCGTGAGCGTCGTCGATCCGAACCGCTGCATCGGCTGCGGCCTGTGCACCACCCGCTGCATGTTCGACGCGATCCACCTGCACCGCGACCATCCGGAGGCCTCGGAGGGCTTCGTGTCCTGCGAGCAGCGAATTCCCGCGCTGCTGCCCTATGTGGCAAAGCGTGCCGTGAAGATCGTGAAGAAGAGCCTGGAAGAAAAGGTCGGTAAATAATCCATCCCCGAAGGGTCTGCTGCCTGTGCAGCAGACCCTTTTTTTCATTCTCACTATATTTTATATAAAGTTTACATTTCTGAATTCCAGATGTTGGCTAACGCTGTTGACAGCTTAGACTTTATGTGTTACAATTTCGTAACAGTCATGCTGATATCTGTTTCAAATTTTTAAACGAAACGGTCGGTGCGTCATTGCCGCCGAAGTCAGCAACCAGTAAAGAGGTGTATTCGTTTTGGCAAAATCCAAAGAGCTGGTGTACAAGGGCCACCCGCTGAGAAGGAAGGACAATCTGATCTATTTTGGCAGCATGGCTGACAAGTACATCGTCATGCTTCAAATCCTCGACACGAAGAAGGTCAAGGATCTGGACGTGGCGACGCGGGTTTCTGTGCAGCTGCAGCTGACCGACCCCGATCTGAAGAGCCGCGACCGCGTGATTCGGAAGACGGAGAAGGACGGCCTCTACCCCGCCATGGACGTGGCGACGGTGTGGCTGGAGCGCGCGCTCGCAGAGAAATGACGTCTGTGTGATCCTTCGCACAGGCCTCCCGAAGAAGGCGCATCCTCCGCGCAGAGCAGCGCCGCTCTGTGCTGCGCGCGGCCTTCCACCGGGAGAGGACAGCGGCGAAAGGAAGGAACGATACGATGAAGAAAAATTGGTTTACAACCGGATTGACGGCAATCCTCATTGCCGCCATGCTGGCGACCGGCGTGGGCGCGGTCAGCATCGGCGGCGGCACCACCACGACGGCAGTGAACTTCCGTACGGGTGCAGGCACCGGGAACAGTGTCATCGCCACGCTCCCCGCCGGAACGACCGTGATCGTTCAGGAGAGCGCGGGCAACGGCTGGTATAAGGTCATCTACAACGGCACCACCGGTTACATCTCCGGAGACTATCTCAAGGTTTCCACCTCGGCCTCCGGCTCCTTCGGCACCGGCACCGTGACTGCGAGCAGCGTGAACTTCCGCGACGGCGCGAGCATGAGCGCGGGCGTGATCGGTTCCCTCTCCAACGGCACGGCGGTGACGATCATCGGTGTGAACGGCAACTGGTACCAGGTTCAGGCCAACGGCAAGACGGGCTACGTCAGCTCCGACTATGTGAAGGTCGGCGGCTCTGCCGCTCCCGCTCCGGGCGGAAATGGCGGCGGTCAGGCCACCGGCGGCACTGCCGGCACCGTGAAGGGCGACTATGTGCGCATGCGCTCCGGCCCCGGCACGGGCTACGCCATTCTCGGCACCTATAACAACGGCACGGCGCTCACCATCAACGGCACGGACAGCGGATGGACAAAGGTCACCATCGGCGGCGTGAACGGCTACATCCGTTCGGACTACGTCGCGCAGGGCGGCTCGTCCTCCGGCGGCGGTCAGACCACGTGTCAGACCGGCTACATCAACGGCACCTCCGTGCGTATGCGCTCCGGTCCCAACACCTCGAGCTCGATCCTCGGTGTTTACAACACCAGCACCGCGATGACGATCACCGGCTCCAGCGGAAACTGGTACGCCGTGACCTACAACGGCCAGAACGGCTACGTCTGCAAGGACTACATGACCACCTCGAATCCCGGCAGCAGCACCCCTGCTCAGTCGCAGGAGGGCTACGTCAAGGGCAATTCCGTGCGTCTGCGTTCCGGCCCGGGCACCGGATACTCCATTCTCGGCAACTATAACAACGGCACGCCGCTGACCATCACCGGCACCTCCGGCGACTGGACGGCCGTGACAATCAACGGTCTCAAGGGCTACATGAGCAGCGCTTATGTCACGACCACGAAGCCCGCCGTCACCAGTGCCAACCCGAACTCCACGACCACCACGCCCAGCACCTCCAACAGCACGGGCGGTCAGCAGATCGTGGACACCGCGAAGCAGTATCTCGGTTACCCCTACGTCTACGGCGGCATGAGCCCCGCGGGCTTCGACTGCTCCGGCTTTGTCGGCTACGTCTACAAGCTCTGCGGCTACAGCCTCAAGCGCACCGCCAGCGACATCTACTACAACAACGGCACCAGCGTGAGCAAGGACAGCCTGCAGCCCGGCGACCTGGTCTTCTTCTCCAACTCCAGCGAGAGCATCGGCCACGTCGGCATCTACATCGGCAGCGGACAGTTCATCCACGCCTCCTCCAGCACCGTCGGCGTCATCATCAGCGATCTGAATTCGAGCTACTACGTCCAGCATTATCAGGGCGCCAAGCGCATCATCCAGTGATGAAATCAGGTATGCCGCAAGCCGCTCCCATTGAAAGATGGGGGCGGCTTTTTTGTGCTCATTTTAATTTACCATAATAATATTATGTTTTCTTGCATGCGATATGAATTTACAGTATAATAGAGATGTTATGGACCAGACAAAGAAAACGAAAACAGAAAAGCAGCGGGAACGGGCGCTGCTCTGGCGTTTTTTGCGCGGGAGCAAGGGCTGGTTCCTCATCAGTATGGTCACAGCGGCGCTTGCGGCGCTGTGCGACATGGTGACGCCGCAGATTGTGCGCGCAGCGGTGGACAACGCCCTCGGCGGGAAGGCGGCCAATCTGCCCGGCTTCGCGATGCGGCTGGTCGAACGCGCGGGCGGCTTCCGGTATCTCGGCGAGCATATCTGGATCATGGCGCTTGCGATCCTCGCGGTCGCGGCGGTGAAGGCCGCGGCGCAGTATCTCTTTCGCGTGACGAATACGCGCGGCGCAGAGACGCTCACGAAAACCATGCGCGACCAGCTCTTCCGGCACATTGAGCGCCTCCCCTACGCCTGGCACAGCAAGCATCGGACGGGCGATATCATCCAGCGCTGCACGAGCGACATTGAGACGCTCAAGAGCTTCGTGTCCGAGCAGATGACGAGCATCTTCCGCATCGTGGTGCTGCTCGCGCTGAGTCTCTCCTTCATGCTCGGCATGAACTGGAAGCTCACGATCATTGCGATGCTGCCGGTGCCCTATATCATTCTGCGTTCGGTGCACTTCCACGGGAAGATCGGCAAGGCGTTCTTAAACTGCGATGAGAACGAGGGGAAGCTCTCGGCCATGGCGCAGGAGAATCTCACGGGCGTGCGCGTGGTGCGCTCGTTCGGGCAGGAGGCGCTCGAGCGCGAACGCTTCGAGACGCAGAACGAATATTACACCAATCTCTGGATGGAGCTGGCAAAGCCGCTCGCGCAGTTCTGGAGCCTGAGCGACGTGCTCTCCGGGCTGCAGATTCTGCTGATTGTGGTCTTCGGCTCGGTGCTCTGCATCCGGGGCGAGATGACCGCGGGCGAATACATCGCCTTTCTCTCCTACGGCGCGATCATGACCTGGCCGGTGCGCATGCTCGGGCGCATGATCTCCGAGATGAGCAAGGCGGGCGTGAGCATGGACCGCATCGACTACATCATGGAGGCCGAGGAAGAGCGCGAGACCGGGAAGGCGCTGACGCCCGCGCTGAATCAGGAGATTCGCTTTGAGCACGTCTCCTTCTCCTACACCGAGGAGGGGCGCGAGGTGCTTCAGGACGTGAGCTTCACCGTGCCCGCGGGCACGACGCTCGGCATCCTCGGCGGCACGGGCAGCGGCAAGAGCACGCTCATGCTTCTGCTCGACAAGCTCTATCCGCTCGCGGAGAACCACGGCCGCATCACGATCGGCGGCGTGGACTTAAACGACATTGACACCGCACACCTGCGGCGGAACATCGGCATGGTGCTGCAGGAGCCGTTTCTCTTCAGCCGGACGATTCGGGAGAACATCGCAATCACGGACGAGCACATGCCCATGGAGACCGTGCGCGAGGCGAGCCGCGCCGCCTGTCTCGATGAGACGGTGGAGAGCTTTGCCAAGAGCTACGACACCTTCGTGGGCGAGCGCGGCGTGACGCTCTCGGGCGGGCAGAAGCAGCGCGCCGCCATCGCGCGGGCGCTGACGCAGCACACGCCGATTCTCATCTTCGACGATTCGCTCTCCGCCGTGGACACCGAGACGGACGCGAAGATCCGTGCTGCGCTCGAGCAGCGCTTCGGCTCGGCGACGATTCTGCTCATCTCCCACCGCATCACAACGCTCTCGAAGGCCGATCAGATTCTCGTGCTCGACCGCGGCCGCATCGTGGAGCAGGGCGACCACGAGACGCTCTCGAAGGCCGGCGGGGTCTACCAGAAGATCTGCGAGATTCAATCCGCATCCTCTGAGGAGGTGATTGCATGAAGAACCACACCTCCGAGACGGTGCGTCTCCCCTTCTTCGGCATCGGGAAGATTCTGCCGTATCTGAAAAACTACAAGAGCTCTGTCGCCGTGATGGTTCTCGGCTGCCTCGTCGGAGCGCTGGTGGACATCGGCGTGCCGCTCTTTCAGCGGTATGCGCTCAACCACTTCATCGGCGAGGGCACACTCGACACGATTGTGGTGTTTGTGCTGCTCTATCTTCTGCTGATCTGCGGAGGCGCGGCGGTGAACTACGTCGCCTGCATCTGCAGCATGCGCATTGAGGTCGGCGTGGACAAGGATCTGCGCAACGCGGCCTTCCGCCATCTGCAGACGCTCTCCTTCTCCTACTTCAACCAGAACAGCGTGGGCTATCTGCACGCACGCGTGATGTCCGACACGCAGAAGATCGGCGCGCTCGTGTCCTGGACGCTGCTGGACAGCCTCTGGCAGCTGGGCTACGTCGTGGGCGCGGTGGTCGTGATGCTCGCGATCAACGCAAGGCTCGCGCTTCTCGTGATGGCGGTGCTGCCGCTCGCGGTGCTGCTCTTCTCCGTCTTTCAGAAGGGGCTGACGCGCGCAAACCGCGAAATCCGCGAGATCAACTCGCAGATCACCTCGAACTTCAATGAGGGCATCACCGGCGCGCGGACGATCAAAACGCTCGTGATTGAGGACACGATGGCAGACGCCTTTGTGTCCGACACAAGCCGCATCCGGCGGAAAGCCATCGGCGCCGCCCGCCTGCGCGGGCTCTTTGCCGTGACGATGAATCTCGCCTCCTCGCTCGCGCTCGCCGTGGTACTCTGGAAGGGCGGGTACATTGCAAAAACGCAGATCGGCACGTTCTCCATGTTCATGAGCTACGCGATGGGGCTGATGGAGCCGATTCGCTGGGTCGTGGACGCGATCTCGGATCTGATCACGACGCAGGTGAACATTGAGCGCCTGACCAAGCTGCTGGAGACGAAGCCGGACGTGCGCGACACGGACGAGGTCATCTCTGTTTACGGCGACAGCTTCGCGCCGAAAAAGGAAAACTGGGAGCCGATCCGGGGCGACATTTCCTTCCGCGACGTGACCTTCCGCTATCCCGACGGCGAGGAGACGATTCTCGAGCACTTCACGCTCGACATTCCGTTCGGCACGAACGTGGCCATCGTGGGCGAGACGGGCGCCGGGAAATCGACGCTCGCAAACCTGATCTGCCGGTTCTATGAGCCGACGGAGGGGCAGGTGCTGATTGATGGAAAAGACGCGCGCGAGCGCTCGCAGCTCTGGCTGCACAGCGCCATCGGCTATGTGCTGCAGACGCCGCACCTCTTTTCCGGCACGCTGCGGGAGAATCTGCTCTACGGCAAGGCGGACGCGACGGAGGACGAAATTCGCGCGGCGCTCGAGCTCGTGAGTGCGACAGAGGTGGCCGAGCGACTCGAAAACGGGCTCGACACCGACGTCGGCGAGGGCGGAGACCTCCTCTCCACCGGTGAAAAGCAGCTGATCAGCTTTGCCCGCGCCATCCTCGCCGACCCACGCATTCTCGTGCTCGATGAGGCCACCGCCTCGGTGGACACGATCACGGAGCAGAAAATCCAGTCCGCCATCGAGACGATCATTCAGGGGCGCACGAGCATCGTGATCGCCCACCGGCTCAGCACCGTGAAGAACGCGGACGTGATCCTCGTGGTGCACCACGGCAAGATCGTGGAGCAGGGCAAGCACGCCCAGCTCATGGCGCAGAAAGGATATTACTACCGGCTGTATACAAGACAGTATGAGGATGAGGCGACGCAGACGGTGCTTGGGTGAATGCCTCGCAGAGTTTGCGCTCGCAAGCGCAAACCGAATAGGATCATCATCGCCCCGCGGCTCTGCCGTGGGGCGATGATGATTTTCGCAGTGCATCCCCTGCAAAATGAATGCCCGCCGATTAGCGGGCATTCATTTTGGGAGCGGAGCGACTATCCCGCCATGACGTGGACTTTGACCACGCCCCGGGTGGCTCTTAATGCCGTCAGGAATTCATCCATTGTGACGCGCATGTGCTCGGTGTCCGCCGTGATCGTCACAGGAGCGACGCCGCTGGACGGAATGCTCTGGTTGATCGTGAGAATGTTCGCGCCGTTGCCGGCGAAGATGGCGAGCACCTCGCTCAGAACGCCGGGCTTGTCCTTGAGCTCCATGCTGAAGGTGACGAGCTCACTCTGGCGCATATCATGAAAGGCGCGGACGGAATCCTTGTATTTATAAAACGCGCTGCGGCTGATGTCCACGCGCGCGACGGCCTGACCGACGGTCTTGACCTCGCCGGTGTCGAGCAGCTCCTTGGCCTCCATCACCTTGGCAAAGATCTCCGGCAGAACGTCTGCCTCCACAAGATAATATTTCGGCTTGCGCGACGCCATGGGTACCCCTCCGTTTCCTATCTGTCCATCCGGGAAGGACAGGTTTCCTCTGGGGATACTATAACACAGAAAAAAAGAACCCGCAAGGGCGGGTGCGGATTCGCCCAGGAATGGAAATATCATTGGCAAGGCACGCACGGGACGTCGAGGACGCCGTCCCCTACGAAATGACCTCGCAGAGTTTGCCCGACAGGGCAAATGAAATCCAATCCGTTTTTCCGGCGACATGTGCGGCGGAAAAACTCCCTAAGGCGAAGCGTCACGCGAGCCCTCGCGCCGACCAACCGAGCGAAGCGAGGGCGATGGAGCGCGAGTAATCAAACGGAAAGCCCAGCGAAGCGGGTTTCCGTTTGGCGCGCTGCGCATAAAAAAAGCCAAATCAAAGCGTCTGCTTTGATTTGGGAAGGAGCCGCAGCGAAATGAGCTTGCTTTCGCGCTGCGCGCGGAAGCAAGGGATATGGAGCTTGTGGCGACGTAGCGATAGCCCCGTATTTCAGCTTCCACTGGAAATACGGGGCTACGCTGCGGTCTTCGGTTCCATCATCGAAACCTCTCTTTCTGCAGTTTTGGGTCATGCGATTGGTCTTTGCTGATTTGGTAAGATTCCCTAACCGTTCATTTGACCTGCTCCGGCGAGACGGGCCCTGCCGTTTGCCGGATCGTTTGGTACATTGGACCCACCTCCTTGCTTGGATCTCGATGACCTTTTATCTAATAGAAGCTGCCGAAAGAATCTCTTGCTTTGCCTTTGATCTCAGATCCTGTTTCCTTTTTTGATTGCTCCACTGAGCGGTGATCGTTTTGGATCGGGGGTTTTGCTGTTCTTTCGGTTCCTGCTTTCTGGCTTTATTATAGGCCTCAAAGCCCGCTGCCGTCAATCCGCAAACTGACAGAAACTAAAATGCGTAATTTGTGCATATTGACTGAAAAATGCTTAAAATATTTAACTTTTCCGTTCTTTTGCACAATGTTTTCAAAGATACATCGTGATGATAAACAGGTCTTCCTGTTGAGTATATGCCAACTCATAGAAGCCGCTGTTCACCAAGCCGAGACGGCGAAGCACCGTGCCTGCCTCGCCCTGCGCGAATAAACGCTCGCTCACAGCGTCATAGATCGTGCGGTCGGCACAGCGGAAGCTGAGGGCGATGCAGCCCGCCTCCGCCTGCGGGCGGACGGCGGCGATGACGGACTCGACGCTGTCATCGACAATGACGGCCTGCTGGCGGATATAGTAATTATCCGCAGTCGCTAGGGCGGTGATGTCATCCCGCTCGGTCTCCGGCGTGTGCGCGATGTTCATCTCCGCGCTGGTGAGGCCAAACCAGAGGTACTGCAGGTATTCCCTGCCGGCGGCGTCGAAGCGGTCAGTGTTGTCCCAGGTGGGGTCAAAGCCATAGACCGCCCCGTCGAGCTCGGCGAAGTTCCAGGCGTGCTTGACGTGCTCGCCCTCGTGCACGGCGGTGCCGGTGATCGTGCAGGCGGGGATGCCCGCGCGGTTTAAGAGAAAGGCGAAGGCGTCCGCAATGCCGCCGCAGACGGCGCTCCCCTCGCAGACGGCGGCATAGGCCGTCTGATCATAGCCCTCGGACTCGGCATAGGTGACGTGCTCGGCGAGCCAGTCGTAGAGATATTTCGCCACGGCGTAATCCCCCTCCCACGGGGCGGCGGCGAGGATCTCGTCGGCCTTGGCGCAGAGGGCGTCATATTTCGCCGCGCCGTCCTCATACAGCCAGCGGAACTCGATCTCCGCCGTGGTGCGCAGACCCGTGGAGGCGGAGATGTGGTAGCCGCGAAACCAGAAATAATCCGGCAGCGCCATGAGCTCATCGAGACAGGCCGAGATCACATCGAGCGTCCAGCCGTGCAGCGTGAGATTCCGCTGCGCCATGATGCCGGCGCGCAGCTCCTCGGCCAGGTCGGGATTCGCCGTACAGGTCGGCGTGCGGTCGCCGATGGAGGCGCCGTCAAAGGAGACGGCGGCAGGCTCGGCGGCTGTGAAATTGAGGCTTCCGCAGCCGGGAAGACACAGCGCGGCGATCAGCAGCAGCGCGCACAGTCGTTTGGCCTGCATGGGCAACCCTCCCAAAGACTTTTTTCGTATTCTAACACAAGTTGGTGTGTTTTGGGGTAGAAATCGTTAAATTTTTCTGGTATAATACCAGACCATGTGAGACATCATGAAAATGGAGGAATGACTAATGGTTGAAGTAACCTTTCTGATTGACGACATCGACTATTCCGACCGGCTGGACTCTCAGCTTCCGCTGGTGTTTGAGACCATGAGCAAGAACGGCGATCTGAACCCGGTTCTGAAGGCGGCCTGCAAGTCGCCCGAGGCGACGGCGAAGGTTGTGAAGACGCTGCTGAAGGCCATGACCAAGAGCCAGAAGGAAAAGCTCGCCTGCAAGCTGCTGAGCTCTCAGCGCGAGAAGCTCATGCGCAAGATGAACCAGCTCGCTTCCGATTACGGCATTGTCGCGACGCTCAAGGACTGCAAAGCAGTCGTAAAATAACTCAAAAGCGAGCCCTGAGCGGGCTCGCTTTTGAAATACTCGCGCTCATCGCGCGGGGCGATGCCCCGCTTGGTCGGCGCGAGGGGCGCGCGTCACGCGCGCCCAAAGGAGATTTTCCGCCGCACATGTCACCGGAAAATCAATTTGATCTCATTCACGGCAAAGCCGTGAACTCTGCGAGGCTATTCAGCTTGATTCCGTCCGGTCTTTGAAATGCGAAGTCCGGGCGGTTGTTTTTTATCGCACCGTAAACACGATCAGGTGCGTGAGGGTTCTGCCCGGGGCGATGCGGGCGTTTCCGTTGATATAGAGCGCGCGGGAGGCGCCGCCGTCGAGATTCATGGCGGTCTCACAGCCGAGCGCCTGCATCACACGGCCCAGCGCCTGCAGATCGCAGGTGACGGCGGCGATGACGACCCGGCCGTCCTTCTTCACGCCGATGGCCATGCGCTGCACCGATCCGGTGGGAACCTGGCCGAAGCCCTCGGCCGCGTAGGTGCCGGAATTGCCGTAGGCCTGACTGTTCTTCACCACGGTGGGGCCGCAGCTGAAGGCCATGTCGATGTTCTGCACGGTGGAATTGCCGTAGGACAGCGTGCGCTCCACCTTGTCGCCCGGGCGGGCGTCGTTGAAGAGGTTGCGGTCGCCCTCCCAGCGGCGGTTGATGCAGCAGACGACGAAGCCGTTTTTCGGGATGCGGATGGTCTGAGCGGTGTCGGAATCGAGATGGTCGGTGACGACGCCGTTTGCGTCGCAGTAGACGGCGCACTTCATCTTGACGGGCACCGTATCGCCGTATTCGGAGGTGAAGACCATGCGGGTGCCGTCGTCCTCGCCGAGCTGATAGTTGCAGCCGACGCGGTCGAAGCTGTAGAGCGTCTCGCCGTTTCGCTTGAGCGTGACGGTCTGCTGGATCGAGAGGAACTGCATGGAGGCACGGCCGTTTGTGTCAATGACGAAGTAGCAGGTATTGCCGGCCTTGGAATTCTCAATGGCAATGGCTTTGCCGTTTCGCACCATGGCGGAGGCGGTGGTGAGATCGCCGTTGTTGGCGAAATATGCGCCGTTGCAGGCGATGGCGGCGCCGCTGCGCTGCACCATGGAGGCGGCGCTCTCGAGATTGCGGAAGCGGTTGTTGGCCAGCACGATGTTCGCCCGGTAGGCCTGCGGGTTAAACTCAATGCCGCTGACGCTGTAGCCCGCGGCGGTGGAGGGCAGATTGCGCAGATCGGCAGCCGCGTTTTTCGGCACGGCGTCCTTGGAGAGCGGTTCAACTCCGAGCAGCAGGCAGAGCACCTTGGCCGCCTCGGCGCGGGTGATCTTGTTGCCGCCGCGGAAGTCGCCCTCGGGATAGCCGCTGATGACGCCCGCCTGCTGGCAGAGATAGACGCTCTCCTTCGCCCAGTCCGGGAGGGAGGCGTCGTCGGTGAAGGGGCTCTTGTCCTTGACGGCCTTGAGCTCCACGCCGTCCGTCACGGCGGCAAAGCGCGCCGCGAGCGTGGCGGTCTCCTGGCGGGAGACGCTCGCCTCCGGGCGGAAGGAGCCATCCTCATAGCCGTTGGTGACGCCCTGCTCCGCCGCCCAGTTGACATGGCCGGCATACCATTTGTCGGACGGAACGTCCTTGAACTTCTTCTCGCCGGCAGCCGCCTTGATCGCCGCGTCGTCGGCGGCAAAGCAGGCCAGCATCTTCATCAGCTGCGCGCGGGTCAGCGGCTGGGTCGGCGCGAAGGTCGACGGCGTCATGCCGTTGATGATCCCCTTCTGCACGAGGGCATAGACGTAAACGTCATACCAGGCGTTCGAGGGAATGTCGCTGAACGCCTTGAGATCCGCCGCCCGCGCCGGGCTCACCGGGAGCAGCGCGCAGAGCAGAACGGCTGCCAGAAGCAGAGAAAGAATTCGTTTTTTCATGGGCTCTCTCCTTTATTTGATTTCCTGAACAGCATATCAAAATTAGAATGAAAATGCAACTATACAGCGCAGAAAAGCCGCCCGCGAAGTCAGCGGGCGGCTTTTCTTTATTTATCCTCCACATATTCCACCGGCAGCCCCTCGAGGTAGCGGCGGATCATATCGAAGGCGTGGTTGGCGGCGGCGTGCTTGATGCGCTCGCGCCCCCACTTATCCTTATACAGGCGGCGGACGAAGGTGCCCTCGGGCGCGGCGAGCGCGACGAAGACGGTGCCGACGGTGTGCACGCCGTCATCCCCCGGGCCGGCGAGACCGGTGACGCTGAGGGCGAGGTCGGTTCCGAGCCGCTCGCGGCACTTTTCCGCCATTTGGACGGCGGTCTCGCGGCTGACGGCGCCAAACTCACGCAGGCACTCGGCGTCGACGCCGAGGAGCTTCTGCTTCATCTCGTCCGTATAGACGATGACGCCGCCGTGGAAGACGCCGGAGGCGCCGGGCGTGTTCGTCATGAGATCGCCGACGAGGCCGCCGGTGCAGCTCTCTGCCACGGAGATCGTCCTGCCGCTCTCAATGAGGCGGTTCATGGCGTAGGACTGGATGTTCTCGCTGTCGACGCCGTAAGCAAAGACGCCGAGCTCATCGCGCACGCGCTGCACCCACGGGGCGATCATCTCCTCGGCCTCCTCGACCGTGCGGGCCTTCGCCGTGACGCGCACCAAGCACTCCCCTTCCTTGGCGTAGGGCGCGAGGGTGGGGTTCGTCATCTCGTTCATGAGGTCGCGGAGCTGATACTCCATCGTGCCCTCGCCGATGCCGAAGATGCGCACGCTGTGGGAGAGAATGAGGCTGTCGCTGCGCGCCTCCAGCAGCGGGCGCACACGGTGCTCGAGCATCGGGCCGCACTCGAGCGGCGGGCCGGGCAGCATGATGACGAGACAGCCCTCCGCCTCGAAGGCGCAGCCGGGCGCGGTGCCCCAGTCGTTCACAAGGACGGTGCAGCCCTCCGGCAGCATGACCTGCTGGAGGTGGTTTTCGGTCATGTAGGTGTTGCGCTCTTTATAGAGCCCGCGCAGGCGCGCCTCCTCCTCCTTATTGAGGACGAGCTTCTTGCCGAAGGCGGCGGCGACGGTCTCCTTCGTGAGATCATCGCAGGTGGGCCCGAGGCCGCCCGTAGTGATGATCATATCCGAGCGCTCCTTGGCGCGGCGGACGATCTGCTCGAGCCGGCCGGGATTGTCGCCCACGACGGTCTGCCAGAAGACGTTGATGCCAAACTCCGAGAGCAGGCGCGCCACGTCGGCGGCGTCGGTGTTGATCGTCTCGCCGAGCAGCAGCTCGGTGCCGACGGAGATAATTTCAGCATTCATATCCGATCTTGATCCTTTCGATTCCCGCAATGGCTTCCTGTACCAATCCTTCGATATCCATGACGGACTCCGCCTCGGCGACCTCGGCGACGGTCGGGCGCGTCTTGGGGTGGCGCGGCGTGAAGACCGTGCAGCAGTCCTCATACGGGAGGATCGAGGTCTCGAACGTGCCGATCTTCCGCGCGCGGGCAATGATGTCCGTCTTGTCCATGCCGATCAGAGGCTGCAGCACCGGCAGGTCGATGACGCTCTGCGTGGAGGCCATGGCCTCCATGGTCTGGCTCGCGACCTGACCGAGGTTCTCGCCCGTGACGATGGCCTTGCAGTCGTTGTGCTTTGCGATATCCTCGGCAATGCGCATCATGAAGCGGCGCATGATGAGGGTGAAATATTCCTCCGGGCAGAGGCGGCGGATCTCCTCCTGAATGTGCGTGAAGGGCACGATCTGCAGCGTCATGCGGCCGGTATAGGGCTCGAGCAGCTTGGCAAGGCTGATGACCTTTTCCTTGGCGAGCTCGGACGTATACGGGAAGGAGAAGAAGTGCACCGGCACGAGGCGCACGCCGCGCTTTGCGATGAGATAGGTGCTCACGGGGCTGTCGATGCCGCCGGAGAGGAGCGTGACGGCGCTGCCGTTCGAGCCGACGGGCATGCCGCCCGCGCCGGGCTGGGGCTTGGCGTGGACGTAGGCCGCGAGCTCTCGCACCTCGAGGTGCACGGTGAGCTCAGGGTCGTGCATCTCCGCGCGCGCGTTCGGATACGCCTCGGCGAGGAGACCGCCGACGTACTGGCTGAGCTCGATGCTCGTGAGCGGAAAGCGCTTGTCGCCCCGCTTTGTCTCGACCTTGAAGGTGGAGACGGAGAGCATATCGTCGCGGAGGTACTCGATGGCCTTGCGCGCAATGACGTCCTTGTCCTTTTCGCAGGCGGCGGCGCGCGTGACCGTGGCGAAGCCGAAGACCTGCTTTGCCGCCTCGAGCGCATCGTCGAGATCGGACTCGTCATCACGCGCCTCCACATAGAACGTGGACTGGCGGCAGGAGACCTCATATTTGCCGACGTGCTTCAGGCGACGCCGGAGGTTGTTCATCAGTTTCTCTTCAAAAAAGCGCTTGTTCAAACCCTTGAGAAACAGCTCGCCCGGTTTAAGCAGTAAAATATCGTTCATAACCATTTCCTTTGTATTGTAATGATGTTTGAGTATATCACGTGTTTGAAGGAAAAACAAGCAAGCGCAAGCAAAATTCTATTATAGCTCTAAGCGCAAATTCATATTGTAGTCACAATTGACGAGAAATATCCACCGGCTCTTTTGAGTGCAGGTATAAGGTAAAGGTAGACACATGGAAAACCACCATGCTGTCTACCTTTTCTTTGTGATAAGATAAAAAAGGAGGTGAGC
>JBGUHV010000086.1:0-16990 GCA_045112425.1 Oscillospiraceae bacterium
CTCGAGGAGACGATCGAGGACGGCGTCGTCGAGGAAGAGGACGAGGAAGGAAACCCCGTCAAAACCCGCAAATATACCGACAAGGAGATCGAGGAACTGCGCACGGACGCCATGTTCCGCCAGTGGCGAAACAAGGCCCTGTCCGACACCTACGAGCCCGGCTCCACGTTCAAGATCATCACGCTCGCCATGGCGCTCGAGGAGGGCGTCGTGAGCGAGGATACGCATTTCTTCTGCGGCGGCAGCACCGAGGTGCTCGGCCGCACCACGCCGCTCAACTGCTGGCGCACCGCCGGCCACGGCGATCAGACGCTCACGCAGGCTGTGCAGCATTCCTGCAACGTGGCCTTCGTCGATATCGGCCAGCGCGTCGGCGCGAAGACCTTCTACCGCTACTGCGACGCGTTCGGCTTCCTCAACCTCACGCAGGACGCCGACGCCACGCTCACCGCGCGCACAGGCGTCGACCTCGCGGGCGAGAGCGGCAGCATCTGGTGGAGTCAGAACACGTTTTATAACCCCGAGAACCTCTCGCAGCTCGCCTCCGCCTCCTTCGGCCAGACCTTCACGGTCACGCCGCTGCAGATGGTCACGGCCATCAGCGCCTGCGTCAACGGCGGCTATCTCATGAAGCCGTATATCGTGCAGGAGATCACGGACGCCTCCGGGCGCATCGTTGCCTCCAACGAGCCCACCGTCGTGCGTCAGGTCGTCAGCGAGGAGACCAGCGCCGAGGTGCGCAAGATTCTCGAGCAGGTCGTCGGTGATCCGGTGGACGGCACGGGCCACAACGCCTACGTCGCGGGCTACCGCATCGGCGGCAAGACCGGCACCAGCGAAAAGGTTGCGCAGGACGCCGCCGGCGGCCCGAAGGAATATATCGTCTCCTTCGCGGGCGTCGCTCCGGCGGACGATCCGCGCCTTGTGATTCTCGTCCTGCTCGATACGCCGAGCAGCGAGACCGGCATGTACATCTCCGGCGGCCAGATGGGCGCGCCGACCGTCGGCAAAATGTTTGCCGATATCCTCCCGTATCTCGGCGTGGAGCCGCAGTATACGGCGGCGGAGAAGCTCTATATGGATCAGGTTGTGCCGAACATCACCGGCATGACGCTCGAGGAGGCCATGAACCTTTTGGAGCAGCGCGGCTTCACTGCCCGCGTGCTCGGCGAGGGCGGGCGCGTCACGCGCCAGATTCCCGGCACCGGCGCCACCATCGCAACCGGCAGCAGCATCCTGCTCTACACGGACGCGGAGCCCTCCGAGGAGCTCGAGGTCATGCCCGATCTGTCGTATCTCACCTATCGCGACGCGCGCGACGTGCTCGCTGCCATGGGGCTCTATGTCTCCACCGGCAGCTCCGTCACGAGCCCGGAGACGCAGAGCGTCCTCTCCCAGAGCATCCCCGAGGGCACCGAGGTGGAGCACGGCACGGTCGTCAAGGTCACGCTCGTCACGACCGACAACAGCATGCTCGGTCAATATTAAAGAAGAAAGAATTCACCAAAGACAGGAGGAAACCCGCCTGAAGCTCAAAGACCTCCTCTGTGAGACTGAGGTGCTCTCGAGCACCGCGGACCCGGATCTGGAGATTCGGGGCGTCAGCTTCAATTCCCGCACGACGCAGCCCGGCGACCTGTTCGTCGCCGTCAAGGGCTATGAGTCCGACGGGCACCGCTTCATCCCCATGGCGCTCGAAAAAGGCGCCGTTGCCGTCCTCTGCGAGGACGTGCCGGAAGGGGAGGGGCCTTATATTCAGACGAAGGACAGCCGCCTCGCGCTGGCCGAGGTCAGCTGCGTCTGGTTCGGCCATCCCTCGCGGGAGATGACCATGATCGGCGTCACCGGCACGAACGGCAAGACCACCGTCACGACGCTTCTCAAGCATGTGCTCGAGCAGACGCTCGGCGCGAAGGTCGGTCTCATCGGCACAAACGCCAACCTCATCGGCGACGAGGTGCTCCATACCGACCGCACCACGCCCGACGCATATTCCCTGCAGGAGCTGCTGCGCCGCATGGCGGACGCCGGCTGCACCCACGTCGTCATGGAGGTCTCCTCCCACGCGCTCTATCTCGACCGCGTGGCGGGCATTCGCTATGCCGTCGGCGTGTTCACGAACCTCACGCAGGATCATCTCGATTTCCACAAGACCATGGAGGCCTATGCCGAGGCCAAGTCCATCCTCTTCCGGCACTGCGATCAGGGCGTCATGAATCTCGACGATGCGTGGACGCCGTTTCTGCGCGAGCGCGCCGCGTGTGAGGTGAAGACCGTCTCCACGCAGGACAATCACGCCGATTTCGTCGCCAAGGACGTCCGCCTCACGGCGGAGGGCGTGCGCTTCATGCTCGTGTCCGACGCGGGGCTGCACCGCGTCACGCTCGGCATTCCCGGCCTGTTCTCGGTGTATAATGCACTGAGCGTGCTCGCAGCGGCTGCCGCCGTCGGCGTGCCGGTCGAGGACTGCGCCGCTGCGCTCGCCACGGCGCAGAGCGTCAAGGGCCGCGCCGAGCTCGTGCCCACGGACGGCGATTATTCCATCCTGATTGACTACGCCGTCACGCCGGACGCCGTGGAGAACATTCTCAACACCGTCCGCGCCTTCACGAAGGGCAGGCTCGTCTTCCTCTTCGGCTGCGGCGGCGACCGCGACCGGCTCAAGCGCCCGATCATGGGCCGCATCGCCGGCGAGAAGGCGGATTTCGTCATCGTCACGAGCGACAATCCCCGCACTGAGGATCCGATGGCAATCATCAATGAGATCCTCCCCGGACTCAAGAAAACGCACACGTCCTATGTTGTGAAGCCCGACCGGCGCGATGCGATCCGCTACGCCGTCGAAAACCACCGCCCCGGCGATGTGATCATCCTCTGCGGCAAGGGCCATGAGGATTATCAGATCATCGGCCATGAAAAAATCCACATGGATGAACGCGAGATTGTCGCGGAGATCCTGGCAAAGAGGAAGGAACAGCAGAAATGACCATCAGATTGATTTTAGCCTTTGTCATCGGCTTTCTCGCGTCGAGCCTGATCGGCGTCTTCCTCGTTCCTTATCTGCGCCGCATCAAGGCGGGCCAGAGCATCCGTGAGGACGGCCCCAAGTGGCACATGTCCAAATCCGGCACGCCCACGATGGGCGGCATTATGTTCATCGCCGCCGTGGCCATCGTCTGCCTCACGGTGGGCTTCCACTCCATGCTCGAGGGCTATTACGGCCACATGTTCTGCCTCGTCTTCGCGCTGGTCTTCGGCGCCATCGGCTTTCTTGATGACTATGAGAAGCTCAAAAAGAAACAGAATCTCGGCCTGCGCGCGTGGCAGAAGTTCCTCCTGCAGCTCATCGCCGCCATGGTGTTCATCTACCTCATGCGCTCCTTCGGGTATGTCACGAGCGATGTGTATGTTCCGTTCTTCAACGTCTCGTTCCACCTCGGCGACGTGCTCTATACGATTCTCGCCGCCTTCGTCATCACCGGCACGGTCAACGCCGTGAACCTCACCGACGGCATCGACGGCCTCGCCGCCGGCACGAGCATCCCCGTGTGCATCTTCTTCGTCGCCGTCACGTTCCTGTGGCAGCGCGGGGATATCTCCGTCGGCGTCTTCGCCTCGGGTCTCGCGGGCGGTCTGCTGGGCTTCCTGCTCTATAATTTCAACCCCGCCAGGATCTTCATGGGCGACACCGGCTCGCTCTTCCTCGGCGGCGCCATCGCCGCTATGGCCTTCGCCTACGACATGCCGCTCATCCTCGTCACGCTCGGCGTCATGTACATCATTGAAACCCTCTCCGACATCATTCAGGTCGGCTATTTCAAGCTCACGCACGGAAAGCGCGTGTTCAAGATGGCGCCGTTCCACCACCATCTCGAGATCGGCGGCTGGCTCGGCAAGATGTGGAAGGAGAAGGAGATCTTCGCCCTCTTCGTCTCGGTCACGATCATTTTCGGCGTCATCAGCTTCATCGGTGTCTATCATCGCTTTTGAGTTTTAGAAAGGATCAACATGCCTACGAGAAAACGCTCCTCCGGCTCCTTCGGGATGCAGCTGAAAAATCTCATACCCGGCTGGCAGGCAGCGTCGAAACTGCGCGGCGGCTTTGATATCACGCTGCTCGCGCTCGTGCTGATCCTCCTGAGCCTCGGCCTGCTGATGGTGCTCTCCTCGAGCTATCCGCGCGCCTATTCGCAGGCGCTCGCCTCCGAGAGCGGCAGCCCCCTGGACTATTTCAACCACCAGCTCATGTTCGCCATCGCCGGCGTTGTCATCATGTACGCCGCGTCGTGGGTTCCCATGTCGTTCTACCGGCAGTCCAGCCGCCTGGTCTATGGCATTGCGGCCTTCATGCTCCTGCTCGTGCTCATCATGGGCACGGCGGAGAACAACGCCCGCCGCTGGATTGTGCTCGGGCCGCTCTCGTTCCAGCCCTCAGAGATTACGAAGCTCGCAATTATCCTCGTCTTCGCCGATCTGATTGCGAAGTACCGCGCCCGCATGGAGACGATCCAGTTCGGCGTCGTGCCGTTTGCCATCGCGCTCGGCATCCCGATTGTGCTGCTCTTTTTCGAGCCGCACATCTCCTGCATTCTGATCATCTCCCTCATCGGCCTCACGATGATGGTCATCGGCGGCATGCCGAGAAAGTATTTCTTCATCGGCCTCGCGGCGGTCGCCGCACTCGGCACGCTGGCGTTCTTCGTCTCCACACATGTGCATGTCCGCATTCTCGCGTGGCTCTTCCCCTCGCAGTATGCCGATGACGACATCACCTATCAGGTGCGCGAATCGCTCATGGCCATCGGCTCCGGCGGCCTCACCGGCCTCGGGCCGGGGGAGGGGCGGCAGAAATATCTCTATCTGCCCGAGAGCCACAATGACTATATCTTCTCCATCGTCTGCGAGGAGCTCGGCCTCATCGGCGCGGCGGCGATCATCCTGCTGCTCGCGCTCATGCTCCTGCGCTGCACGCAGATCACGCTCCACACGCAGGATCGCTTCAGCTTCCTCGTCGCTGCCGGCATCACGGCGCATTTTGGCCTGCAGACGATTTTGAACATCGCCGTCGTCACCAATTCTCTGCCCTGCACGGGCGTGTCGCTGCCGTTTTTCAGCTATGGCGGCACGGCGCTCTTAATGCAGCTGCTGGAGATGGGCATTCTGCTCAGCATCTCGCGCGAGGCGCCCTTGAGCCGCGCGGGGTAGAAAGGTTATCGCTATGAAAGTCTTGTTCGCCTGCGGCGGAACCGCAGGACATATCAATCCCGCCATCGCCGTGGCGCAGCGCCTGCAGGCGCTCGATCCGAAGACCGAGGTGCTCTTCGTCGGCACGCCCGACCGCATGGAGGCCGAGCTCGTGCCGCGCGCGGGCTATGCGTTTCGCTCCGTCACGGTCTCGAGCTTTTCCCGCAGCCTGAACGCCGCGGGCATCCGGCACAATCTCGCGGCGGCGAAAAATGCGCTGACCTCCACGAAGGAGGCCAAGCAGATCGTCCGCGAATTTCAGCCTGATATCGCCGTCGGCACCGGCGGCTACGTCTGCTATCCGGTTTTGAAGGCGGCGGCGCAGCTGAACGTACCCACGCTCGTGCACGAATCCAACGCCGTGCCCGGCCTCACGACGAAGATGCTCCTGCCGGACGTCGACCGCATTCTCGTCGGCTTCGAGGAGAGCCGGAGGCATTACGGCGACCCCTCCCGCGTATTCGTCACGGGCACGCCCGTGCGCACCGGCTTTTCCGACTGCACGAAGGCGGAGGCAAAGCAGAAGCTCGGCCTTCCGGCCGATCAGCCGCTTGTCGTCTCGCTCTGGGGCTCGCTCGGCGCGCGCATCATGAACGAGAAGATCACCGAGATGATCTGCCTCGCCGGCAGAGATCCCGGCTTCCGCCTCATCCATTCCGCCGGCAAGTCCGGCTATGACGCTGTTGCCAAAAAGCTGCAGGAGACCTGCTCATTCGATCTCGCGGCCTGCGGCTATGACGTCCGCCCCTATATCTATGATATGCCGCTCGTCATGGCGGCGGCGGATCTCGTCATGTGCCGCGCCGGCGCCTCCACGCTCGCGGAGCTCACCTATCTCGGCAAGCCCGCCATTCTGGTGCCGAGCCCCTATGTCACGAACAATCATCAGGAGAAAAACGCCCGCGTGCTCGAGCATGCCGGCGGCGCAAGGGTGCTGCTCGAGCCGGAACTCACCGGCCGGGATCTGCTCGATGCGATCCGCGCCCTCCTCGCCGATCCCTCGGCTCTGGACAGCATGGCCGACCATATGAAGGCCTGCGGCGTGCCCGATGCGACCGAGCGCATTGCCGATATGGTTCTGGAAATGATTCGGAGCTACGAATGAACCGAAGAAACCTCCCTCCGCATAATATGAATTGATTTTCATGATGCGGAGGGATTTTTATGACGATCTGGCGTGTGACGGGCGGGCGAAGGCTGTCGGGAGAGCTCGCGGTGCAGGGGTCGAAAAACGCGGTTCTGCCCATTCTGGCGGCGTCCATCCTCGCCCCGTGCGAGACGCTGCTCACCGGCGTGCCGGATCTGAGGGATGTGCGCATCACGCTGCGCATTCTGCGCCATCTCGGCTGCGCCGTCACGCGCGAGGGCGATCACATTTGGATCGACTCCCGCCCGATGAGCGCGTGCGAAATTCCGCACAGCCTCATGCGCGAGCTCAGATCGAGCGTCATCTTCCTCGGCGCGATTCTGGCCCGCTGCGGGCAGGCGCGGCTGAGCCTGCCCGGCGGGTGCGAGCTCGGGCCGCGCCCGGTCGATCTGCATCTGGAGGCGCTGCGCGCGCTCGGCGCCGAAGTCACCGAGCAGGGAGGAGACATCGTCTGCCGCGGCTCTGATCTGCGCGGCGCGCGCGTCATTCTCCCGATCCCCAGCGTCGGCGCCACGGAAAACGCCATGCTCGCCGCCTGCGCCGCCCGGGGCGTCACGGTCATCTCCAACGCCGCGCGCGAGCCGGAGATTGTCGACCTGCAGAAGTATCTCCGCGCCCTCGGCGCGCAGATTTCCGGCGCCGGCAGCGCGGAGATCCGCGTGGAGGGGTTCTCTCCCGCTCCGTTTGTGCGCCATGTGATTCTGCCGGATCGGATCGCCGCGGCCACGCTTTTGTGCGCCTGCGCCGCCGCCGGCGGGGATATTACGCTCACAAATGTGTATCCTTCTCATTTTTTAACGGTTCTGGACTCGCTTTCTGAAGCAGGATGTGATATAATAACAAAATCAGGCACGGTGACGCTCCGATCCGACGGGCGTCTCATCGCGCCGAGACCCATCGTCACGCGGCCTTATCCCGGCTTTCCGACGGATGCGCAGCCGCCGCTCATGGCCGCCTGTCTCAAGGCGCGGGGCACGACGGTGTTCACCGAGACGATCTTTTCCAACCGCTACCGCCACGCGCTGGAGCTGCGCCGCCTCGGCGCGGATGTGAGCATTGAAGGCCGCGTCGCCTTCATCTCCGGCGTCGAGAAGCTCACGGCAGCCCCGCTCACGGCGGGGGATCTGCGGGGCGGCGCCGCCATGATCGTCGCAGCCCTCGCCGCCGAAGGGGAGACCGAGATCTTCGACGAGGAGCACATCTCCCGCGGCTATGACCGTTTGGATCAACAGCTCGCCTCGCTCGGCGCGTCGATTTCCTGCAGTCATGCATCAAACTGAACCGGATTGGAGACCAATATGAAAACAGCCTCAAAGGGAACCAAAGAGATGGAATTTCGCCGAAGGCACGGCGGGCTCTGGATCTTCCTCGGCGTCATTGTTCTGATTCTGCTGGCCATGAGCATCTTCTTCACGGTCACGGACATCGCCGTCGAGGGCAACGCCCGCTATACGGACGAGGAGATCATCCTCGCCTCCGGGCTCGAAAAGGGCGAGAACCTCTTTTTCATCAACCGCTACGACGCGGCGAGCCGCATCTTCAAAAAGCTCCCCTATATCAACGACGTCATGGTCACGCGCGAGCTGCCGAGCCGCGTCGTCATCTCCGTCACGGAGAGCAGCGCCATGGGCTACGTCACGCTCGAGGATGAATACTGGGTCATCGACCAGAACTGCAAGCTCCTCAAGAAAATCGACCAGACCGAGCTCAAGAGTCTCATCCGCATCGACGGGCTTGTGCCCGTGGAGCCGGAGGAGGGCACGATCATGACCGTCGAGGAGGCCGACGGCGCGAAGCTGCGCTTCCTCTCGGAGATGCTCAATCAGCTGCTCAAGCGCGGCATGTGGACGGACGTGTCCATCATCGACATGAGCGACGTGAAGAACCCCGCCTTCGCCTATCTCAGCCGTTTCACGGTTCGGGTGGGGGAGGACGCGGATCTCGATTATAAATTCGGCCTCCTGCAGAGCGCGGTCGAGCAGCTCGCCGAGCACGACGCCGGCACGCTCGATCTCTCCATCGACCAGCAGGTGCATTTCAGCCCGGGTTAAAAAGATATTGACCTTGAAGGGAAAATGATATAAAATGGGTAAGAATAAGAAAAAGAACCGCAATCGGCCCAGACCGAACCCCGCTCCGAAGACGAGTGCAGTGCAGGAACCCATTTTAGAGGCGCCTGCCGTGCCCGAGCCTGTCTCCGAAGAACCCGAGGTGCAGGCGCATGTCCAGCCGGATCTGATCCCGGAGGACGCGCCTGTCAGCGAGGAGACGCCGCAGGAGACGGTCGTTTTGCCCGAGCCTGTTCTTCACGAAACAAACGAAACCAATCAAAACAGGGAGGAACCAACTATGCCCTATCTGACTGAAACCGGACCCGAAAATGTCGTCACCCTGAAGGTGGTCGGCGTCGGCGGCGCCGGCAACAACGTCGTCAACCGCATGGTGAAATCCGGTGCCCAGGGCATCGAGTATGTCGCCATCAATACCGATAAGCAGGCGCTGGCCGTCTCCAGCGCCGACCAGAAGATCCAGATCGGCGAGAAGCTGACCCACGGTCAGGGCGCCGGCAGCGACCCCGAGGTCGGCAAGCGCTCCGCCGAGGAGAGCCGCAACAACATCGCCAAGTCGCTCGAAAATACCGACATGGTCTTCATCACCGCCGGTATGGGCGGCGGCACCGGCACCGGCGCCGCGCCGACGATTGCGGATATCGCCCGCGAGGCAGGCATCCTCACGGTCGCCGTCGTCACGAAGCCCTTCAAGTTCGAGGGCAAGCGCCGCATGGATCAGGCCATCGCCGGCATCAACGAGCTGCTCGGCAAGGTCGATTCTCTGCTCATCATCCCGAATGATCGTCTCAAGTTCGCCACCGACCAGAAGGTCACGCTGGCCAACGCCTTCGAGATCGCGGACGACGTGCTGCATCAGGCCGTCACCAGCATCTCCGATCTGATCAAGAACACCGGCTTCATCAACCTCGACTTTGCGGACGTCACCTGCATCATGAAGGACGCCGGCTTTGCCCACATGGGCGTCGGCCACGCCGCCGGCAAGGGCAAGGCGGAGGAAGCTGCCCGCATGGCCGTTGCCAGCCCCCTCATGGAGACCTCCATCAACGGCGCGCGCGGCGTGCTCATCAACATCACCGGCTCCGAGGACATGGGTCTCGAGGACGTCGAGACCGCCGCGAACCTCGTGCAGGAGGCTGCGCATCCGGACGCCAACATCATCTTCGGTGCGAGCTTCGATCCCTCGCTGGATGATGAGATCCGCGTGACCGTCATCGCCACCGGCTTTGAGGACGGCTCTCACCAGGTCGAGGAAGCCCCTGCGGCTCCTGCCAAGCCTGCTGCCGCGCCGCGCACGACCGGCTTCTTCACCGCCGCTGCTCCCGTGGCTGCCGAGCCCGCTCCGGCTCCGGCTCCGGCACCGGCTCCCGTTGCTGAGCCTGCTCCCGCTCCGGCTGCTCCCGCCGCAGAGCCTGCGCAGGAGGAGGATCCGTTCGACGGCATCTTCAAGATCTTCAACCAGAAGTAAGTTTTTCGCATCAGAGAGAACCACCGCCTTCGTGAATAGGAACGAGGGCGGTGTTTTTCTGATACTGGGAAAGGGGATGATCCGAACAAGTGAAAAACTGGAGAAACTGGCGGGTCGTCCGTTTTTTTGCCGCATTCGGACGCATCTATCTCGGCAAGCGTCTGCCGCGCGCCGCCGCCGCCATGACCTATTTCATGGTGCTCACGCTCTTTCCCGGCATCATCTGCCTGTATGATCTGCTTGCGCTCTCCGTTGCGAGACCCGAGGCCGTCTTTCAGGTGCTCGAAACGCTCGTCGTGCCGGAGCAGACGCGCTCGATCATCGAGGACTTTCTCCGCTATGCCGCCCGCAGCGCGAACGGCACGGTCTTCGTCGTCGCTTTCGTCGCCATGGTCATGGCGGCCAGCGCCGTCTACCGCACGTTCTGCGGCTGTGCCGAGGAGATCAGCGGCCAGCGCCGCTTCGGCATCGTCGGCGGCACGATCGCGAGCTTTGTCTTTTCTGTGGCCTTCATGGCCGCCGTCTTCGGCAGCATCATGGCCATCATCACGAGCCGACAGCTCATCCACAAGCTCGATGAGACGGTCACCTGGATCAACATCGGCGACTGGTGGGTCTGGTCGCGATTCGTCGTGCTTTTTCTCATCATCCTCGCCCTGATTCTCGTTTTGTATGTGCTCACCACCTCGCACGAGGGCAGCCGCCGTCAGTTCCCCGGCGCGCTCGTCGCCGCCGTCGGCATGGCGGCCATCTCGATCCTGTTCTCGTGGCTCTTCGGCCGCTCGGCGAAGTATCCGCTGGTCTACGGCTCTCTCGCGTCCATGATCCTGCTCATGGTCTGGCTGAACCTTCTGAGCTACATGATTGTCATCGGCAGCGCCGTCAATCAGGCGCTGTATGAGACGAGACCGCAGACGCCCGAAATTACATAAGCACCTGCCACCGGGTAGGGAATGCAACGGCATTCGTATGCACATCGTTAGGTCTTTGAAGATGTGCATCACGAATGCCGTTTTTGTTTGGAGGCATTATGAACCGTTTACGTCACTATTTCACGCCCTTTGAGCGTGCGCTCTGGCTCTGCTCCGCGGGGCTGATTGTGCTCTCCGCCGTGCTCTTTCGCGGCGGCGGTACGCTTTCCGTTATCACGTCTCTCATCGGCGTCACGTCGCTGATCTTCGCCGCCAAGGGAAATCCCGTCTCGCAGGCGCTCATGATTGTCTTCAGCCTGCTCTACGGCTGGATCTCCTGGACGTTTTCCTATTACGGCGAGATGATCACCTATCTCGGCATGACCATGCCCATGGCGGCGTGGAGCCTCATCGCGTGGCTGCGCCATCCGTTTGCAGGACGGCGCGCGCAGGTCGCGGTGAGCCGTCTCCGGGCGGGGGAGATCGTCTTTCTCGCCGGGCTTACGGCGGCGGTCACGTTCGGGTTTTATTTCATCCTTCGCGCCTTTCACACGGCAAATCTCCTGCCGAGCACGCTCTCCGTCGCCACGAGCTTTGCCGCGGCCTATCTCACGGCGCGCCGCAGCGCGTGGTTCGCGCTGGCCTATGCGATGAACGATCTGGTGCTCATCGTCCTCTGGCTTCTCGCCTCACTTACGGATCCGAGCTACTTTACCGTCCTCGTCTGCTTCGCCGTCTTTTTCGTCAACGATCTCTACGGCTTTCTCAGCTGGCTGAAAATGCGAAACCGCCAGAAAACCGCCTGATGTTACTCTGCGTTGCTTTCCTTCCGCGCCGCAATTTGCTACAATAAGCTCAGAAAAGGAGGTGCTCACAATGCTGGGTGACAATCTCAAACGCATCCGAAAAGAGCGCGGCTTTACGCAGGAGGAGCTGGCGGTGCGCCTGCATGTGGTGCGGCAGACGGTTTCCAAGTGGGAGAAAAACCTGTCCGTGCCGGATGCGGCGCTGCTGCAGCGGCTCAGCGAGGAGCTGGACGTTCCGGTTTCCGAGCTGCTCGGCGGCGGGAGTGAGCGGGAGCGCACGGAGGAGCGTCAGGCCATTGCCGAACAGCTCTCGCGCATCAACGAGCAGCTTGCGGTCAGAAACCGCCGCGCCCGCCGTGTGTGGACGGTGCTCGCCGTTTTGCTCGCGGTGCTGATCCTTCTGCCGGTGCTCGGCAGTGTGCTCTTTGCAGCCGCGCCGGGGCACGGCATGGCGGCGAGCATCACGCTCTCGGAGGATTCTCCGTATACCGATGAGGATGTGGAGGCCGCGTTCGACGCCGTGCAGAAGTATTTCAAAAAGCAGTGCCGCGACTGCACGCTCGAAACGCTCGTATATGACGAGGGCGAGGCGCCGCCGCAGGAGGATGTGCTCGCCGTGGAAGCCCGCTTTCGCACCGGCAGCCATCCCAGGCCGGAGGAGCTCAAGCCAAACCAAACCCAGCGCTGCACGCTCACCGTAAGCAGAACCGAAAACGGGAAGTGGACGGTCACAGACTGGTCTCTGCCGTCCGACTGATCGTATCATCGCGCAATGAAATCAATGTGAGGCGAATTCGCACCAGACTGCGAATCCGCCTCATTGCTGTTATTTTTCTTTTCCGTAGGCCCATGCTGCAATCGCCGCCGTGATCGGCACGGAGAGCACCACGCCCACGCTGCTCGAAATGCCGCCCACAAGCTCCCATGAGAGATAGGCCGAGCTCATCAGCATGTGCCGGCTCAGGCCGAGCGAATAGAGATAGAGCGTCAGCACCAGCCCGCTGCCGAGGAAGGCGAGGATGAGCGTGTTCGTCATCGTGCCCACCATGTCTCGCCCGATGTTCATCCCCGAGCGGAAGAGCGCCTTTGTGTCCATTGTTTTGTCCGCCGCGTGCACCTCCGCGAGCGCCGAGGAGAGGCTCATCGCCACGTCCATCACCGCACCGAGCGAGGAGAGAATCACACCCGCCGCCAGCAGTCCGCGCAGGCCGATGGGCGTGCCCGTCTGCCGCAGCTGCAGCAGCGGCTCCACGTCCGCCGAGCGCAGTCCGTCGATGCGAAGCAGCCTCTGCGAAAGGAGCGCGAACACCAGCGCGAGCGCCATGCCCGCCACCGTGCCGAGCCAGGCGCAGACGGTCTTTTTCTCCACGCCGCCGAGAATCACGAAGCTCACCGCCGCCACATACACGCACAGCGCGAAGACGGCCGGGAGCGTCGGCGCGCCCTTCATCAGCGCGGGGAACAGCAGCCAGAACACGCCCGCCACCGTGAAGATCAGCCCGACAAGCGACTTTGCGCCGGTCTTTCCGCCGACCAGCACCGTGATGGCCAGAAACAGCCCCAGCACGATCCAGACGGGCACGGTCCGGTTGAATTCATACACCGTCGCGCTCACGTCGCCGCTTTCGTAGGTGGAGATGATGAGCGTGCACCCGTCGCCGACCTGCAGCGGCACGCCGTAGAGGGGAGAGACGTAGTTATAAACCTGCATCGTCTCGCCCGCGTACTGTCCGGTCTTCACCTCGGCCAGCAGCAGCTGCTCGCCGCGATATCCGCCGTCCGACGTCTCGTCCGCCTCGGTGCCGTCCGAGAGAATCTGCGTCACGACGGCGTTTTCATATTCCGCGTAGTCGCCGGAGACGTCCGCCGCCTCCGTTTTCAGCGCGACCATGATGCGCACGGCGGCAAACAAAATCGCCGCCAGCAGCAGCACGATGATCGACACACGGTTGTTTTTCATCCAGTCCTTCAAGGAAGCATCCCTCCTTTGCTCTTTTAAAATAACAACCCGCCGCCGGCATGTCAAGATGTGGCATGAACGCCATGTTCCGAATTCCACATTTTGTGGTTTCGCTGTGGACAAATTGCACGAAATTTCGGCCGAAAACTGATGCTTTTTCCGAAAATCCATCGGCTTTCTTGAGCCGCAGAGGGGGAATGTGGTATGATAAGCTCGTCAATTTAGGCAATACAAAAGAAATAAATTGATAGGAGGAATTACCTGCATGAGAACGCAAAAACGAACGCGGCTCCTGAGCGCGCTGATGGCGCTGCTCATGGTGTTCTCGCTGCTCCCGGCCAGCGCGCTGGCGGCGGACGCAGCAAGCACCTGGGAGCCGGTGGCGCTCGCGGATATCACGCCGAGTGATACCGTGGCGATCACCATGACGAAGGGCGACACCACGTGGGTGCTGCCGACGGCAAAGGCCACTGGCGCACCTGCGGCAATTACAGCTGCCGTGGCGGACGGAAAACTCTCGGTTTCCGGCAGCGAGGCTGAATACGGCTGGACCGTCACCGCTTCTGACGGAACGTATCAGATTTCCGGCACAGGTGGACAGCTTTATATCACTGCAGCCAATAACGGCGTGCGTGTCGGTACGCCCGAAGCAGCAGCCGGTGGTGTGTTTTCTCTGATTGACGGCTATCTCTCAGCTGTTGATTCCAAAGGAGCAACACGCTATGTTGGCGTATTCGCCGACAATCCGGATTGGCGGTGCTATACGAACACCACCGGCAATATCGCGGGTCAGACGGTGAACTTCTGGAAGTTCGTTGGCGAGGCCGAGCCGGAGCCCACCGAGGAGCCCGCCGAGCAGCCGACCCTGCTCACGAAGCTGGACGGCGCGCCCGCGGACGGCGATGTGGTCTATCTGATGCACCCGGGCAGCAGCTCGGTGCTCACGGCTGCGGCCAGCGGCAAGAAGCTCGCGGGCGTCACGGCGGAGAAGCAGGACGATCAGCTCATCCTCAGCGAGACCATGGCGCCGCTCACCGTCGCGGTGAAGGACGGCGTTTACACCTTCTCCAACGGCGACAAGGTGCTCACCTCTGCCGAGACCGGCAACGGTCTGTCCTTCGCGGAGCCTGCCGAGAACGATCTCGCCAAATGGACGCTCGAGCAGCAAACAGACGGCACCTGGTATCTCATGAACGTGGGCGCTAATTATAACGGCAACCACAATCAGGCGCTCGAATATTACAGCGGCTTCACCACCTACGGGGTAAAGGAGAACAACGCAGCCTATAAGTTCGAGTTCTACGCTGAAGTCGCCGTCGATCCCGTCTCCGGTCTCAAGACCGGCGATACGGTCGCCATTTTCAATGACGCCAACGAAAAGGCGCTCACGGCCACGGCCTCCGGCGCGAAGCTCGCCGCGGCGGACGCCAAGCTGGATGAGGCTGGCAAGCTCACCGGCGAGGACATCGCGCTCCTCACCGTCACGGTGAACGAGGACGGCACCGTCTCCTTCTCCAACGACGGCAAGGTACTCACCTCTGCCGCGACCGGAAACGGGCTTTCCTTTGCTGACGAAGCGAACGAATACAGTCTCTGGGTCATTGAGGACGCGGGTGACGGGCTGTTTTTCCTGAAGAACGCCAACGCCCAGTATAACGGCAATGCCCAGTATCTGGAATATTACAACACCTTCACCGTCTACGGCAAGAGCGCGAGCGCGAAGCCCGCGGCCTATGCCATGAGCTTCCGCCAGCTTGCGGAGAGCACCGAGCCGACGCCGGAGCCGACGACCGAGCCGACCGGTGAAGGCCTCGTCACGGATCTGGCGCAGCTCAAGGACGGCGACACGATCGTCATCGTGAACCCGGCCAACAACAAGGCGCTCAGCCAGACCATGACCGGCAACTACTCCGCCGGTGTGGATGTGAAGATGGAAGACGGCAAGCTCACCGGCTACGGCCAGACCGAGATCTTCACCGTCACGAAGAACGACGACGGCTCCTACAGCTTCGCCTCCGCAGACGGCAAGAAGTTCGGCATGCAGGATCAGTATGCCAGCACCTCCATGGGCGCAGTGAATGACAAATGGACGATTACTGCGGCCGCCACTGCCGATTGCTTCTATTTCCAGAACGTTGCGCGCGGCAACTATCTGGAGTGGTATGCTTCCAAGAACAATTGGAGCTCCTACACCACGAACAACGACGAGGCGCTTTTCGCCCAGCAGATCTATAAGGCCTCCGCGCCCGTCACGCCCGAGCCCTCCGGCGACTCCACTGCCATCGCCACGCTGGATGAGCTGACCGACGGCGCGACGGTGCTGATCTACAACGTCGGCCACAAGACCGCCGCCTCCTCCAGCCCGAACGGCGACTGGTATCTCAAGGCGGTGCCGACCGAGATCGTGGACGGCAAGCCCAAGAGCTTCACGGCCGATCTCGTCTGGACCGTGCACGTCAAGGACGGCGTTTACACCTTCTCCAACGGCGAGAATATCATGACCTGCTGGCTGAGTGAGAGTAACGGCAAGCAGTACGCCGAGGTCTCCGTGGACGGCACGAAGTATCCCGACACGGGCTGGAACGTCACGGTCGCGGACGCCGCGAACCGCACGTTCTTTATCAAGAACGCCACCGTCAAGGGTGACTACGGTCCGGCCTATCTCGAGGGTTACACGAGAAACGGCTCCGAGGTCTTCTCCGGCTACTTCACCACTAAGATCGATAACGACAATTTCCGCATGCAGTTCTATCCCGTCGATCCTGCCGAGGCGCAGGAAGAGCCCGGCATCGAGCATGACGGCGTCCTGCAGGCGGGCGACAAGGTCGTCATCTACAGCGCCGCTTCCGGCGGGTCCTTCGGTCTGGACTCCACCGGCCTGAACGCCTCGCTCGACAGCATCCCCACCGAGATCCGCGACGGCAAGGCATATCCGGCCAACGGCGCCTACGTCTTCACGGTCGGCGTGGAGCAGGGGTATTACACCTTCGCCGCCGGCGGGAAGTACCTCACGACGAACAATTCCGAGGCCCTCTTCCTGCAGGCGGAAAAGACCGAGGCCGCTAAGTGGTATCTCAAACCCAACGGCTCCGGTTATACGATCTTTAACAAGCAGGCAAACTATAACGGCACGCCCGTCTGCATCGAGTTCTATTCCGCCGCCTTCTCCGGCTGGACGTTCAAGAGCGCGGAGCCCGATATCTTCTCCATGCAGTTCTATCCCGTCGACAGCGCGATCACCAAGCTGGACGATGTGACCAATGTGCCGAAGATTAATTTCACTGCGACCGAAGATCCGATCAAGCAGCAGGAATATAAGGTGACGTTCCAGGTGGACGATCTTACGCCGCTGGAAAAGCTCACGGTCACGGCCACCCTCAACGGT
>JBGUHV010000087.1:0-11403 GCA_045112425.1 Oscillospiraceae bacterium
GCTCCGCTCAGGATGACAGGGAAGTGCAATAAAGAGGCGGGGGAGCCCGCCTCTTTTCGTTTGGGTTTTACTTGCCGCAGCTGTGCGCGGGCTTGGTGCTGACGGGCGCGCCGTGCTTCTCGCAGGAGCCCGCGTAGGGGCAGCCGACGCACTTGACGCCGCGCTTCTTTTCGCGGTAGATGTATCTGCCCGCGAGGAATACGACAGCCACCAGAACGATGACGGCAAGCACGGTTGCGAGATTCATAGCGATTCCTCCTTGGGTTTAGGCCTTCGCGGCCTTGGCAGCCTCGTGCAGGCGATACTGCTCGTCGAAGTGGGCTCTCGTCCGCTTGCCGATCAGGATCACGATGGCGACCATGCAGAGCACGGCGATGAGGCCGGGGATGAACGCCTGACCGAAGTGCCCCTCGGTGAAGAGCGTGCCGAACTGATAGATCAGGAAGGCGACGGTGTAGCCGGTGCCGAGCTGGAGGCCGATGGCGCCCCAGAGCCAGCCCTTGCTCTTCATTTCGGAGTTCATCGCGCCGATGGCGGCGAAGCAGGGCGGGGTGTAGAGGTTGAAGAAGAGGTAGGCCAGCGCGGTCACGGAGGTGAGACCCATCGCCATGGCGACGTTGTTCGCGCCGCCGGTGAGGGCGAGCTCATCCACGTCGATAAACGCGGTCAGGCCATAGACGACCGCCAGCGTGCCGACGACGTTCTCCTTGGCGATGAAGCCGGTGATCGCGGCGGCGGCCAGCTGCCACACGCCGAAGCCGAGCGGGATCAGCAGGAAGGCGAACGGGGAGGCGATGGAAGCGAGGATGGAGGTGTTCTCCATGCCCTCCTCCACGACCTGGAACTGCCAGTTGAAGGTCTGCATGATCTGCACGACGGTGTTGCAGATCAGGATGATCGTCGCGGCCTTGATGATGTAGGCCTTGGCGCGCTCCATCATGGACTTGAAGGCGAACTTCAGGCTCGGGACCTTGAACTTCGGCAGCTCCATGATGAAGAAGGACTTGCGGTACTTATAGCCGGTGATGGCCTTGATGAGCAGCGCGCCGAGGAAGATCAGCACGAGACCGAAGAAGTAGCTCAGCAGGCTCACCCAGCCGGCGCCGGCGAAGAACGCGCCGGCAAAGAGCGCGATGACGGGAATCTTCGCGCCGCAGGGGATGAAGGTGGTGAGCATGGTCGTGGCTCTTCTCTCGCGCTCGTCGCGGATCGTGCGGCAGGACATGATCGCCGGGATGCCGCAGCCCGTGCCGATGACGACGGGGATGACGGATTTGCCGGAGAGGCCGACGCGCTTGAAGATCGGGTCCATCACGGCGCTCACGCGCGCCATGTAGCCGCTGTCCTCGAGCAGAGCGATCAGGAAGTACATGACCATGACGAGCGGCAGGAAGCCGATGACGGCGCCGACGCCGCCGACAATGCCGTCTGCCAGCAGGGCGGAGAGGATCGGGGGGCTGTTTTCGAGCTGGCCCGCAACCCATTCCTGGAACATCTCAATGTAACCGACCAGCCAGTCGGCAATGATCGGGCCGAGCCATGCCTGGCTGACCCAGAACACAAACCACATCACGGCGGCAAACACCAGAATGCCGGCCACGGGGTTTAAGAGAATCTTGTCTGCAGCGTCGGACTTGTTGATCTCGGAGGACTTGGTCTGACGCTTCTCGATCTTGGAGACGATGTCGTTGACGAATTTGTAGCGCTTGCGGTCTTCCTTGTCGACCGCGTTCTTGTCGTGCAGGTCAATGTCCGCCTGCAGATACGGCGCCTTCTGCGTCGTGCCGTTCAGGGAGATGGCCTTCTCCACGACCTCGGCGAGACCCTTGTTCTCAATCGCGGTTGTGCTCACGACGGGGCAGCCGAGCTTTTTCTCGAGCGCGGCCACGTCGATCACGGTCTTTTCCTTCTCATTGATGTCCGCCTTGTTCAGCGCCACCACCACGGGGATGCCGAGCTCGAGCAGCTGCGTGGTGAAAAACAGGCTGCGGCTCAGGTTCGTCGCGTCCACGATGTTGATGATTGCGTCCGGATGCTCATTGCGGACGTATTCGCTCGTGATGCCCTCCTCCGGGGTGAACGGAGACATGGAGTAAGCGCCGGGCAGGTCGACCGCGATGGCCTCGGTGCCGTTCGTAAACTCACTCTTGATCGGGTATTCCTTGCGTCCTACCGTCACGCCGCCCCAGTTGCCCACTTTTTCACTTCGGCCGGTCACGGCGTTGTAAATCGTGGTTTTGCCGCTGTTGGGGTTGCCGGCAAAAGCAATTCTCATACAAACTTCCTCCTTTAGAACAATTAAATCACAACAGCTTCGGACAAAAGCTGATCCAGATTGTATCGCCCGTCCTTGATGACGACGACACAGCTCTTTTTGCCCTTGGAGACGACCGTGATCGGCTCGCCGCTGTAGCAGCCGAGGCGGAAGAGAAACGCGTTCATCTCATCGTCTTCGGTCTGGATCTCTTTTATCTCATAAGTCTTGCCGACTTCAGCTTCCAGTAAGGTCATCGGGGTTTGCCTCCTTGAATTACCTGTGGTAAACAATTCTTAGACAGAGCTAAAATACGTTAGCGCTATCTAACTCAGATGTACTATATCATCCCCGACGACAAAATGCAAGCCCTTTTTTACAGTTTTGAAACAATTCGCTTCTTGGCATAAAAAACCGCCCGCCGGGAAGCTCCCGGCGGGCGGTTCATCTGCCTTCTTTACTTTTTCAGATGCTTCTTCAGCGCCTCGAACGTCTCGTCGCTGATATCATGCTCCACGCGGCAGGCGTCCTCCTCGGCCACCTTGTCGCTCACACCGACCTGCTTTAACAGCGCCGTCAGCACCTGATGCCGCTCATAAATCTTCTCGGCGACCTCGCGCCCGGCCTCTGTGAGCCAGAGAAAGCCGTCCTTGTCCATGGTGAGATATTCGCCCTGCTTGAGCAGACTCACCGCGCGGCTGACGCTCGGCTTGGAAAAGCCCATGTGCTCCGCCACGTCCACAGAACGGACGACGCGCTTTTCGTTGCTGAGAATGAGAATCGTCTCCAGATACATTTCGCCGGATTCCTGCAAATGCATAAGAAAACCTCCTGTGATTTGCTTTCGTTCTGTTTCTTAATCTATCACACCCCATGCGGAAATGCAAGCGTGCGGAAGAAAACTTTTGTCCGAATGGAGCAGATGTTGAGGATTGACAAAAAGCGGCGCCGTGTGTATATTAATTTAGATGTTAGCAAAAGCTAACAAATTTTTCAACACAGAAGTTTGCTTCGGCTAACTTGAGGAGCGTTTTATGCAGCTGCAGTTACATGACATCCGGAAATCCTTCGGGGAAGGAGAGAATCGCACCGAGGTGCTGCGCGGCATCTCCTGTGCGATTGCCCCGGGCAGCATCACGATCCTGCTCGGCCCCTCCGGCTCCGGCAAATCGACCTTATTGAATATCATCGGCGGCATCGAGTCGGCGGACAGCGGCGAGATCCTGCTCGACGGGAAACCGCTCGACGCCCTCGGCGACCGCGCGCTTACGCGCTACCGCCGCGAGCACCTCGGCTACGTCTTTCAGGCCTATCACCTTGTGCCGAATCTCACCGTGCGCGAGAACATCGAGGTCGGCGCCTATCTCTCGGCGCATCCGCTGGAGGTGGACGGGCTGCTGCGCCAGCTCGGGCTCTGGGAGCACCGCGACAAGCTGCCGAACCAGCTCTCCGGCGGCCAGCAGCAGCGCACGGCCATCGGCCGCGCCATCGTGAAGGCGCCGGACATTCTCCTCTGCGACGAGCCCACCGGCGCGCTGGACTATGCCACGAGCAAGGAGATTCTGCAGCTGATTGAGGACGTGAACCTGCGCTGGGGCTGCACGGTGCTGCTTGTGACGCACAACGCGGCGCTCAAGCCGATGGCCGACCGCGTCATCCGCCTGCGCGACGGCGCGATCCGCGACGATGAGCAGCACGAGATGCGCGTGCATGCCTCCGAGCTCGCGTGGTGACCGCCATGAGAGACCCGCTCAGACACCGCCTGCTCCGCTCCCTGCGGGAGGACTGGGGCAAATACACCGCGCTCTTTCTCTTTCTGTTCGTCCTCATCAGCTTCACCTCGGGCTATTTCGTCGCCGACGGCAGCATGAAGCGCGCCTATGATGAGAGCTTTGAAAAATACAGCATCGAGGACGGGCACTTCACCGTCAAGGCCCCGCTCACCGCGGAGCAGATCACAAAGCTCGAGCAGGACAAAAGCATCACCATCGCGCCGCTGGACTATGTTGACCGCGAGACGGAAAACGCCCACACCGTCCGCTTTTACCGCCCGCGCGAGGCGATGAACCGGCTCGACGTCATGGCGGGCCGCCTTCCCGAGGCGGCGGGGGAGATCATCATCGACCGGCTCTATGCCGAAAATAACGGCATCTCCGTCGGAGACGCCTTCCGTGTCGACGGTGCGGACTATACCGTCACCGGCGTCGCCGCCTTTTCGGACTACAGCGCGCTCTTCAAGAGCAACAACGACATGATGTTCGACGCGAACAAGTTCACCGTCGCCGTCGTGACGGACGAGACCTTCGACGCCCTCGGCGACGTGGGCCTGCAGCACAACTACGCCTGGCGCTGGAACGACGGCACGCTCACGGAATCCGAGCGGCGCACGGCGTCGACCAGCCTCATGGGCGCGGTCTACCGCACGGCGGAGCTCACGGACTTCCTCCCGCAGTACCGCAATCAGGCCATCATCTTCACCGGCGACGATATGGGCGGCGACTACGCCATGTTCCAGGCGCTGATCTATATCGTCATGGTCATTCTCGCGTTCATCTTCGCCGTCACGACGCGCAGCACGATTGAGCGCGAGGCCGGCACCGTCGGCACGCTCCGCGCGAGCGGCTATACGCGCTTCGAGCTCCTGCGCCATTATCTCACGCTGCCGCTCCTGGGCACGTTCACCGCCGCCGTCCTCGGCAACATCGTGGGCTATGCGTGGATGAAGAAGATCACCACCGGCATGTATTACCACAGCTACTCGCTCCCGACCTACCAGACCGTCTGGAACGGGGAGGCGTTCGTGCTTACGACGGTCATTCCGCTCATCATCATCGCCGTCGTCACGTCGCTCGTCCTCTGGCGGACGCTGAAGCTCCCGCCGCTGCAGTTTCTGCGCGGCGAGCTGCGCGCGGAGAAAAAGCAGGCCGTACTCAAGCTGCGGCACGGGGCGTTTCTCAGCCGCTTCGGCACGCGCATCCTCCTGCAGAATCTTCCGGCCTATGCCATTCTCGCCCTCGGCATCCTCTTTGCGAGCGTGCTGCTCATGTTCGGCTGCATGTTCTCGCCCCTGCTGCGGCATTTCAACGACACGGTCGTGGACGCCAAGTTCGCGGAGTATCAGTATGTGCTCACCGAGCAGGCCGAGACCGCCGTTCCCGGCGCGGAGCCGTACTGCATCACCTCGCTGCAGAACAATAAAAAGGAGAACATCACGATCTACGGCGTGCAGCCGGGATCGAAGTACATTCCGGAGGTCACAGACGCCGCGCTCCTCTCCGAGGGCTATCTGCTCAAATACGGCTTCGAGGTCGGGCAGACGCTCTATCTGCGCGAGCAGTTCGCCCCGTCGAATTACTATCCCGTCACCATCGGCGGCACGATGGACTATCCGGCCTCGCTGAGTATTTTCATGCCGATTGACCAGTACCGCGCGCTGTTTGATCTCCCAGCCGACTATTTCAACGGCTGGTTCTCCGACGAGAAGCTCTCAGATCTCGACGAGCATGCCGTCGCCACCGTCGTCACGCAGGCGGATCTCACCGTCATGGCCGACCAGCTCGAGGACTCCATGGGCCGCATCTTCCCGCTCTTCGGGGGCTTCGCGGTGGTGCTCTATGTGCTGATGATGTATCTTCTCAGCGAGATGATTCTCGAGCGCAACGAGCGCACCATCTCGCTTCTCAAAATCCTCGGCTATACCGACGGCGAGGCGGGCAGGCTCTTCCACCGCGCCACGACCATCGTCGTCGCCGCGAGCATCCTGCTGTCGCTCCCGATCTCCTATTGGCTCATCAAAATCATCTACCGCGCCGTCATGCTCGAATATCCCGGCTGGCTCACGCTGTGGATCGCCCCGTGGATCTGGCCGTTTATGGTGCTGCTCGGCCTCGGCTGCTGGGTCGGCGTTATGCTGCTGCAGCGCCGCACAATCCGCCGCATCCCCATGGGTGAGGTGCTCAAAAATCAGGACTGAACCGGAAAGGAGCGCAAGCATGCTTCCCAAACAACCCAGAGTGGCGCACGCCCACGCGGCGCTCGCCGCAGCCGTCCGCGCGCACCTCGACGCGCACCCGGAAAAGCGCATCCCGCTCTCGGAGCTGGAGACGATCTTCCACGTCTCCGGCACGCAGATCAAATCCGCCTACCGCGAGACCTTCGGCGCGAGCCTCTATGCCGACACAAAGCGGCGCAAGATGCTCGCCGCCGCCGAGGCGCTCCGGACGACGGATCGAACCGTCCTTGAGATTGCCGGCGGCTTCGGCTATGACAACGCCAGCAAATTCGCCGCCGCCTTCCGCAGCGTCATGGGCGTCTCGCCGACGGAGTACAGGAGCAGTGTGGAGTGTTGAGTGTGGAGTGTGGAGTGAATGTGTCGGCATGCGCCGACGAATTTGAATCGCGCGAAGCGCACCATATCTCCACTCTCAACGCTCCACGCTCCACTCTTTTTCAATAGTTGTCTAAATGGAGCAGACACCCGATTCTGCTTCCTGTACAATACAGTTAGCATATGATAACTCCTACCGAGATCATAGCATTTATTTCAGCCATTGGTTAGCGAAAGCTAACTTTCAGAAAGGAGCATTTTCATGAGTGTGGTGATTCTGGGCGGCAACGAATGTATGGTGCGCGAATATAAAGAGCTCTGCAGGGAATACCAATGCAAAGCGAAGGTTTATCCGAAAATGAGCAACGCCATGAAGAACTTAGGCAGTCCGGATCTGCTTGTCATGTTCACCGGCACGATGAGCCACAAGATGCTCCGCAGCGCCTTAAACGAGACCAAGGGCACCGGCACGCGCATCGTCCGTTCGCACACGAGCTCCATGGCGGCGCTTCGCAGCATCCTGGAGGAACACGCAAGCTAACATGTCTGACGAACTGATTCTCCGGCAGGCCTCGCCCACGCTGGCAGGGCTCAAGACCGGGAGCCTCTTTACCGTGCCCTACCGCTCCGAGCCGGAGCTGCGCGCCGACGTGGCGGAAATGAACCGCCGCCTCGCGCCGAAGGGCGTGTATCTGCGCGTGCTGCGCGTGCGGCGCCGGGCGCTGCTCTATCTCTACCGGCCGAGCTACCTCAGCCGCGACTTTTCGCAGGCCGAGGCGGCGGCGCTCCTCCGGCAGTACGGCTATGCCGCGGAGGATTCGGAGCAGTGCCTCGAGCGGCTCGGCGAGCGGCTTCGCGCCGGCGGCGAGTTTCCGCATGAGATCGGGCTCTTTCTCGGCTATCCCGCCGAGGACGTGCGCGGCTTCATCGAGGAGAAGGATTCGTTCAAATGTGTCGGCGCGTGGAAGGTCTACGGCGACGCCGAGGCGGCGCAAAAGCGCTTCACCCAGTTTGAAAAATGTACTGCCGCCTACTGCAGGCTCTATCGCAGCGGCAGCAGCATCGAACGGCTCACGGTGAAGTCGTGAGCAGGAAAGGAAGGTTCTTATCATGAGTAAAATCGCAGTCATTTACTGGTCCGGCACCGGCAACACCGAGGCCATGGCCAAGGCCGTCGCGCAGGGCGCGAGAGGGAAGGGCGCCGCCGCCGAGCTCCTCACGCCCGACGCCGTTTCCCCCTCCGCGCTCAGCGCCTATACCGGCGTTGCCCTCGGCTGCCCGGCCATGGGCGCCGAGACGCTCGAGGAGGACGAGTTCGAGCCCATGTTCCAGTCCGTCAAATCCGCGCTCGCCGGCAAGAAGGTCGCGCTCTTCGGCTCCTACGGCTGGGGCGGCGGCGAATGGATGCAGAACTGGGAGCAGGACTGCGCCGCCGCCGGCATCAAGCTCGCCTGCGACAGCGTCATCTGCAACGAAGCCCCCGAGGACGACGCCATCGACGCCTGCAAGGCCCTCGGCGCCGCGCTTGCATAAATACGTGTATCACTCCTTCATATCCCTCCCCTGACACCGGACGCGGCGCATCTGCACCGCGTCCATTATTGTGCCCAAAAGGTTTACATAATGCGATATCGACGGGAGAGGTTGACAGTGAGTAGACTTTATGATACATTGCGGTTATCAGCCCCTGCGGCAGAAGGAAAGAAGGAGGGAGCCGGATGAAGCGCCTGCTGTGCTTGCTGTCCGCCGTGCTGCTGGCACTGCTGCTCTGCGCCTGCGGCGCTTCGGCGACGCCAAGCGAAGAGGCCGACCGCAGCCATGATCTCCCATGGCGCGATGCGCTGATCAACCCCAGTCTCCCGGACGGATTCGCCACGCCGGACACGGTCTCCTATCTCTTTGAAGAGGAGAGCGGCCTGCGCGTTGAAAACGTGAGCTTTGCGGAGATTGCGTCCTACCTGAGCGGCAGGCAGCATCTGCCGAGAACCGATCACTTTGATTCGTTTCTTTCCGACGGCGTGCGCTCGCTGCTCCCGGCGCTGGACTATGCGCTCTGCCACGGCTGCGGGCGGCTGTGCATTCCGACGACCGCCGTGGAGGGCTCGGAGCTGTTCCACGCCTCACGCTGGCTGGATATGATTTATCATGTGAAGAACTACGGCGTCACCGGGCGCACGGTTGCGAGCTTCCAAAACCGCGCGGGGGATACGGTGAATTACGTCTACATCTCTCTGCTCGGCATGACGGACGGCGCGTTTGAAGACCGCTACCGCGCCGCGCTCGCGGAGGCGGAGCGGATCGTCGCCGCGGTTCCGGAGGGCGCGGACGAGGTGGAGACCGCGCGGTATCTCTACCGGTACCTGACGGAAAATGTGACGTATGATTTTGCTTACTATGACGATTGGGATATGACGCAGTCGTGCCTGCTGTACGATGCGCTGGTTGCGCGTTCCACCGTCTGCGCGGGGTATGAAGCGGCGCTCTATACGCTCTTTAACCTCGCGGGCATTGAGTGCTTCCCCGTCTACGGCAATCTCTATGGCCCGGCCTTCGACCGGCAGGAGGCCATCGAGACCGGCACCGGCCACGCATGGAGCATCGCAAAGCTGAACGGGGAATATTATGAATTTGACCCGACGTGGGATGCCGGCGTGCCGCCGGAGCAATACCGGTTCTTTGCCATCTCCACCGCGGATATGCAGGCATATTATCCCCGCGTGTACGACGCGATCACGGAGGAATACGCTCCGCCGCGCGTAAAGACGCTGGGATCGTGATTTGACAATGCAGCCCTTCATCCCTTATACTGTTCCTGGAAGGGAAGGGATGTTATGTCCAGACAGATGGTATTCGGCATTTTTCTGCTCCTCATCGGCGCGATCGGTCTCATCGTCGGCCTCGTCACGGGCCACTTTTCCGATTCTCCCGGCCAGACGGCGCTCTACATCCTGCCGGTCGTGCTGGGGGTAATCATGCTGATTTTGGATCGCACAAGTAAATAAAAAAGAACTGCTGCATTTCGCAGCAGCTCTTTTTTGTCTGTCCTGCGCAGTAAAATGCATGTCATTCTGAGCGGAACGAAGTGGAGTCGAAGAATCTTGGCAGAGCAGTTAGATTCACGCTGACGGTTCTGTTTTGCTGCCAAGCCAAGATCCTTCGACTCCGCGCTGCTGCGCTCCGCTCAGGATGACAAATATTTGATTGCGCATCATCAACATAGCAAAGGGCGTGCATATTACAGCACGCCCTTTTTTGCTCATGATATAAATTGATACACCGTGAATGCCGCGTAGATGCACAGCAGGAGGATGCCCTGCCAGCGCTTGAGCTTACCCTTAGCCAGCGCCGGAATGCACAGGATCGCCATGACGAGAAGCATCAGCGGCAGATCGATGACAAGGCTGGAGTTGAGCCCGCCCGGCAGGAGCTTTTCCGCGGGAAGCGCAAAGGGCGAAATGGTGATCGCGGCGCCGCTCACAAGGACGATGTTAAAGAGGTTCGCGCCGATCACGTTGCCCAGCGACAGCGCGCCGTGACCCTTCAGGAGGCTGGTGATCGCCGTGATCAGCTCGGGCAGACTGGTGCCGAGCGCGACCATCGTGAGCCCGATGACCGAGTCGGGCACGCCGAGCGCCGCTGCGATCTTGGTGCCGTTGTCCACCAGAAGCCGCGCGCCGAAGGCAATCGCAACCGCGCCGATGAGCAGCATCAGCAGCTCCTGCGCCATGGGCTTTTCCGTCTCTCCGGTGTCCTCTTCGCCGCCTTCCTCCGCAAGCTCCGGATGCTTTTTCATTTGCACGACAGTGACGATCATATAGCACACGAACACCGCGAGATAGGCGATGCCCATCCACCGCTGAAAGCCGCCAACCGTCCAGGCGATCACGGCATACGAAATTGCGGCGGCAAAGAAGAAGGCGGTCGGCAGCGAGAATGACTTCGGGTTCACCTTGCCCGGCTTGATCGCCACGGTGAGCGCCGCAATGAGGCTCGTGTTGCAGATGATCGAGCCGATGGCGTTGCCGTAGCTGATGCCGGCGTTCCCCTCCAGCGCCGCCTGACTCGAGACCATCACCTCCGGCAGCGTCGTGCCGATGGAGACCACGGTCGCGCCGATCAGAAGCTCGGGCAGATGAAATCTGCGCGCAATGCCGACCGACCCGTCGACGAACCAGTCGCCGCCCTTGATCAGCAGCGCAAATCCCAGCAGAAACAATAATACAGGTACCAGCATGGTTTTTTCCTCCTCGATGCTAATAAAAAAAGACTTTTGCCGATGGATATGGTGATCCCTCGGCAAAAGTCTTGCACTCTTTCAACATGGAAACGGGCTCAAAGCCGTGTGTTGACGTCGCCATGTCACGCCCATCGGGCGCGGGCTACTCCCCTTTGCTGCTGTTATTTTATCCGGAAAAGCCCGGTCTGTCAATGGCGAAATTAAATGTAGAACGTCTCGCCGTCCACCTCGACCTTGTACTGCTTGCCGAAGGCGGTGACGGTCGTCTTCGCGGGGTACTTCGCCGCGAGCACCTGCTTCAAAACCGCCTGCTGCCGCGCCTGATAGCCGGACACGTCGTCGCTCGTGAACTTCACGCCGCCGAACATGGCATTCAGGCGCGCGAGCGTCTCGCGCTGCTCCCAGGTGAGCTCGATGTTGTCGTCGCGCAGGAGGAACACGTCCGGATCGTTCCAGAAGGCGCGGCCGTTGAGCTGCCGGCGGAAGACCGTGTTGCGGAGCGAATTTTTTGTGCTCACGCGCTCGCGGTGAATCAGGCGCATATGCGGCTTGTCGTCCAGATCGAGCCCCACGTCGCAGCCGATG
>JBGUHV010000088.1:0-8403 GCA_045112425.1 Oscillospiraceae bacterium
GGGCGGACGCGATCATCGTCTCGAACCACGGCGGGCGCGTGCTCCCCTACGCGCCCGCGACGGCGGAGGTGCTGCCGGAGATCGCGGAGGCTGTGGGCGATCAGATGAAGATCATCGTGGACGGCGGCATTCGCTCCGGCGCGGACATGCTCAAGGCGCTCGCCCTCGGGGCGGACGCGGTGCTGATCTGCCGCCCGGTCGCCGTGGCATGGTTCGGCGGCGGCGCGGAGGGCGTGAAGGTCTACGCCGAGAAGCTCAAGGTCGAGCTGAAGGAGGCCATGTACATGTGCGGGGCGAGAAGTCTCGCGGACATCGGGTCGGAGATGGTAAGATAAGAAAAGACCCTGCGGCATCATGCCGCAGAGTCTTTTTTTCGATCCGCGAGGGCAAAGCCCGCGGTGATAATCAGCATATAGGGAATTAAAATCAGAAAGCTCGGCAGCTCATAGAGATACGGGTACGGAACGAAGCGGTAGAACAGCTCGAGCACGGGGTTTCCCTCCGTCTCCATGGAGAAGAAATAGTTGGCCTTCGGGTGCAGGCCGGTCGCGCGCAGGAGCGCATTGACGCCGAAGACGGCGAGCGACACGGCAAGGAGCGCCGCAATCGTGCCGGGCAGATCCCGGAAGCGCGGGCGGTAAAGCCCGAAGACGGCGAGGGCGAGCGCCTCGATGATGATCATGAAGTGCGTGCCGTAATAGCCCAGCATGCGCGGCAGGAGGATCGAATAGCCGTCGAAGCCCGCGCCGGGCATGACGAGCGCCATGAGCGCGCCGAGGGGGCCGACGAAGAAGCAGAAGCTCATGAGCGAACGCCGATTCGTGAGCACGGCAACCGGAATGAGGATCATGTTGATGTTGCAAAGCTGCAGCGGCAGCTCGCCCCACCAGTTGAAGCCGCCCATGGCGGCGGTGGCCTCGTTGAACTCCGCGTCGACGGAGAGAAAATATTTATACACAAAAAAGCCGAGAAACGTGACAACGCAGGCCGCGACGAGCACGGTCTTTTTTATGCGGTCGGATTTTCCGCGCAGCAGAAGCGCCGCGATGATCAAAAGCAGCAGAAACAGCGCAAAGCACGCGAAGAAAACGCTGTTGAAGGGGTGGATGATCCAGGGGCTGTGAGAGTTCATAGCTCGGACGCTCCTTTTCTTTACTCTCTTTCTTTTCCCAAACCAGCCAGCTGTACCGACAGCTCGGCGACGAGAACGGCGGACGGAATGTCAGCCAGCACATGCTGCTTGACGAAGAGGATGCACAGGCAGACCAGCACGAGGAAAAACCAGGCCGCCGGGAAATACCATCTGGGGATGATGCGGCTGCCCATGGCGGCGCGGATGCAGAAATACGTGATGAGCACATGCAGCGAGGGAAACAGATGCACGGGCGCGTCGATCTGATACAGCCGGCTGAGCAGCAGGTTGAAAAAGCCGGAATCGGGCGGAACAGGGCGGCTCATCGTGGTCGGCCAGACGATGAACACGACGCCGGAGATCAGCATGGCGACGAGATAGCCCTTCGCCGTGCGCCGGGCATAGGCCGGGCTCTCCGCGAGAATCATCACGGCGCTGACAAGCCAGAACACAAACGTGAGATAATAAACGACGATCCACTCCGCGCGCAGCGGAATGGCGGCGTCCAGCGCAGTCTCCATGCTGTGCATCGGCAGATACGGCAGCAGCAGCCGGGTGGGATAAAAGACCAGCAGCTGGCTGAAGAGCATCACGGCCATATGCGGCCAGACATGGCGCGGAATGCGCCGCGTTTGAATCTGATTCGTCACGATTCCCTCCTTTCCCTTCTTTTCCGGCACAGCATATCACAACTTTCGCGGTTAGACAAGTGTTACAGGTTGATCTTAAACAAAGCTTCAAGATGTCAAAAGAGGGAGCGCGTTGCGCTCCCTGCTCTATTTGTCGCTGACGTGCGGCGTCTCTGTGGAAAAGATCCAGTCATCCAGATCCGTGTCCATACGGCTCACCTCCGATTACACATACAGAGCATTCTATGCGCCGAGGCGCGAAAAAATGCACGAATCCGAAGCGGATTTCCGGATTTTTTTCATGAAGGATGGGCGGAATAGGGCCGCTCAAAACCTGATACTGCCTTGTCAGGGCCGCCCTAAGGAAAGATTCACATTTTCTTTTCAAGTCGATTGTTGACAGCCGATGGCATCTCCTTTATAATAGTCTGGTCATTTCATCGGCCCGGAACGCCGGGTCCAATCTTAAGAAAACAGGTGAACCGCAACATGAGTGCATCTCAGGACAAGAAAAAGCGCACACAGCAGCGCGCGGAGGGCACGGAGCGCCGTCAGGTGGCCGCCCAGAAGCAGAACGCTGAGAAGAAGAAGGAACGCGTCCGCTGGACCATCGGCGGCATTCTGGTCGCCCTGCTGATCATCGGCATTCTGGTCGGCAACTCCAGCCTCTTTTATCGCCAGAGCGCGCTGAAGGTCGGAGACGAGACCTTCTCCGCCGCGCAGGTGAACTACTACGCCAACACCGCCTATCAGAACTGGTACAGCCAGTACGGCTCCTACCTGCAGTATCTGGGTCTGGACACCACCCAGCCCATCAAGACGCAGGCTTACTCCATGGGCGACGAGTATGAGACCTGGGGCGATTACTTCATTGCCACCGCGAAGGACTCCATGAAGCAGATCGTCGCCATGAGCGAGGCCGCCGAGGCTGAGGGCATGAGCCTTTCGGAGGAGGATCTCGCCTCCATCGACAAGCAGATCGACCAGATCAAGAGCAACGCCAAGGAAGCGGGCTTCGGCTCCGGCGCGAAGTATCTGCAGGCCATGTTCGGCCAGGGCGTGACGGAGAGCATCGTGCGCCAGGAAATGCAGCGCTCCATGCTCGCCAGCAACTACGCCGCCGCGAAGCAGGAGAGCTTCACCTACACGGAAGATGAGCTCGCCGCGGAGTACAAGGAGCATGCGGATGAGTATGATCTCTTCAACGGCATGTACTACTTCGTCGCGGCCGAGACCGTAGAGGTCGAGGCGGAGGACGAGGACGCCGAGCCCACCGAGGAGACCACCCCCGAGACGATGGCCGAGGCCAAGAAGACGGCTGACGAGATCGAGAAGGCCGTGGTCGAGGCGGACGCCAAGGACAAGGTTGAGGCCTTCACGAAGGCTGTGGAAGAATTGGGCACCCCGGTTGCCGTGACCGACAGCGAGGGCACCGAGACCGGCGAGACCACCCCCGCCGAGCCGCAGACCATGGAAGACGTCGTGGGCTCCAATGTGAGCTATCAGGGCTTTGCCGAATGGATGCTGGACGCGAGCCGCAAGGCGGGCGATTCCACCGTCTATGAGCAGGAGAACGGCGGCTACTACGTCGTGCTCTTCCAGGGCCGTGAGACCGAGGACTACAACACTGTGAACGTGCGCCACATTCTCGTTCGCCCCGTGGATGAAGACGAGGACGGCACGATCTCCGACGAGGAGAAGGCTGCCGCCGAGGCCAAGATGGACGAGATCCAGGCGGAATGGGAAGCCGGCGAGCAGACCGAGGACGCCTTTGCAGCGCTGGCCAACGAGTACAGCGAGGATCCCGGCTCCAACGCCAACGGCGGTCTCTACGAGAACGTATACAAGAACCAGATGGTCGCTGAGTTCAACGACTTCTGCTTCGCCGACGGCCGCAAGGCGGGCGACGTGGACGTGGTCTACAACGAGAACACCGGCTATCACTTGATCTACTTCGTCGGCGAGGGCATGGCCTACACTGACTATGTGGCGCAGAATCTCCTGCGCAGCGAGGACTTCACCGCCTGGCAGGAGGAGTTCATGGCCGACTGGGAGGACGCCGTGACGGAGCTGCGCGGCATGAAGTACGTCGACTGATCGGAGGCGCGCATGGAAACCAAGTTTGAGCGCTACAACCGCAACGAGGTCAGCGCGACCGAGCTCGCGGACAAGCTGGCAGCCGAGAAGAAAAACGGCTGGACAGTCGTCTCCGCCGAGTATGAAGGCGACGACTTTGTCGTGGAATTTGAAAAAGAAGCCTGAATACAAAAAGGACTGTTGCAAAAAGCAGCAGTCCTTTTATTTTGATCTCCGCAGTAAAAAGTCGTGTCATTCTGAGCGGAACGAAGTGGAGTCGAAGAATCTTGGCAGAGCAGTTGAATAGAAGCTGAACGTTCTGCTTTGCTTCCATGCCAAGATCCTTCGACTCCGCGCTGCCGCGCTCCGCTCAGGATGACATGATTCTGGCTGCATATCATCAAAATAGAGGCGGCTGTGTTTTTGCAGCAAACCCATTTCCCTTTCGATTGCTTTGCTGCTGCATCTGTGATATGTTATCCAATGAAAGCGTGATTCTCTAAAGGAGGCTTGCCATGGACGTCGTCAAAAAAAGAAGCCGGGCAGTCCTCGGCGCGACGGTGCTCCTTCTGACGGATATCATTTTGATTCCTCCGCTGATCGTCGCAATGGTCGTCATATATAACAATGACGTACGTTACTTTCCATATTCACTGATCCCGTTCTTGATCCTGGTTCTGGTCTCCGTTTGGGGCTTCACTGCGCTGAGAAGGCGCGGATACGGAAAGAAGGAGCTCGATCCGTATGTGTTTCATACGGGTCTGGCGCACGCGCAGCTGGGCTCTGAAGCCGCCGCAATCCGGGAGATGACGCCGGTGGATGATTACGCGCTGCTTCGCGTCCACAGACCCGGGCATCCGGACGGCATATTTGTGGTGCTGGATCAGGAAGGCTTCTCATTTGACCCGGAAAAGCGCGCAGAGGCGTGCACGGGCGAAGCCATCGCGCAGGGGCTGCTCCCGGAGAAGGCCGAAGGTTATTTTGATGCGTCTCTGGCGTTTTTGTTTCTGGTGCAGCATGTGCAGACGCCGGAAATTCAAAAAGCGCTGCGCAAAAACGCATCCTCACGACTGTTTTATACCTTCGCTTTTCTGGACCAATTCGGCGATTTGCACGTCCCCGCCTTCTTCGGCGCGAGCACCGCGTGGGAAAAGCAGTATCGCAGGAACCTGAATGACATGCTTCGGTTTCTTGCCGAAGTCAAAGAAGAGACCGAATAAAAAAGGCGAATCCACAGAGGGTCACAGCCTGCGAATTCGCCTTTTATGATTTGTTCAATTCAGATGGTTCTGCACGGGAGGGGCAAGCCCCTCCCCTACGGCGTCTGTTTTTGTGCGGAGGCAGATTCCACATCGAGCCGCCGAGGGCGTCGGCTCCTACGATGAGAATCCGCCTCGCAGAGTTCGCGCGAATGCGCGAAATGATTCCGATCCGTTTTTGCCGTGGGTTCGCCGCGGCAAAAACTCCCTGAGGCGAAGCGTCACGCGAGCCCTCGCGCCGACCAACCGAAGGGCGATGGAGCACGAGTATGCAAAACGAGAGCCCGACTGTGTCGGGCTCTCGTTTTGAGCGTCAGCAGCACGGGGAGAAGCATGGGTTGCAGCAGAGGTTGCAGAGGATCATGTCCATGCACCAGCTGCCGGTGCCGAAGCCGGCGTTGGGATAGTCGCGGCGGTAGGCGCTGTAGGACGTGCCGCCGGATTCGAGCTCCTGCACGAGACGGCGAAACTGCAGGTTGCCCGGCTCGAGCTGCACGGCGATGCGCGCATACTCCAGCGCGGTGACCCGGTTGCCCATGGCGGCGTTCGCCACGGCGGATAAGTAATACCAATTCCCGTCGCGCTCCGCAGTCGGCACGCCGGAGAGCGCGTTGAGCGCCTCCTGGAAGTGGCCGGAATTGATGAAGTTCATGGCCGCCTGATATTCCGAGCGGACGCTCTGCTGCTGGTAGCCGCCGTAGCTGCTGCCTCCATAGCCGCCCCAGGAGCCGGTGTTCGTCCAGCCGCCGGAGGAGGAAGACGAGCCGTAGCTGTTCGCGGTGCCGTTCTTGATGGCGTCATAGGCGGCGTTGATCTCGTTCATCTTCTCTGCCGCCGCCGGATCGTTGGGGTGATAGTCCGGATGATACTGCTTGGCGAGGCGGCGGTAGGCCGCTTTGATCTCTTCGTCTGACGCGCCCCGGGAGACGCCCAAGACCTCATACGGGTCCTTCATGGTTTTCCTCCTGATCAGATGAATGTCCGGCGGCGCGATTGTAGCGCTGCCAGACGCCGGAATACAAAATGCTGCGCAGCAGGTCTGCGTCCTGCAGCAGCGGCAGCCGCTCGAACGCGTCCGCCGCGGCGCCGAGCTGCGCCTGGAGAACACTGCGGAAATCCGCCTGCGTCCAGCCTGCCTCCCGCAGCGACTTGAGCGGGTTATAGCGGTCTTTCTTCACATCGTCCTCCAGATCCATCACGGCGTCCAGAAGATAGATGAACCGACCGAGGGCATCCCCGAAGGGCACGAGAAACGAATCGAACGCGCGGTCCACCCTGAAGATCTCCGCCATGAGCGCGCCGAAGCAGGCGGCTGCGGCGTCCGGCGTCTGCGCGTTTTCCCGCTCGATGGCGGCGAGCTCCTGCAGGCACCGCTCGATGGCGGCGCACTGGCGGGGCCAGCGCCCGGAGACGGCCTGATACTGCTGCGTGAGAAATTCGCTCTCCCAGAAGCCGACGACGCTGCCGTCATCCTCAAAATCGTCGCGGCAGTTGTGGTACGCCAGCGCCACGTTCATATCGGCGGCGTAGGCCGTGAAGGGAGATTCCCAGCAGAAATGCTTTCGGATCGGATGGGCCACGCAGGTTTCCATCCGGCGCGCCTCCTCCGGCTCGTACATGGACGAGAGGAGCAGGACGAGAAACGTCATGTCATACGTCAGCGCGAGGCGGCCGAAAAAGCCGTGTTCGCTTTTGAGCGCTGCACAAAGGCCGCAGTAGCAGCCCTTGTAGCGATCCTTCTGCGCCTGCGAGAGCATGGACTGGTCGGCGACGAGATATCCAAACAACGCGGTTTCCTCAGGTGCGGCGCTGGAAGGACGTGCCGCACTTGCGGCAGACGATGTTCAGCTTGCCCTTCCCTCTCGGCACGCGCAGGCGGGTGTGGCAGGAGGGGCATTTATAGAAGCGATAATCCTTGCGCTGCGCCCAGCGGTCGCGCAGGCCGTTCCACCAGCTGGTGACCTTATAGCGCTCGCGGAGATACGCCCCGTTTTCCTGCTGGCGGCGGTAGATGTTCCGGCTGAGCATGCGGAACATCACATAAACAAACAGAGCCATGGAAAGGCTGTAGAGCGCGCTTGCAACGCGGGCATTGCGCACAAACATGGAGCCCACCGAGAGGATCAAAAACACCACCGAAAGGAAGCGGTTCAGATGATCCGGCCCGTTGCGCCCTGCCATTACTCTTGAGAACCATGCACGCATAGATTCGTCACCTTTGAAAAAACAGATTCTTTAACGCGTTTATCTTATCACAGCGCAGATGAAAAGTTGTAGCGGATTTGTGAACCTTTCGTCGAATCCAAAAAGGTTGACGCAGACTGCCGGAAGCCCGACAGCCTGCGCCGTAAATAAGGGGGGGATAAAAGAGATGAAAGCGATTAAATGAGATCGTCGATAAAATCGAAGAAATCGTGGATGTTGTGGTGATTCGGAATGTAGTCCGACGGATCCGGAACCGGCACGGACGGCGTGACCGGCTGCTGCACCGGCGTCTGTTCCACCGGCGCCGGACGCCATGTGTCGGGATTGAGAATCTCGCCCGTGGCGGCGGAGACCCAGTAGCTCCGCCAGCGGAGCCCGTCGGCAAAGCGGACGGAATAGGCCAGCTGATCGGCGTAAACGCCGAGCTCCGTCAGGTACTGATCCGCCTGCGTGCCGACATAGGCAGAAGCAATCTGCTCGGCGTCAACGCCATTGGCGCAGCGCCAGGTGAGCAGCGTGCCGGAGAACACGGCGTCCTCCCACTGAAGCGACTGGCTGTCCACCACATAGAGCAGCTCCTGCACGGAGAGGGATTCCGCCGTGCCGAGGTCAATGTCGCGGCTGAGATCGGAAACCGCCTTCGCGAGCGCGGCGACGCCGTCGCCCTCCTCTGTCAGGCGCTGCAGCAGGACGGCGGGCGCAAACTGCTCGCTCGCGGCAGCGCGGGAAAGCCCTTCGGAGACCGCCTCGCCGAGCGCGGCGGTGCGGCGGCTGCCGGCGTCGCTCACGGTGACGAGCACGCCGTTGGCAAAGCTGCCGAGAACGTCGCGCTCCAGCAGCTGCATGGTGAAGGCCTCGACGGCGTCGTCCACCTTCATGCCCTTGAGCGCCTCGGCGTCCGTTTCCAGACCTTCGACCGTGACGCTGCGCACGCGGTCAAACCCGTTGACCGTCATGGAGATCTCAGGCCCTGCGTCCACCGTGACGACGCTGCGCTGCGCCGCCTTGACGCCGAAGAGCGAGCCGGAGAAGACCAGAACCGCAGCCGCAGCCGCGGCGACCAGCCGGGGCAGACGGCGCGTCTTCCTCGGCATGGGAGTGA
>JBGUHV010000089.1:0-6050 GCA_045112425.1 Oscillospiraceae bacterium
CAGGCTTTGCCTGCCTTGGTCGGCGCGAGGGCGCGGCATCAGCCGCGCCTCAGGGAGATTTTCCGCCGCACATGTCGCCGGAAAATCAAATTAGATTTGATTCGCGGCATCCGCGCCGCGAACTCTGCGAGGCTTTTTTGCTTTATCCTTTTCCTTTTTCTTTGGAGCGCTTGTCGTTAATGATCTGCATCTCGACGGCGGTGACTTCCTTGACGCCGTGCTCCTTGGCCCAGGCGACGCAGCCCTTGAGCACTGTGGGCAGGAAGATGCGCGGCACGTTCAGGAGCATCTCGAGCGCATCGTCCGTGAAGTGCACCTCCGGGTCGGTGCGGTCGGCGGCATAGCGCACGGAATCGAGCGAGGCGTTGCGCAGCGGCAGAAGCTCGGGCTTGAGGCGCGGGGTCCTGGCAAACCAGAAGTTCTTACTGTCGCGGTAGCCGTGGCAGATGAGCACGTTCGGCCAGAGCCTGCCTTTGACGCCGTTGATGATATTATCATGATACTGCGGCTTCATGAGCATCTTGTCAATGCGGAGGATGAAGTGCGCGCCGTACTGCGTGGTGATGCCGTTGAAATCGCGGTACGGAGGCGGATAGCAGCCGTCGACGAGCTTGCGGCCGATGTCCTCGGTGGCGTTTTCCAGATCGCTCATCCAGGTACATTCCATGACCTGATAGGCCTCGGAAATGACCTTCGGGCGCGGCGTGGCGGGATCCTCCGCGATGCAGAGACCGTCCTCGAGCGTGAAGCCGAAGTTCTTCATCTTCTCGGCGGGCGTGTCGCCCGGCCAGCCCTGCGCCACGATCTTCTTGTGATAGCCCCGGCCCTCGGGCATGAAGTTGATGGCCACCTGCTTGCGGCCTGCGAGCAAGTGCTGCGCGGTGTTGGAGGAATTGCGCGCCTCGAGCACCATGGCGTAATAGTCCTTGCCCGCAATATAATACGGGAAGCAAAGCGAATAGGATCCCACGGAGGTGCTGCCGTCCTCTGCCAGCGTGGAGATCATGACGGTGGGCATGGGAAAATAGGAGCTCGTCTGATAGAAATTATCGACGATGCGAAGGTCTTTGAAGCTGCTCATAGGGCGTTCTCCTTCCTGATTGGTCACAGAATGCATTCTGTTGTTCAATTTAGACGATTTTATTATAACAGAACCGGCGGAAGTGTCAAGAAACTTCCGCCGGTTGTGATGATATGGGTCCGCCTTATGCGTCGAGCACCTCGACGAGCTCAATGCGGAAGTTCAGCTCCCTGCCCGCCATCTCATGGTTGGCGTCGAAGGTGATGGTCGTGTCGTCCTTGGCGACGATCTTCACCGGGAAGGGCTGACCGTACTGGTTCTGCAGATAGACCTGCTGACCGACCGAGACGCTCTCCGCGCCGGGGAGCTTCACGATCTCGACGGCGAAGACGGCGTTGGGATTCTTCTCGCCGTAGGCCTCATTGGGCATGAGATGCACGTCGATGACCTGACCGACGTCCATATCGGCCACGGCCTTGTCGAAGCCGGGGATCATCTGACCCGCGCCGCAGACGAATTCCAGCGGCTGGCCGCGGTCATAGGAGGAGTCGAACTGCGTGCCGTCATTGAACGTGCCGCGATAGTGCGCGCGGACGCGCTTGCCGACGTTCTTGCCCTCGGGGCCGCCGTGGCAGTCGCCGCAGTCGTGGTCATGATCACCGCAGCCGTGATCGCCGCAGGAATGACCCTCGCCGTGGTGATGGTGGTCGCAGTTGGCGCCGGTGTTGACGAGCTCGCCGCGCAGATAGGCCTCAACCGCCTCGTCCGTATCGCCGCTTGCGCCGGCGCAGAGCTCGATGCCGCGCTCGGCGAGCGCGGACTGCGCGCCGCCGCCGATGCCGCCGCAGATAAGCACGTCGATGCCCTGGTCGTTCAGGAGGCTCGCGAGCGCGCCGTGGCCGCTGCCGTTGGAGCCGATGAGCTCGCTGCTCACGACCTTGCCGTCCTCAACCTCGTAGACCTTAAAGGTCTCGGTGTGGCCGAAGTGCTGGAAGACATTTCCGTTTTCATAGGTAACCGCAATTCTCATGGTGGGTTGATCTCCTTTGTTTTTGTTCAGATGCGGTGATTATACCATATACAGTTCAGAAAAGAAAGTTCACAGGTCACACAAGCAAAGCTTTCCCTCGGGTAAGTACCTTGCGGAAATGCCGGTACTTGCGCTTCCCCGCCCGTTTGGGTACAATGAAAGCACCTGAAAAATGATGGAGGGAAACGAAATGTCTAAAAAGATTATGGTTCTGACCGGAAGCGCCCGAAGGGACGGCAACAGCAACCGCATGGCGCGCGCCTTTGCCGACGCCGCGGGGGCGAAGGCGCACGAGGTGAAGGTCATTGACACCGCCGCGCTGAAGCTCAACTTCTGCCACGCCTGCCAGACCTGCTACAAAACCGGCAAGCCCTGCTCCTTTGACGATGACTTCAACACGATTGCGGACGATATTCTCGCAGCCGACGCGCTCGTCTTCTCCTGCCCGGTATACTGGTACTCCGTGCCGAGTCAGATCAAGGCCGTGATGGACAAGATGTTCAGCTTCGTGATCGGCGAGAAGGCGGAATTCTTCGGCAAGGAATGTGCGCTGATCTGCTGCTGTGAGGAGGAGGATCCGACGATTCTCGACGGCGTGAGAATCCCCTTCGAGCGCACTGCCGCGCTGAACAAATGGACCGTCGCGGGCGAGGTGCTCGTGCTGGGCGTGTTCTCCGTCGGCGATATCGACAAGACCGACGGCATTGCGCAGGCCGAGGCACTCGCAGAGAAGTTCTGAACCGCATATGAGAAAGACGCATGACCGAACCCGGTCATGCGTCTTTTTGATGCACTTGGTTTTTTTACCACCAGTTCACGTAGTCCCAGACGTTAAGGGTCTCGTCCGTGCGCTGTTCCTCCGCGGTGATGCCGGACATGAACTCGGTCGCGTAGGCGTCGCCGGTCACGGGGTCGATATAGTAGCGAACCTCGGCGCCCGTATAGGAGCGGTAGAGGATGACGATCTGCTCCTCGCTGTACTCAGAGACCTGCCAGAAGACCTCATGCTCCCCGGCGTTCACGATCTCCGCCAGCGCAGGGTTGCTGCGCAGGCAATAGCGCTTGATGGCGGCGAGTGCCTGTTCATCGGAGAGGGCTCTTTCGCCCTGCGCCTCCATGACGGTGATGGTATTCACCAGATAGTCCAGCCGTCTGCCGAAGCCGTCGGATCCCTCGGGGATATACTGTATTTTGGCGACGCGGCAGCCGTCGGGCGCGGGGATGACATACACGTCCTGAATCACATCGGCCGTATTGGCGCCGCCGCGAATGGCGGAGGCGTCCATCCGGATGCACTCGAGGCCGCTGCTCAGCTTGCCTGTGTCACGGTAGACCTCATAGTCCTCGGAGAGCGCCTTCTCAATCGCATCGGCAACGCTCTCGGCCTTCTCCGGGCTGTAGGAGATCTCAATATAGTTCTCGGGGGTCTTGGGGTCATCGTAGCCCCAGATGATCATCAGCCGATCCGCTGCGCTGCGGCAGATGAACGACTCATAGTCATAGTCGACCGCGAAGCCCGCAGTCTCGTGGATGAAATGCTCGAGGCGGACGGTCTCCTCCATGCCCTCGATCATGATCGTATCCTCAAAGCGCTCGCCGTGCTGACGCTCGGGCGCAGTTGCCGGCGTCTCTTCGGCGACCTCTGCCGAGGCTTCGACCGGGCTCTCAGACGCGGCCGGCTGGGGTTCCTCCCCGCGCTTGCCGCAGCCGGCGGCCACTGCAAGCAGCAGCACCAGACTCAGCAGCAGCGCAAGATACCGTTGGGATTGTTTCATTCTGTTTCCTTCCTTCTTCTGAAATGACTTAATAACCCTTGTAGCTGAAGGTCTTCGTCGACCACTCGCCATTGTCGCCTTCCGCGGAATAGGTCAGGGTCTGCTCATCGAGATTAAGCATTTCATAATAGCCCGGCCAGAGCTCGGCGAAGGTCTCATCGTTCGCGGCGTATGCCGGGTGCGGATGATCCTGCGAATAGTTGGAAAGATACCAGAATCCGTCTATTGGGAAGCCGCCCTGGGAAGAGCGCTCTGCATCGGTCATGAGGAAATAGGCGAGCTTGCCGTCCTTTTCGAGCACCCAGGTGGGATCGATGTGATAGTCATGGCCGCCCAGTCGGATATAGCTCCACTGGTGCCCTTCCCCGCTGTCGCCGACGCCGGCAACCGTTCCGGCCTCCACGCCGGCCTGCATCAGCAGATAGGAATAGGCGACGGAGATCTCCTGGCAGATTCCTTTCTCCTCAGTGAAAAAGCGATAGCTGGAGAGATAATCCGCCTTGCCCTGGAAATTGTCTTCATACGCGTTCCAGTCATAGATATAGTGCGAGTCAAAATAGTTGTACAGCAGCAGTGCCTTTTCAAAATCGGTGTTTTCCGGCTTCATGGTCTCGTTGAGGATGTCCTCAACCTGCTTGGAAAAGTCCGCAATCATTGCCTTTACCTCGGAATAGGGAATGTCATACATGAAGCGGGCAACGCCGTTTTTCACAGGGTCGTCCGGTTCAACAGCCCAGATATGACCATGCAGCGGCGGGAGGCACTTGTCCGGGAACTGACCGGTCACCCAGTCATAGGTATGGTCGTCCGGGCAGGCAAACTCGGTTTTACCGGCCATGATCGCGTCAACCAGATTGAACCAGGCCTCGACCATCGGCTCGCCGAAGATTTCGGTCATATACTTGGAGGCGACCTTGAGCTGGAAGTGGAATTTTCCGTCCGTTTCCACGGGAGGCAGCGGCTTTGCCAGCGCGCGGTAGAGGAACGTGACGATCTGCCCGCGGGTGCAGGGAGACGCGGGGCCGAAGGCGTTCGCTCTCACGCCGTTCGTGATGCCGTTTTCATACGCCCAAAGGATCGGGGTAAAAGAATACTGCTCTTTGTCCAGCACGTCTGCATAGGGCGAGACCAGCACCTTTGTGTCGGGCCTGCCGGAGGCGCGATGCAGGAACGTCGCCACCTGCTCGCGCGTGCAGGGCTTGTTCGGGCTGAAATGCGTGTCATCCGTGCCGTTGGTGACGCCCTTCTCCACGGCCCAGAGAACCGCGTCATAGTAATAATCCGTGGTCTGGACGTCCTCGAAGGGGTTCTTCCCCGTCATCTTCACCGCACCGAAGGCACGCCAGAGGAAGGTGACCACCTCGCAGCGCTTGCAGGTGTTGTTCGGGCTGAAGGTGGTGGAGCTGGTGCCGTTCGTGATCTGCGGCTCGTGGTTCACCGCCCAGTCGACGGGATCATAGTAATACGCGCCGGGCTGGACATCCTGAAAGCCAGCCGCGGCCGCGCCGAAGGGCAGCAGGCTGAGGGACATGCACAGCACCAGCAGCAATGCTAACAATTTCTTCTTCATGCAGTTTTCTCCTTCTTTGTCTCAGCAGTGTTACTGTGTTATTCATTGTAAGCGATAGAGCGCAAAACCGCAAGGGATTTGTTTTGTCAAAGGAAGGAAAAGCGGCGTATCCCTCCACGAAGAAAACATCCCATCCGAACCCGAGGAGCTATTGTGAAATTGCACCGGATCTAACGCTTGGCATCCATGCGCCTATTTGCTGATATTGACTTTCCACTTTGGATCGTTCCTTTCGTTCATTTTCGCCGCAATCATACCGGCCGCCTTGTTCAAAAAAGCGTTGTTTTTATGATAAAGATTTAATTCCCAATCGTCACCCATGCCGCCGTAATCGAATTCGATGCGGCCTTGATAACCGTCACGATATACCAATGCAAGCTGTCTCTCCACCTCATCCAAGGTCGACAGCATCTTTTGCCGGTCGGTCATCCGGTTCTCAACGCTATCTATGATCCTGTCTCCGTGCTCAAAAAACCACGCGGCAAACGTATTGACTTTCTGCTCATCAACATCAATCGCAGCGGTTTTTCTGAATATATGAAACATGTTCGTCCGTCCTTCCATTAAATAATGAAACAAATTATATCATGTAATTCGCTGCCTCTCAAGCAACAGAAACCTCTTTTGTCCTGACGGACAAAAGAGGTTTCTTTC
>JBGUHV010000090.1:0-2498 GCA_045112425.1 Oscillospiraceae bacterium
GGAGAGGTTTTTCCGGCGGCGCCGGCATAGAGGATGTCCGGCATACCCTCGCGGTCAGACTTGTGGATCAGCCGCTTGGAAACGTCGCGCAGCTTGACCTTTTCACGCAGATAGTCGCCGAGCCCCGGGCAGACCTCCTGATTCGTCATTTTGTAGACGGAGGGATTTCGCAGATCGCAGTCCACAATGATGACATGCTGGCTGTGCTGCGTGAGCGAGATGGCCAGATTGAACGCGACGGTCGTTTTTCCCTCGCCGGGAATGGCGCTGGTGACCAGCATAGTCTGCTTGCCGTGCGTGCGCAGATATTTCTCCATTCGCACCGTGACCAGTCGGAACGCCTCGCGATACGATCGACTGTCAGTGTCCAGAAGCGTGATCGGCCGATCCGCAGCGTTGGTGCGGCGCTTTTGCGTCAGCTGCGGCAGACCGCCGAGATACTTGGCGTTGGAGCCGGACTCCATATCCGTTCGATCCATGACCGTGGCCTTGACATAGCCGTAGGCCAGCATGGCGGCGACGCTGATCACAATGCCGATCAGCGCGCCCTTCTTTGCGGCGCCGGTCCAGTTTCGCTGATTCGTCGGCTCCGCGGGCACGCCGCTCTCATCCACGAGCTCCAGCACCGTCGGGCCGACGACAAGCTCGGAGACCTGCGGATAGTTCTTGATGACCGACTGCAGCACGTCATAGCAAAGCTGCGGGTCGCGGCCGGTGACGTTCAGATCCAGAAAGTTCGTCTCATCCACGGCCTTTGCCGTGATGGTCGGAAGGCTCTTAACGCCGAGATCCTCGCGGATGATCTGACTGAGCACGCCGCTCGTGAGGATGTGCGGGAAGGTTTTGGCCATCTGCTCAGCCGTGGCCGTATTGTAAGTCTGAGAGGTGGACTGCAGGGCGCTGGTGGAATAGACCGTAAACGTCGCGGAAGCGGTATAGGACGGAACGTAGCTCCGCCAGGCCTGAAGCCCCATATACCCCGTGAGCGCCAGGGTGAGAATCAGCGCATAGAGCCAGAGCCTGTGAAATCCGCGGATGAACATCTGCAGCAGATGATTCATCTCCAGCGCGGAGGAAACCTGATCCTGTTGTTTCATGCGTCCTCCTCCCCTGCTCCGGCGCCATAGCCAAGCTTGGAGCCGTAGCCGATTTTAGAACCATAGCCGATTTTGGAGCCATAGCCAACCTTGGAGCCATAGCCCGTGCGGCCATAGCCGTACTTGACGCCGTAGCCGTAGCGTCCGCCGTAGCCATAGCCGAGATGATCGGCAAACTCGGTGGTGTAATAGTTATTCAGCACGCAGCCCAGAAGCTCCGCTCTGGACAGATTCAGAATATCAATGCTGTCATTGATCACGCGCACCTGGGCAGCATCCTGACGCACAACGATGATCGAAGCATCCGCAACATCGGCGATGCACTCGGCGTCCGGGCTGACCGCCATCGGCGGCGTATCGATGATGACGACGTCCATCTGCTGACGGGCTGCCTGAATGAGCTGCGCCATGCGCTCGCTCTTTAGCAGCTCGGAGGAATCCTCGATGCCCTTGCGGTTGAGCAGCGTGTTCAGATGACGCTTGGGATCGATCAGCAGCGCGTCGGAGAGCGAGCACTCGCCGCGCAGCAGCTCGGAGAGCGTCTCATATTCTTCCTCCTGATAGCCGAGGATCTTATGCAGCGCAGGCTTTTTCATATCGCCGTCGATGAGCAGAACGTTTTTGTATTTGCGGCTCATGGCGAGCGCCAGATTCGTCGCAATCGTACTCTTGCCCTCGTTTTCGCTCACGGAGGTGACCATGATGACCTTCGCACCGGAGCGCTTCATCTGATATTCCACGCGGGCACGCAGCTTTTTGATTGTCTCCACATAGAGGAAGCCGGTGGTCGGCGACGTGATGAGCAGGCTCTTCTTTTCACGGCTCAGGCGCTCGCGCAGTGTCTTGGCCTTGCGCTCGTGGTGGACAACCGTGAGCAGACGGGTGTCGAGCTTGTCCTCCACCTCTTTTTCGGACTTGACCGTATCGCGGAAAAATGCAAAGAGAACGATGGCCGCCGTCATGAGAACGGCGCCCGCCAGCGCGCCGGTTTTCGCGGCCTTTTTACTGCCGGGGTTGTTAATCGGCGAGACCGGCGCCGAAGCCGGATACAGCACGGCGACGGAAATCTTGCCGAGCGAGCGGCTGCCGAGGTCATTATAGTGCTCCATGGCGGCGCGCAGAATGCTGAACGCCATGCGCGGGGTCGAGCTGGTGACCGTCACGACCACCAGGTTGGACTCCGGAATCGTTTTTGCGGAAATCTGACCGTCCACCTTGTCCACGCCGAGCTCGGCGGCGATGGTACGCCGGAGCATCTCGCCGTTTAAGAGCTTGGAGAGGTTGTTGGCCAGCGTGTTGGCGGCGCTGCGGTTGCCGTAAACCGAGGTGGAGCCGCCCTGCATGACAACCAGCGTGGTGCTGGTGCTGTAAATCGGCTGATATGTGGCATCCCGTGCGACA
>JBGUHV010000091.1:0-14829 GCA_045112425.1 Oscillospiraceae bacterium
CCCCGACCAGCCCTGCACGCGCGAGCAGGTGGCCACGTTCCTCTGGCGCGCGATGGGCAAGCCGAGCGCCGGCATCACGCAATCCCCGTTCATCGATGTTACGGACAGGACTTCCTACTCCTATGACGCCATCCTCTGGGCGTTTGAAAACGGCGTCACCAACGGTACCAGCGAGACCACCTTCTCTCCCGCTGCGCCCTGCACCCGCGCCCAAATTGTCACGTTCCTTTACCGCACGTTCCACGTGGAGCACGCGGTTCTCGTTCGGGAGACCATTCAGAACCCCGACGGAACCGAAACCGGATACATCTTCGAGTATGACAGCAACGCGCTCAACATCCGCGTCACCTCGCTCGACGGCAAGCAGTGGGAGAAGCACATCTTCGACGCCAAGGGCGTATACGTCAAGCGCGAGACGCCGGACGGCACCTTTAACGTCGGGGGCGACGGCGAACGCAGCGGCGTGACCACCACAGAGAAGGACGCCCTCGGCCGCGTCGTCAAGGAGACCACAAAATTTGATGACGGCGATGCGCTCGTCACCGTGTATGAGTATGACGGCAATTCAGACCGCGTCATTGCCACGAAGGACGGCGACGGCAAGCTGACCGCCCGTATGAGCTACGACAAGGACGGCAACATGACGAAGCGCGAGAGCTTCAGCGCGGACAATCAGACCACCCCGAACGCCGTTGAAACCTATGAGTACGATGCGAATGGCAATACGACCCGTTCGCACTATGATTCGCGCTATGACGGCTCGACCAGCTGGAGCGATTGGACTTATGAATATGACGAGGCCGGCAGCATGGTCAAGCAGGTCTTCACGAACAGCGACGGCGCCAAGGATACGTCGACCTATCGCTACAACGTCGGTGAGGACGGCCGCATTGCCTCCATTGAGGAGACGATGACGGACAAGGACGGCGTCGTCACCGTCAAGACGGATGAGTTCAAAATCATCGAAGCCGCCGCGAATCTCGCAATGAGCGGCCACGCCCTCTTCCCCTGGGATTTCTAAACCGCACAGCGACAGAAAAGCGCCCGCAAAGGGCGCTTTTCTCTTTACGTTTCGGCCGTTTTCCGCTACAATGCTTTCAGGAGTGAATCATATGCAGTGGAAAACGCCCGTATTGTTTCTGTGTCTGGCCGCGGCGGCGCTTGTGCTGCTCGCGCGCCTGTCGCCCCGGGAGGAGGGGATAACCGTGTCCTATGCGCCCATGGCTCCGGTGACGCTCATGATTGCCACCGATCCGCACGATCTCGCGCCGGGTCTTACTGACGGCGGCGAGGCGTTTTTGAACGTCGTCACCCACGCCGACGGAAAGTACATGCAGCGCATCGGGGAGATCACCGACGCGCTCTTTGCCCGCGCGGCCTCCGAGCGCCCCGCGGCGCTGATTCTCTCCGGCGATCTCACGTTCAACGGCGAGCGCGAGAGCCACGAGGCGTTCGCCGCCAGATGCGCCGCGCTCGAGGAGCAGGGCGTGCCCGTTCTGGTGCTTCCGGGCAACCACGATCTGGAAAACCCGAACGCCGCCCGCTTTGAGGGCGATCAGATCGCCCCGGTCGAGAGCATCACGGCCGCCGATTTTCGCAGTCTCTATGCCGCCTTCGGCTATGACGAGGCGCTGAGCGAGGACGAACACTCTCTCAGCTATGTATATCGCCTCTGCGACGGTCTGCGCATCCTGCTCGTGGACTGCAACACCTCTGGGCAGGACGATACGATCCCGGAGGAATCCTTCACATGGATCGAATCGCAGCTGCAGGCGGCGCAGGCGGCAGGGGATCGGGTCATTGCCGTTTCGCACCAGACCGTTCTGCAGCACAATTCCCGCTTCGTAGACGGCTTCGCCATCACGAACCGCGAGCGGCTGCTGCGCCTCTACCGCCAATACCACGTTGCGGTGAACCTCTCCGGCCATATGCACATCCAGCATGTCCGGCAGGAGGGAGGTCTCACCGAGATTGTCACCGGCGCGCTCTCCGTTGCGGACTGCCTCTGCGGCATTCTGCGCCTTACGGCCGAGAGCTGTGACTATACTGCCCGCTCCGCCGCGCCTGCCGGGCTGCAGGCGGAGGCGACGGCCTTTTTCCGGGAGAACGCCTTCCATCAGGGCATGGCCGCAGGAGACGCGGCGTCGGCGGAATATCTCGCCGATCTGAACACCGCCTATTTCACCGGCCGCATGGATCTCGCCGAGCGGGATGAGACGATACTCCGCCGCTGGCGCGAGACCGACGCCTTTACGATTTCTTACATCGAGAGTCTGCTCGAAGACCTCGGCCGCGATTTTACCCGCGCGGAATTTACATTTTAGGAGTCTGCCATGGAGATCATTGAGATCACAGATTTTTCCGATCCGAACCTCGACGCGTTCGCGCGTCTGACCGAGCGCCAGCTCATGAACCGCGACAAGCCCGAGGAGGGGCTCTTCATCGCCGAAAGCCCCAAGGTCATCCACCGCGCACTTGACGCGGGGTATGAGCCCGTCACGCTCCTCATGGAGCGAAAGCACATTGAAGGTCAGGCAGCCGACGTGATCGCGCGCTGCGGCGTGCCGGTCTATACCGCGCCCATGGACGTGCTCGAGCAGATTACGGGCTATAAGCTCACGCGCGGCGTGCTCTGCTCCATGCGCCGGAAGGATCTCCCCACTGTGGAGGAGATCTGCCAAAACGCCCGCCGCATCGTCGTGCTCGAGGACGTCATGAACCCCACGAACGTCGGCGCGATCTTCCGCTCCGCCGCCGCCCTCGGCATGGATGCCGTGCTCTTAACGCCCGCCTGCTCCGACCCGCTCTACCGCCGCAGCGCGAGAGTCAGCATGGGCACCGTCTTCCAGATCCCGTGGACGCAGATCGGGGAGCATGTTTCCGACTGGCCGCACCCCGGGCTTGAGCGGCTGCGCGCCCTCGGCTTCAAAACCGCCGCCATGGCGCTCAAGGACGATTCGGTCTCCATCGACGATCCAACGTTGATGGCGGAGGAAAAGCTCGCCGTCATTCTCGGCACGGAGGGCGACGGTCTCGCCGCCAAAACCATCGCCGACTGCGACTATACGGTCAAGATCCCCATGTCGCACGGCGTCGACAGTCTCAACGTCGCCGCCGCCAGCGCTGTTGCCTTCTGGCAGCTGTCGCGCCCAAAATGAGAGGCTCGCTTGCGAGCCTCTTATTTTGATGCTCGCGCTCTGCGCGAACTCTGCGAGGCTGTATCGTAGGGGTCGGCGTCCTCGACGACCCGGCAGACATGCGCATTTTTATTGCCGTGCTTCGGCGAATACGCACCGCTCCATCGTAGGGGCCGACGGCCACTGGCGGCCCGAAAAAGGACACGCTTGAAGCGTGTCCCTTTTCATATTCAGTCCGCCATATGCCTTAATCCGTCGAAATAATCATAATACGGCACGAGGAACGTAAACCCCTTCACGACCTCGTCCGCGAGCGCGTGACTGCGCGAGAGCTCGTCGTGCCCCTTCTCGCAGCCGACGGCGATCCACTTCCGGTTCAGCCACGGATCGAGCAGGGAAGAGTGCTCCGCCTTCGGCCGCTTGTAGGGCTCGCCGCCGAGAGAGAACGTGTCCTGCTTTTCCAGCCGCCGTGCGAGCGTTTCGAGCGGCTTGGGGTTTGCAAGCGTGATGCGGCGGTAGCGCTCCATGAGCTGTGCCCGTGAGCTCCAGTAGCCCATGCCGTAGTCATAGCCCTCCGGGTCGAAGCCGAAGTAAAACCCCGGCACCTCCTCGTCCTTTGATGCGTCGCACCGCAGCGTGAACCAGAGATGATCCTTGTACGGCCCGCGGCCGTAGAGCCGGCGCGCGTCGCGGTAAATGCGCGAGACGTGCACATACCACTCCCGCTTCGGAAACGCTTCCTGCATCCGCTCGAACACCTCGTCCGCCAGCGCGCGGAACGGGCGGTCCACCAGCGTCAGAAACTCCTCCTTGTGTGCGTTGAACCACGGTCGCTCGTTGTTGAACCGAAGCTCCCAGAGAAAGGCGCTGGCCTCCGGGCTGAAACCTTGAAAATCCATCGACTCGGAACTCCTTTTTGTCAGTTGCTAATGATTGTAACGCAAAATTGTCCGTTTCGCAAGTTTCGGTTTTGTTGACTTCACGCATCTCGCCGAAGAAAACAGAGCCGGAACTGCTTTTTTCATGCATAATGATAAATCTTGAAAGCGATAACTTGATTTCTCGGCAGATCGCTTGCTTTTTTTGATGTAAAGTGATAAAATACTCAACAATTTGTATGATACTAAATTGGGTCAGCATCTCCAAATCGCTCCCGTGGGGCGAATGTGGGAAGTCTGCGCCGGGAGTTTTCAGCAAATCGGATCAAACAGAAGAGAAAGGAGAGGGGAATGTGACAAAATATGTTGTCAAACGCATTCTGCTCGCTGTCATTACGGTGTTCATCATATGCGCCATCACATTTTTCCTGATGCACGCGATCCCCGGTGGACCGTTCAACCGTGAAAAGGCGCTGAGCGAGGCGACCATCGCTGCGCTGAACGCCCGCTACAATCTGGATAAGCCGGTTCCGCAGCAGTTTCTGCTCTATATGAAGAATATGCTGCACGGTGATTTCGGCGTCTCGCTGAAAAACGGACGCGAGATCAGCGCCATCATCGGCGACTCGTTTCCGATTTCCGCGCGCCTCGGCATCTCCGCCATGGTCGTCGCGCTCATTCTGGGAACGGTCTTCGGCAGCACCGCCGCCCTGATGCGCAACCGCTGGCCGGATCGTGTGATCGTCTTTTTCTCCACGCTGTTTACGGCCGTGCCCAGCTTCATTCTCGGCACGCTGCTGCTTTTGATCTTCTGCATTGAGCTGCAGTGGGTGCCCGTCTGGAGCGCCACCAGCAACAATTATCTTCTGCCGGTCATTGCTCTGGCGGCCTATCCCATGGCATACATCACCCGCCTTTCCAAGACCAGCATGCTCGACGCGCTCAGTCAGGACTATATCCGCACCGCGCGCGCAAAGGGCGTGAGCCGCTTCAAGATGATCTTCAAGCACGCGCTGCGCAACTCGCTCATTCCGGTCATCACCTATGCCGGCCCGCAGATTGCGTATATCATCACCGGCTCCATGGTCATCGAGACCATCTTCACCATCGGCGGCCTCGGCAGCAAGTTCGTCACCGCCATCACCAACCGCGACTACACCCTGATCATGGCCACGACCATCTTCCTGGCCACGCTTATGGTCATCGCCAACCTGATCTGCGATCTGCTCTACAAGCTGGTTGATCCGCGGATCAACTTCGATTGAGAGGAGGGGAAATCTTGGACAAACAGGAAATGCCGAAGAAAAATCCCCTCAGCATGCAGATGGATCTGTCGAAGTTCTCTGCGGAGAATTTTGCCCCTGCGACCGAGGACGAAAAGCGCCAGCAGGACGTCATGAGCGAGAGCACCACCTTCTTCAAGGACGGTATGCGCAAGCTCTTCAAGAACCCTCTGGCCGTGGGCAGCCTGATCGTGCTGCTCGTCATCATCCTCACGATTTTCATCGCCCCCGCCATCGTGCCCTACAGCTATTCCGAGATCCTTACCGTCGAGGGCAGACGCGACAAGGGCGCCAAGAACCTCGCTCCCTTCACCTACAGTGAGATGGAGCAGGAATACATCGACAACGGCGGTTCCCGCTTCCCGCACATTTTCGGCACGGATGAGCAGTGCCGTGACTATTTCGTGCGCGTCATTTACGGCACGCGCGTGAGCCTTTCCATTGGTCTCTTCGCCAGCATCATCGTGCTCATCATCGGCATGCTCTACGGCAGCATCTCCGGATATGTCGGCGGCAGGACAGACCTGATCATGATGCGCATCGTGGATGTGATCTATTCTCTGCCCGATATGCTCATGGTCATCCTCCTGTCCGTCGTGCTCAACGAAATTCTGCATTTCAGAAGCGGCAGCGTGCTCGCAAAGCTGGGCACAAACATGGTCAGTCTGTTCATCGTGTTCGGCCTGCTCTACTGGGTCGGCATGGCCCGCCTGATCCGCGGCCAGATTCTCTCCATCAAGGAGAACGAGTACATTCTCGCCGCCCGCTCCATCGGCGCCAAGGGCAGCCGCATCATCCGCAAGCACATCCTGCCCAACTGCCTGTCCGTCATCATCATCTCCACCGCTCTGCAGATCCCCTCGGCCATCTTCACCGAGAGCTTCCTGAGCTTCGTCGGCATCGGCGTCAAGGCGCCCATGCCCTCGCTGGGCTCGCTGGCCAACGCCGCGCGCGAAGGCCTGCAGAGCTATCCGTATAAGCTGGTCTTCCCGGCGATCATCATCTGTCTGATCGTGCTGAGCCTGAACCTCATCGGCGACGGTCTGCGCGACGCCTTCGACCCGAAACTGAAGAGGTGACGAGCATGTCTGAAAAACTGTTAAGTGTACAGGACCTGCACACGTCCTTCTTCACGGACGCGGGCGAGGTCCAGGCCGTCAACGGCGTGAGCTTTGATCTGGATCCGGGCGAGATCCTCGGCATCGTGGGCGAGTCCGGCTCCGGCAAATCCGTCACGGCGTATTCCATCATGCAGATTCTTGCCGATACCGGCAAGGTCGTCAGCGGCAAAATTCTCTATAAGGGCGAGGATCTGACCGGCTGGAGCGAGAAGCAGATGCAGCATTTCCGCGGCAAGGCATGCTCCATCATCTTCCAGGACCCCATGACCAGCCTGAACCCGGTGTTCACCATCGGCAGTCAGATGAAGGAGGCTGTGGTGCTCCACACCGAGAAGCGCGGCAAGGAGGCCGACGCCCGCGTGGAGGAGCTGCTCACGCTCGTCGGCATCAACGAGCCCGCCAAGCGCATGAAGCAGTATCCCTTTGAGCTCTCCGGCGGCATGCGCCAGCGCGTCATGATTGCCATGGCCCTCGCCTGCGAGCCGGATATCCTCATCGCGGACGAGCCGACCACCGCGCTGGACGTGACCATCCAGGCGCAGATTCTCGAGCTCATTCAGGAGCTGCAGAAGAAGCTGGGCATGGCCGTCATTCTGGTCACGCACGATCTGGGCGTCATCGCCGATATGTGCGATAACATCGTCGTCATGTACGGCGGCCGCATCTGCGAGCGCGGCACCGCCGCCGAGATTTTCTACAATCCCAGGCACGAATATACCAAGGGGCTGCTGAGATCCATTCCGAATGTGAACAACATGAAGAAGAAGCTCGTTCCCATCGAGGGCACGCCCATCAATATGCTCAATCTGCCCGCCGGCTGTGCCTTCTGCGCTCGCTGCGACGCGGCGATGAAAATCTGCCTCACGGAGGTTCCGGAGGAAGTCTGGATCAACAGCGATCACAAGGCTGCCTGCTGGATGAACGTGAAGGAAGCGTTTGAAAAGGGGGTGGCTGCCGATGAGTGAAGCGCTCGTAGAGGTCAAAAATCTGAAGCAGTATTTCCCCGTTAAGGCCGGCTGGGGCAAGACCATTCCCCTCAAGGCCGTCGACGACGTCTCCTTTACCGTGGGCAAGGGCGAGACCCTCGGTCTCGTGGGCGAATCCGGCTGCGGCAAGACGACCGTCGGCCGCACGATTCTGCGTCTGTACAAGCCCACGGCCGGTCAGGTGATTTATAACGGGGAAGAGGTCACCGATAAAAACATCACCCGCATGCGCAAGGAAATGCAGATGGTGTTTCAGGATCCCTATTCCTCGCTCGACCCGCGCATGACGGTCGAGGACATCATCGGCGAGCCGCTGGACGTGCACAATCTCTGCTCCAATCGCAAGGAGCGCCGCGAGAAGATCCTCGAGCTCATGAGCTACGTCGGTCTGAACGCGGAGCACGCCCGCCGCTATGCCCACGAGTTCTCCGGCGGCCAGCGCCAGCGCATCGGCATCGCCCGCGCGCTCGCGGTCGATCCCAAGTTCATCGTGTGTGACGAGCCGGTTTCCGCGCTGGACGTGTCCATTCAGGCGCAGGTCATCAACATGTTCGAGGAGCTGCAGGAGAAGCTGGGCGTGGCCTATCTCTTCATCGCCCACGACCTGCTGGTGGTGCACCACATTTCCAAGCGCATCGCCGTCATGTATCTCGGCAAAATCGTGGAGATCGCCGACGCGGATGAGCTCAACGGCCATCCGATCCATCCCTATACCGAGTCGCTGCTCTCCGCCGTGCCGATCCCGGATCCCAAGATCACCCGCGCCCGTCAGCGCATTCTGCTGGAGGGCGACGTTCCGAGCCCCCTGAAAATGCCCACCGGCTGCCCGTTCCGCACCCGCTGCCGCTTTGCCACCGAGCAGTGCGCCGCCGAGTGCCCCACGCTGACCGACCGCGGCAGCGAGCATTTCGTCGCCTGCTGGAACAAATAACCATCCGGCATGGTCTAATTATCGTTAGTCACCCTGAAAAGGGACTAAAAATATTTTACTTGGAGGTAAAACTATGAAGAAGTACGTCGCATTGCTTCTGGCCCTCATCATGGTTTTCACGCTTGTCGCCTGCGGCAGCAAGGAAGCCAGTGAACCCGCCGGCAGCGAAGCAGCGAACGCCGGCGCCAACGCGAGCGATCTCGTCAGCGCTGCGTTCATCGACCCTCAGACCCGCTGGGCTGAGTACGACGAGCTGATTGCGCAGATCAAGGCCGAGACCGACTTTGCCAAGCGCACCGAGCTCATGCACCAGGCCGAGGATATCCTCATGGCCACCTACTGCGTCATTCCGATCTACTACTACAATGACGTCTACCTGATGAAGGACTATGTCTCCGGCATTTACTCCAACCCCTATGCCACCAAGTTCTTCATGTATGCCAAGCTGGACAACGGTTCCGACACCCTGCGTCTGAACCTCGCCTCCGAGCCTGACTTCCTCGATCCCGCGCTCAACAGCTCCGTCGACGGCGCCTGCCTGGCTGCCAACTCCTTCTCCGGTCTGTACACCTATGACGAGAAGGGCGAGACCGTTCCTGCCTGCGCTGAGAGCTACGAGGTTTCCGAGGACGGCCTGACCTACACCGTCACGCTGAAGGACGGCCTGAAGTGGTCCGACGGCAGCGACCTGACTGCTGAAGACTTTGTTTACTCCTGGAAGCGCGCTGCCTCCGAGGAGACCGGCGCTGACTACAGCTACATGTTCTCCGGCTTCGCCGGCTATCCGGACATCGACGTCTCCGCTCCCGACGCCACCACCTTCGTCTTCAAGCTCGACGCTCCCTGCGCCTACATGGAAGACCTCATGGCGTTCCCCACCTTCTATCCTGTGAAGCAGGCTTCCGTCGAAGCTTATGCTGACTGGGAGACCAACCCGGGCGGCTGGTGCAACGACGCCGGCTTCGTGTCCAACGGCGCTTATGTCTGCACCGGCTGGGATCACGACGTGTCCATGACCTATGAGAAGAACCCCTACTGGTACAACGCTGACCAGGTCACCGTTGAGAAGCTCGAGTACATGCTCTCTTCCGACGACACCGCCATCTATGCCGCTTACAATGCGGGCGACCTCGACTTCGCTGACTCCGTTCCCACCGACGAGATCGCGTCCCTGCTGGACAACCCCGAGTTCCACATTGTTGACGAGCTGGGCACCTACTATGTGGCCTTCAACAGCCAGAGCTCCATCTTCGAGGGCAAGACCGCTGAGCAGTCCGCTGCCATGCGCGAGGCTTTCTCCCTGCTGATCGACCGCGACTACATCTGCGAGAACATCGGCCAGACCGGTCAGATCGCTGCCAACTCCTTCATCCCGCTCGGCATGGCCGACGGTAACGGCGGCGTGTTCAAGGCTGACGCTGAGGACGGCTACTATGATGCTTATGCCATCAACAACGATGCCGACGCCACCACCGCGAAGGCCATCGAGCTGCTCGAGGCTGCCGGCTTCGAGTTCGAGGACGGCAAGCTCTCCGCTTCCACCCCGATTCAGCTGACCTACATCACCAACCCCACCTCCGGCCACATTGCCATCGCCGAGGCCATTCAGCAGGATCTGGCTGCTGTCGGCATCGAGCTGAGCATTGAGCAGCAGGAGTGGAACGTGTTCCTGGAGGAGCGCAAGGCCGGTAACTTCGACTTCGCCCGCGAAGGCTGGATCGCCGACTTCAACGACCCCATCAACATGCTCGAGATGTGGACCACCGATTCCGGCAACAACGACTGCCAGTTCGGCCGCAACTGATTGCTGATCTCACAGAAATCACAGAAATAACCCCAGGGACTGCCGCTTTTGCGGCAGTCCCTTTCTGTATCTATTTCGTCGAGTTTATGGATTAACAAAATCAATGAAATTCATCACTTTTTTCGATATTAGTCAAAAAATGGATTGTGACAAAGGCGATAATTCGTCGGTTTTGGACGAAGTGTTGATTTTCTGAGTGTTAATTTTTGTACAATTCGTTTAAAAACAGGCAAAATTTGTACATTACGCCGTATTGAAATCGCTTTGACAATTTTATATAATGTAGTCAAGCTGGACGGTTTCTAAGCCGTACAAATTGAGTCTAAGGGAGCGATACCATGCAGCAGCTTGACATGAAGGTCATTGACGAGATTCTGGAGCGTCACAACAACGACAAATCCATGATCATCGCCATCATGCAGGACGTACAGGAAGTCTATCGCTATTTGCCTCAGGAGGCCCTGGAGCATATCGCGGCGAAGACCGGAATGAGCGAGTCAGACCTCTTCGGTGTGGCCACGTTCTACGGCAACTTCTCCCTGGATGCGAAGGGCAAGTATGTCCTCAAGGTATGCCGGGGCACGGCATGCCATGTTCGCAAATCCGCTGATGTGCTCCAGGCCCTGCAGGAGGCCACGGGTCTGTCGGAGAAGAAATCCATTTCGGATGACGGCTTGTTCACCATCGAGATCGTATCCTGCCTGGGCGCCTGCGGCCTCTCCCCGGTGGTCATGGTGAACGACACGGTTCACGCCGCCATGACGCCTGACAAGGCCAAGGATCTGGTGGCGGATCTCAGAGAGGAGGCCTGAGAAGATGAGACAAAGACTCGCATCGCTTTCCGAGTTCCGCGCCCTGCAGCAGGCCTGCATGGCGGCGCGCGAAGCGGAAAAGCGGAAAATCCTCGTCTGCTGCGGCACCGGCTGCGTCGCCGGCGGCAACCTGAACGTGTATCAGGCGCTGAAGGACCGCATGGACGCGCTGGGCGTAGCCTGCGAGGTCGCGCTCAATGACAACCACGGCGGCGAGGCCATCGGCCTCAAGAAGTCCGGCTGCCACGGCTTCTGCGAAAAGGGCCCGCTGGTTCGCATCGAGCCGGAAGGCTGGCTCTACACCAAGGTCTCCGTCGATGACGTCGACGAGATCATCCAGAAGACCATCATCGGCGGCGAATTCATCGACCGTCTCGGCTATCAGGGCAAGGACGGCGTATGTAAGCGCCAGGAGGACATCCCGTTCTACAAGCTCCAGACCCGCCGCCTGCTCGAGCACTGCGGTCATATCGACGCCGAGTCCGTGGAGGAATATCTCTCCATCGGCGGCTACGAAGCGCTGGTAAAATCGCTCTTCGAGCTCTCGGGCGACGAGGTCATCAAGGAAGTCTCCGATTCCGGTCTGCGCGGCCGCGGCGGCGCCGGCTTCCCCACGGGTAAAAAGTGGGCGCAGGTCGCAGCGCATACCGAGGAGCCCGTCAAGTACATCGTCTGCAACGGCGACGAGGGCGACCCCGGCGCGTTCATGGACCGCTCCTGCATGGAAGGCGACCCCCATAAGGTCATCGAGGGCATGATCATCGCGGGCGTGGCCACCGGCTCGACCGAGGGCGTCATCTACGTCCGCGCAGAGTATCCGATGGCGGTCAAGCGCCTGAAGATCGCCATGGAGCAGGCCGAAGAGCTCGGCATCCTGGGCGACGATATCCTCGGCTCCGGCAAGAGCTTCCATCTTCGCATCAGCAAGGGCGCCGGCGCGTTCGTCTGCGGCGAGGGCTCTGCCATGACGGCCTCCATCGAGGGTCATCGCGGCATGCCCCGCACGAAGCCCCCGCGCTCCGTCGATAAGGGCCTGTTTGAAAAGCCCACCTGCCTCAACAACGTCGAGACCTTTGCCAATGTTCCCGATATCATCAAGAAGGGCGCCGAGTGGTTCCGCTCTGTCGGCACCGAGGGCAGCTCCGGCACGAAGGCGTTCGCCCTTACCGGCAATGTGAACAACACCGGCCTCATCGAGGTTCCTATGGGCACCACGATGCGCGAGGTCGTCTTCGATATCGGCGGCGGCATCAAGAACGACAAGGAATTCAAAGCCGTGCAGATCGGCGGCCCCTCCGGCGGCTGCCTCACGAAGGATCACCTCGATCTCCCGCTCGATTTCGACAGCCTCAAGTCGGTCGGCGCGATCATCGGCTCCGGCGGCCTCGTCGTCATGGACGAGAGCTCCTGCATGGTCAACATTGCGCAGTTCTTCATGAACTTCATCTGCGAGGAATCCTGCGGCAAGTGCACACCGTGCCGCGAGGGTACCACCCGCATGAACGACATTCTCACCCGCATCACGCAGGGCAACGGCCGCATGGACGACATCGGCCAGCTCAAGAAGCTCGCGAGAATGATTCAGAAATCCTCGCTCTGCGGCCTCGGCAAGACGGCGCCGAACCCGGTGCTCTCCACGCTGCAGAACTTCGAGGACGAATATGTGGAGCACATCCGGGATAAGCGCTGCCGCTGCGGCGTGTGCAAGGACCTGGCTCAGTTCGTCATCACCGACAAGTGCATCGGCTGCACCAAGTGCGCCCGCAACTGCCCCGTCGGCGCGATCACGGGCACCGTCCGCCAGAAGCACACCATCGACACCACCAAGTGCATCAAGTGCGGCGCGTGCAAGGCCAACTGCCCGGTCGGCGCCATCAAGGAGGGTTAAGTCATGGCGGAAAAGAAAATGTTTATCGACGGCGTGGAATGTCCGTTCACCAATGAGCGCAACGTGCTCGAGGTGGCCCGCGCAAACGGCATCGACATTCCCTCGCTGTGCTACTGCGAAAATCTCTCCATCTATGGCGGCTGCCGCATCTGCATGGTTGAAAACGAGCGCGGCGGCATGGACGCTGCCTGCTCCATGCAGCCGAAGGACGGCCTGAAGGTCTTCACGCACACCGAACAGGTCATTGCGAGCCGCCGTACCACGCTGGAGCTTCTGCTCGGCAGCCACCGTGCCGAGTGCACCACCTGCGACCAGTCCGGCAAGTGCAAGCTGCAGGCCTATGCCCAGCGCTATGACGTGCACGAGCAGGTCTATTCCGACAATACCTACAGCCGCGAGCGTCTGGACGTGTCCAGCCCCTGCATCACGCGCGATCCGTCCAAGTGCATCCTCTGCGGTCTCTGCGTGCGCATGTGCGCCGAGGTGCAGAACGTCGGCGCCATCAACTTCAACAACCGCGGCAAGAAGGCGTTTGTTGCCCCCGGCTTCGGCAAGATGCTCTCCGAGACGAAGTGCGTCGGCTGCGGCCAGTGCGCCGCCGTCTGCCCGACGGGCGCGATCACCATCAACAATCAGGTTCGCCAGTTCTGGCCGATGCTGCACGATAAGAATAAGCGCGTCGTCGTCCAGTTCGCGCCGTCCGTCCGCGTCGGCCTCGCCGAGGAATTCGGCATGCCCGCCGACACCGCCGTCACCGGCAAGCTCGTCACGGCTCTCCGCCGCCTCGGCGCCGACGTCGTGTATGACACGAACCTCACCGCCGACCTCACGATCATGGAGGAGTCCGCCGAGTTCTTCGAGAAGCTCGAGCGCGGCGACAAGCTCCCCATGTTCACCTCCTGCTGCCCCGGCTGGATTCAGCACGTGGAGAAATCCCACCCGAACCTCATGCCGCAGGTCTCCACCGCGGGCTCCCCGATGGAGATGTTCGGCGCGCTGATCCGTCAGCAGTTCAAGGGCGAGGACGTTTACTCCGTCGCCATCATGCCCTGCACGGCCAAGAAGTTCGAGGCTGCCCGCCCCGAGCTCGAAAAGGACGGCGAGCGTCTGATCGACCTCGTCATCACCACGCAGGAGCTGGCCCACATGATCAAGGAAGCCGGCATCGACTTCAAGAACCTGCCCGACTCCGATCCCGATGATCCGCTCGGCGATTATACCGGCGCGGGCGTCATCTTCGGCGTCACCGGCGGCGTCACCGAAGCCGTCATCCGCCGCGTCCTCGGCGACGCGAGCCCCGGCACCATCCAGACCATCGCCGAGTGCGGCGTCCGCGGTCTCGAGGGCATCAAGGCCTTTGAAGTCACCGCCGGCGACACCACGCTCCGCATCGCGGTCGCCAACGGTCTCGGCAATGCCGATAAGCTCATCGCCAAGGTCGAGAGCGGGGAAGAGTTCTTCCACTTCATCGAGGTCATGGCCTGTCCGAACGGCTGCATCGGCGGCGGCGGTCAGCCGCCCGCATCCAATGCGCGCAAGGCTGAGCGCTTCCAGGCGATCTTCAAGGAAGACGACCGCCTCGAGCTCAAGATCCCGCAGCAGAACCCGGCTCTGGACTACATCTACGACGAGCTCATGAAGGGCCGCGCCCACGAGCTGCACCACATCCACTATCCGCTCCACGGCGACCACCACTAAAATTAAGCAAAAAGAGAGCTCAGCTTAGGCTGAGCTCTCTTTTTGGATACTCGCTTTTATCGCACCGGGCTATGCCCGGTTTGGTCGAAGCGAGGGGCGAGCGTCGCGCTCGCCCGAAGGAGTTTTTTCACCGCACATGTCGCTGAAAAAACGCCACATTTGGGGTTTGCTTGCGCAAAGGGAGCCGCCGGGTGCAGCGCTGGACGATGCTGCACACAGTGGCCCCCAGAAAACCCGGCGTGGGAAGAGCAAAGGAGAAATGGTAGTCACATGGAGAACACAGAGTCCTCT